>DHJA01000026.1:0-1475 GCA_002404095.1 Planctomycetaceae bacterium UBA4732 | reverse complement strand
CCCCCCCCCCCCCCGGGGGGTCGCGGCTAAACGGCTAAACGGCTAAACGGTTTTCATCCGCAATGCGCTCTTGCCGCGCATCCTATCGGCGGGTATAGGGCCGGCGATCCAGCGGGCTGCACGGCATCCGCGCTCCTTGACGGAATTTTGGGCGTTGGCTATGGTGAGGGTTCGGAACGGACGGGGAAGCAAGGCTCACACCTTCGGGGATCGCAATGACCAAGCCTGAGATGGCGACGTTTCGGGAAACGCTCCTGGCGCTCAGCACGCGGATGCGCGGCGACGCGGCGCATTTGGCCGACGAAGCCCTCGGCGCCAACGGCGCCAAGACTGGCGCCGCCTCGCGCGCGCCTGTTGATATGGCAGACGTGGCCACGGATAATTTTGAACAGGAATTCACGCTCAGCCTGCTGAAGAATCAGGAGAATGTGCTGGAGGAGATCGGCGAGGCGCTGGAGCGCATTCGGCAGGAAACCTTCGGCCTCTGCGAAGAGTGCCAGAAGCCCATCCCCAAGGCTCGCTTGCACGCGTTGCCTTACGCTCGCCACTGCGTCGCGTGTGCCCGAAAGGCCCAACAAAGTTCCTGAAGACGGCTTCAGATATGAAACATTATCGCGTGGTATTGTGGGTTTTGGCGCTGGCTGGCTTGTGCGCGGACCAAGCGTCGAAATACAGCGTGTTCGCTTGGCTGGCGCGGGTGGACAACCATACGTACTGGGTGTTCCAGGCGACGCCGCATACAGGTTTCGCGCTGGAGACGCGCTACACTAAGGAGCCGGTCGAGGCCGGCGACTTCATTCCGCACATCAATCAGGGCGCTCTGTTCGGCCTGGGCCGTGACTACGAAACGCTTGCCAACTGGGGTTTCGCCCTGGTCAGCCTGCTGGCGGCTGCGGCGATCGTCTATTGGAGCTTCCGGCCCGGCACCGCGGGCGACCTGTGGGTCTGCACCGCGCTCGGCCTGATTTTGGGCGGTACGCTCGGCAACCTTTACGACCGTGTTGTCTTCAACGGCGTCCGCGACTTCCTGCACTGGAACTATATGTTCGATTGGCCGGTCTTTAATATCGCTGATAGCTGTTTGGTGTGTGGGGCGTGTCTGTTATTGCTCCAGGCGTTCGGCAAGCAGCCGGCCACGACGGACGAGCCAAATAAACGAGCCGCGACCGTTAGGGAGCGGGGCGAGGTCATTGAAGCTCACACCGCTCCCTAACGGTCGCGGCTCGTTTAATCTTATCAAAAAAAGAACGCCCCACAGTTTTCACTATGGGGCGTTCACAAATTCCCGGCAACAACCTACTCTCGCCCGCGAAGGACTACCATTGGCCTCGGATGCTTAACGGCCGTGTTCGGGATGGGAACGGGTGGGGCCATCCGAGTATGCTCACCGAGAAAGACTCTGCGATATACAAAAGGGTGAGCGGTAAAACATTGCGTCTCTGTAGACCTAGTGGTGGGTCGAGGAGGGGGTCAAT
>DHJA01000211.1:13363-16463 GCA_002404095.1 Planctomycetaceae bacterium UBA4732 | reverse complement strand
CCAATTGGAGCATGGCGCTCTTTGCTTCCCCCGACTTAGCGACGTGCGCCGCCAGCAGTTCGGAGTACGCGCTCCAATCATCGATCCAGTTTGTTGGGCCTATCCCTCAACATAAACACCCGCCGGCCCTACATATTGTAGAGCCGGCGGGACGCATGTGATCGGTCAGGTCAGCGCGCCTTGTCGCGCTCGCGGATCATCATCTCCATCTGGATCTGGGCCTCCAGGCGAATCCAGGCGACTTCGGTCTTGCCCACCTGGTTGACCACGTGCCCTTGGTTCTCGAAGGTGGTGCGGATGGTGTTTGACAATTCCGTCTTCTTCTCTTCAAACAGTTCAATCGGGTCGGTCTTGAACTGCAGCGATCCTGAGATGTCCTGCTCGAGCAGCAGCCGGAATGCCGAGAAGACCGGCCAAATGAACGCCCCCGCCACCTTGGAGTTGCACGGGCGCGCCAACAGCGGCGTGGTGAAGGCCGTCTTGCGGCGCTTGCGGTCGGTGGGGGGCTTGCCGTCGGCCCAGGGGAAAGAGGGGTTCGTTTCCGGCAACCCCTTGTAGATATGGTCATACAGCCGGATGAAGTCCGGCAGCAACTCCGTCAATTTGTCGTAGAACGCGCTGTCCTCACCCTCGGACTCGCCGTACTCACGGATGACTACACCCGAGCGAACGTAGACCTCATTGGCCACCTTCGAGCCCGGCTGGTACAGTCTCGTATTCATGAGGGCGAGCAGGTGGATTAGGGTCTTGACGGGCACCTTCTTGCTGTCGTCCGAAACATCTTCGTTCGTCTTCCAGACGACCCTGCCGATGAACTGCTGATCGAATGGCGCAGGAGCCTCCTTGAGTACCGTCTTCATCAGCTCATATTTGCCCGCGAGGTTCTGGAGTGCCGTCTGCTCCACGCTTAGCGACATGTTCCGGGCCAGTGCGATCTTCGCCAGCAGGGCGGCGTCGGCCACGGGGGCGATCAGCTCGAGTTGTACCATAGCGCATTCGCGCGCCCTGGCGATGCGGTCGGCCAGCAACTCATCGTCCTCCAGCAGAGGGGCCAGGTCCGGGTTGTCCGCAGCCTTGTCCTTTTTGGCCAGGACCGTCTTTAGTGGCAACCCCTCAGCGTAATCTGTGTTGTCGTGAATGACGTGGAGGAGGTTGCCGTAGGTGTGACCGCCATTGACGACCCCCTGGAGTTGTTCCTGGTCGAAGGTCACATCGACCCACTGCTCGTTGCCCTCCTGCCGAACGTCCACCGAAGTAGCGGTGCAGACCATGCCACCGTTGAAGATCTGAAACAGTTCGGGGCGCGTGAGCAACGTCTCCCGCATTTCCTTGCAGGTTAGGTTCTTGATGACGTTGGGAAGTCGGGCGTTAGCGTCCAGCGGCAGATCGCGCGGCAGATCGCGGGCAGCGACCACGAGAACCCATTTGCGATGGGTGCCATCGTCGAGTGCCTTGAAGGCGCGGTGGGTACGGAAGTGGCAGGGCTTGAGAAAGGGCGCAGACATACTGCGATTCGACATGATACGCTCCTGTGCGGCAGGGCCGCGAAGAGGTTGCGTTGGGAGGAACGTGGGGCCGAAGTGGCAACACGAGTTCCCGACGTGATGTGATTATAATCCGCAAAACCGGAAAGTCAAACACTTTTATCGGTCATTATTCGCGGCGCGTTCTTCCAGGGCTACACGTCGGCCGACCTGGCGGCGCTTCTATCAACCAGCAAAGGAGTTAGGGCGACGCCCAGAAGCCATCGCGCCGCATTGCCGCGATTTTGTTGACCATTCGCCTGTCGCAGGGCGGCTGGTAAGGAGCGGACAGAAGCAGCGCCGCGCCAGATAATCGGTTGCCCGCGCGCGGCGCTCCGGTAACGGCGCCCGCCCTTGGAAGGAATGGGCCGAGGGAGAAGGCCGCGCCAATCGAGCGGGAAGACCGCAAGCACTTTCGGACTTTACGCCGGCCGCTCGCCCGTATACGCGGCAAAGCACGATTCCGTTTCCCACAACTTGACCTCGGTCACGGGAAAGCCTTGGGCCGCCGTGTAGTCGAAGATGATTCGGGCGATGTTCTCCGCCGTGGGGTTCACGTTGATCACGTGGACGGGTTCGCCGAGGCGTCGTAAAGAGGGCAATACCGGGTCGTCTTTGTGCAATATCATCTTGTGATCGAGCGTTTCGTCGATCCAGCCGCCGACCACGCGCTTGAGCCGGCTAAAGTCCATCACCATTCCAAGGTCGTCCAGGGCCGCGCCGGCCAAGGTGATGACGGCCCGGCCATTGTGTCCGTGTAGATGGCGACACTTGCCGTCGTAATTTAGCAGCCGGTGGCCGTAGCAGAAATGGATCTCCCGCGTCACGCTGAACATGATGGCTCCGTAAAGTACGGCGTCCGATCCGGCAGGTCGGCCAGGGCGAAAGCGCGGCGCCGCTCGGCGCATTTGTTGCACGCGCCGCAGTGGCGGCCCTGACGCGGACGGATGCACGAAAACGTCAGTTCCAGAGGAAGGCCGCGCCCTCGGCGCAACACGTCCACCTTTTTCAAGTTCCAATAGGGCTGATAGACGCGCACCCTGCTGCCGACCGCGCGGTTGACGACGGCCTCGAAAGCGGCGAAGAACTCCGGCGCGGCGTCAGGGAACGGATTGCTCTCCAGCGTGGCGAGCGCGACTTCCGAGACGGCGCGCAGATGGCACCATAACATGGCTTTGGACAGCAGCAAGACGTTGCGGCCCGGTAGAAAGACGGCCTCGTCGGGTGCGTCGGCGCCCGGCGTCCCTTGGCCGGTAAGACTCCAGTGGTTGGGGTAGAGATCGGCGACCGGCATTTCCAGAATGGTTAGCGGCCGTAAAGCCGGCGCCGCGATGGCGTCGAGGAACCGCCGCAGATGGTCGAGTTCGGCCGTTTCCCAGAAGAGGCCGCAGCGGATGTACAGGGGATGCACTGACGCGCGGTTTTGTACGGCCTCGCCGACGAGAACGGCGCTATCGGGGCCGCCACTGACCAGGACGGCGAGACTGGAAGAGTCGTCGGGGGGAGTGAATAGCGGTGTCATTCCTGCTCATTGTAGTAAAAAAGAAGGCGCTTCCGACGAGCCGCGACCGTTAGGG
>DHJA01000211.1:8676-13240 GCA_002404095.1 Planctomycetaceae bacterium UBA4732 | reverse complement strand
CGCGACCGTTAGGGAGCGGTGGAAAACCGCTCCCTAACGGTCGCGGCTCGTTTGTAGCTCGCGTGAGGTCCGCCACATGGACGCTGATAAGACTTTCTGCGAGTTCTTCGCCGGCATCGGCCTTGTCGGCGAAGGGCTGCGCGCGTCCGGCTGGGCCTGCGTGTACGCCAACGACATCGCCCCCGGGAAGCGGGAACTCTACGAAGCCCTTAATGGTCCCAGTCCGCGTTACCACCTCGAAGATGTGAACCGCACGGCGGAAATCGTCGCGCGCATTCCGGGTAGGCCGGCTCTGGCGACGGCGTCGTTTCCATGCGTCGATTTGAGTCTGGCCGGCCATTACCGCGGCCTCGACGGCCGCGAGTCATCGACTTTCTTCGCCTTCGCCGAGGTGTTAAGAACGCTCGGCGCACGACGGCCGCCGCTGGTGCTGCTGGAAAACGTACCCGGCTTCCTGACCTCGCGCCAGGGCCGCGACTTTGTTACCGCCGCCGAAACGCTGGCGGGACTAGGATACCGATTGGACGCTTTCGTACTCGATGCTCGCCACTTCGCGCCGCAGAGCCGCCGCCGTGTCTTCGTGGTCGGCGCGGTGGAGGAGATACCGGCGCCGGCGCGACCGGCCTCCCAGCCGGGCATGCTTCGTCCCGCCAACCTGGTGAAGATTCTTTCCACGCTGCGATTGCCGACCGGCTGGCTGAACCTCGATCTGCCCGATCCGCCCGAACGCGGCGTCCGGCTGGAAGACGTGATCGACCGCGACGACGCCCAGGACTGGTGGTCCAAGGTGGAAGTGGATCGCCATTGTCGCATGATGAGCGACGACCATCTCCGACAGGTGGAGAAATTGCGAGCCGGCGCGACGCCGCGAATCGGCACGGCCTTCCGACGCGTGCGCAGCGGCGGCCAACGGACGGAAGTGCGCTTTGACGGCCTGGCCGGCTGCCTACGCACGCCGCGCGGCGGCAGCGGCAAGCAGATCGTGGTCGCCATTGATGCGTGTGGTTTGCGGATGCGCTGGATGACTCCACGTGAATACGCCCGACTGCAAGGGATGCCCGACTTCCCGCTTATCGGCAGCCGTAATCAGCAACTGTTCGGCTTCGGCGATGCGGTGTGTGTGCCGGCGATACAGTGGGTAGATCGCCAAGTGTTGACGCCTTTGTACGAATCGGCCCGGGCGAGCCGAGGTAACGGACATGCCGGATAACCTAAGTCCTGAAGACCGGCGCAAGGCGATGCGCGCGGTCAAGAGCAGCAACACGTCGCTGGAACGGGCGGTGGACGCAGCATTCCAGGAACGGGGCTGGGTCTGCCAACGGCACGTCGCCGACCTGCCGGGTAAGCCGGACTTCGTGATGGTGGAGGCGCGGTTAGTGGTGTTCGTGGACGGCGATTTCTGGCACGGCTGGCGCTTCCCGCTGTGGTGTGAGAAACTGACGCCGTACTGGAAAAAGAAGATCGAGCGTACGCGCCGGCGCGATCGCGCCCACTTCCGTAAGTTGCGGCGTCTCGGTTGGCGCGTCGTGCGGCTTTGGGGACATCAGGTGGAGAAGGACTTGCCGGCAGCGGTTCGGCGCGTGGCCGCCCTGCTGCGGCGACCGCCGCCACAATAGTTGAATCCGAATCAGCGCCGAAAGGGTCAGTCCTCCAAACCGATTTCACGCAAGGATTGGGCGCGCAAGATGGTTTTTTCCACCGTCGTCAACCGATCCGCCGGCCATTCGGCAAGGCGCTGCTGGGCGCTGGCGGGCAATGTCCCGAAACGCTCCTCAAGCAGAACGCGCAAGAACCGCCGCCGTTCTTTCTCCATGCCTTTCTCCATGCCTTTCTCCTCGCCCTTTTCATACCAAGTCTGGTTCACGGCCGCCCCTTGCTCCAGGCCTTTTTCAAACCAAGTCTTGTTCATGGCTCGGACTCCTTCGTAGGGTTCGCCGGCTACGAGTTCCTCGAACTCGCGCTGCTGCTCATCGTTGAGGGTAAGGTACGCCTGCATACATTCCGCCAACAGAAATCGCTGCTGATCGGTCAACGGCGCCGCCGCGATCCGTCGTAATCCTTCTCCGCCGACCAGGGCCGCCTGGTCCTGCCGCCTGCGCATCAACGCCGCCAGCGCCCAGCCCAAGCAATTATCCCCCCGCACGTATTCTACCGCATCCAAGGCCGGCAAGCCTACGTACAAATACTGGAAGCGCACCAACTCCAGTTCCCAAAAGCGTTCGACATACACGTCCACGCCGACGCCTTCCAAGCCGACGTGCAGATACAGGGCGATGGGTAGGACGGGCAGTTCGTATTTATCCCGCAGATGGACGAAGGAATGGAAGAGACGCGGCTTGATGAGAGTGGACTTATCGGGCGACTCGATTTCAAGGTGAAGCAGGGCGAGCCAATGGTCCGGCTCGCCCGGCCGCTGACCGGGCACGACCTGGCGCGTCGGCATTTTGCCCGCCAGATCAAGCACCCGCCGCGGTCCTTGCGGCGGGTCCGGGAACACCTCTTGCATTAGCCATTCGACGGCCCCGGCATCCAGCCGTTCGGCCCACTGCGGAAAGAACAACGCCAGAAATTCCGGAAAGAACGACTGGATCAATATCTTGAACCGTTGATCGTGGTCGCTGGCCATTGCGAGATTCCCCCGAATTCACTTGCGCGGCGTCTTCGGCGTGAATTGGTCTAGCTCATAAATGCCAAGCTGCTTTTCGAGGGCCGCCACCTGATCGACCGCCTTCTTAAAAAGTCCATCCCCATACCGGCCCTTTCGTCTTCCTCCATCCTCTTTCGACTCTCCTTGATCTGCTTTTTCGTCAGTCTCGCTTGCGCTTGACTCTACGGCGCCTCCCATGCGGACTTCAACTCGAACGCCTCCAGCGACCATAGATGCGTCGCGCCTCCGCGGCTGAAGACTTCCAGAGCGTGATTGTCGTCCGCAGGGATCGCGCTGACCGACAACGCGACCTGTCCGTCGTTTCCGAAGATTTCGATGGAACCGCGGTCCACGAGTAGTCGTAGACGCATCTTGCTGTCCACCGGCTTCAGCGGCGCCTTGACGTTCTTGCAGGAAATCTCCTGCGTCGCAACGTCGTAAAGCACCGGGACGCCGCGAACGTTAAAGCCAAACGCCTTGGCGTCGCTCGGCGCGAACTCGGCGCGAATGTCGAACAGGTCGCCACTCACTTCCGCAAGCGGATTGTCGCCCGGTTTCAACATTCGGTCAGCGACGACATGCTTTTTGGCGTGCAGCGTCTCGATTTCCTTGACCGGCTCGGCGAACAGGCGCACGCCATCGCTTGCTTTGCGAAGCGTCAAGCGGCAGGGAAACGTCATCTGCTGGTTGAACGGCATTCCGGGGAACGCAGCGCCACTGGCCCAGCCGATTTGGATGCGCCTACCGTCTGGCGCGTTGCTATAGGTTTGGGCCGCGTAGAAATTGCCGTACCATAGTTGCTGTTTCGCCGGCTGGTCCGGGGTGAAAGTCTTACCGTCGAATTCGCCGATTAGATATTTGGCGTCGCCCGAATAGAGCACCCATTTCCTGGCGCCATTGCCGCCTTCGACCGTCGCTTCAAAAATGTCGGGGCATTCATAGAAGCCTTCAATACGGCTCTGAATTTTCCACTTTTTCAAGTCAGGCGAAGTGTGGAAGGCGATCCCCTTCTTCCCGTCAGACTCGTCGTAAACGGCCATGACCCATTGCTTGCTCGGTTCATGCCAGAGTAGACGCGGGTCGCGGCCGACGTGCTTGACGACGGGATCGTCCTGGAAATCGATCCAGGTTCGGCCCTTGTCGCCGCTGAAGGCGATGCATTCGCCGCGGCCGGTGCTGGTGTAGGCGGCGGCCAACCGCTTACCGTCCACCACAGCGCTGCCTGAAAAGCACCAGTCCCCGAATTGCCGCGGATAGAGCGCGATCGGCAGTTCTTTCCAGTGAACAAGGTCGGCGCTGACGGCGTGCCCCCAGTGCATGTTGCCCCAATCCCAGCCGTAGGGGTTGTGCTGATAATAAAGATGATATTCGCCGTCGGAAAAGACTAGGCCATTAGGATCGTTGAGCCAGCCGCGGCGAGACGTGAAATGGAATTGCGGCCGATGCTTTTCTTTATAAAGATCGTCGCCGCCCTTGATGGCATCGCTCTGTACGACGGCCGCCAGTCCTTTGCAGTCCGCGGGCGCGCCGTCCACTTCGACACGCAGATGTTTCCCTTTGAACTCGGAAACGTCGTCGAAGACCCAGAAACCGGGTTCGCCGTTCGCCAATTCGATCTCGAACTCGCGGATCGTCTTGTCGTCAAGGACATATCGCATCCGCTTCTTAGGCGCGCCAGTTTTCACGGGGAGATTGAAATAACGATTCTCGACGGCGATCTCGCGCTTGGCCGGAGGGTCGGCTAGCGCGGCGGCCGGTTGGATAGCCAAGGTGAACGATAGGAACGCCGCCCAGGTGACGGGAGAACGCATGAAGTATCCTCCTGGTTCCCACGCTCTGCGTGGGAACCCAAGTCCGGACGCTCTGCGTCCCGAACCCGCGGGACGCTGAATCGGGCCGGACGCGACGCAGAGCGTC
>DHJA01000211.1:7121-8578 GCA_002404095.1 Planctomycetaceae bacterium UBA4732 | reverse complement strand
CACGCAGAGCGTGGGAACCAGAGGTTACATGGAGCGGCTTAGGTTCTAGCTTCCCTTGAGCGAATTAAACACAAGCCCGCTTAGCAATTTCGGATAGAAATACGTCGATTTCGGCGGCATCTTCTCCAAGTTGCCGGCGATCTGCTCGACTTGTTGCATCGTAGCCGGCGGCACCAGCGCGACCAAACGCCCTTGTCGTTCCGCTGCCCCATCCATCGCCTCGCGCAGCAGATGCACATATTTGCACTCCGCTTTACCGCCTAACGCCGCCGGCAGAAGGTGGTCGAGTACCAGAACGTGCAAGATGCTCACCGCCAGCCCGCGCCAGGCCGGGCTATGATCGGGAGCGAGACGCGCCATCTCCTCCGGCGCCCGCAGCCGCGCCGTCTGCCAGACGCCGTCGTCGGTGGTGCAGAAGCCGAGCAGGTCTTGCCCGCCGTCCGCCTCGATCTCGTCCCAGGCTTCGCGCGCGCCCTTTTCGCCGGCCCCGATCTTTTTCACCTGGAAATGCGCACCCAGGATCGACGCCAGCTTGTCGGCGTCCAGAGCCGGAAAGCCGGAGACAATGCGATGCGTCGGCAGGATGATGAGGCCGGGGTCGTTCATGCTGACGAGCATCATGAGGATGGACTCGGCCGCCGGGTCGCTTTCGCCGGCCGCGCGCCGTTCTTGAAGATAACGCAGACCCGTTTCGTAGCGATGATGGCCGTCGGCGATAAACACCGGCTTAGGCCCCAACGCGCCCGTGACGGCGCTGACGACATGCTGATCGGTGACTGGCCAAAGCTTGCTGACGACGCCGAGATGGTCGGTGGCTTGCAAAGGCAGCGACCGGCCGACGCCAGCCTGAAGTTGCTTCATCACGCCATCATCGGGGTCGGGGTAAAGGCCGAAGACAGGGCTGAGGTTCATTTCCGTGGCCTGGAATAGCCGGAGACGGTCGGCCTTGGGGCCGGCGAGCGTTTCTTCATGCGGATAGATGCGGCCGGAGCCGAACGGCTCCAGACGGACACGGGCCAGGAAGCCGCGCCGCGTATATCGCCGGCCTTCAACCTCGAAGTCCTGTTCGTAAACATATAGCGCCTGGGCGGAATCGCGGACGAGAACGTCATCGGCCTGCCACTCACGCAATAGGCCGGCGGCGCGCGCGTAACGGTTTTCGTTCCCACTGTCGCCCGGCTGTTCCTTGTTGAGGATAAGGCGAATGACGTTGTAAGGACTGCGGTCGTAGAGCTGCTGTTGAAGGGCGGGGTCGATGACATCGTAGGGCGGCGCGATCACGTCGCTGAGGGCGCCGACGCGGCCTAGGTCATAGCGGTAGGCGCGGAAGGGCCGGATGTCGGCCATAGTTTCATCCTTTCCGACTCTGCGGGGCGGCTTTACGGTTCGTTGCAAGGCGGTTATCTTAGAGCGGGTGAACGCAAGCGGCGAGGGAGTTTAGCCGCGACCCGAAGGGG
>DHJA01000211.1:1212-6996 GCA_002404095.1 Planctomycetaceae bacterium UBA4732 | reverse complement strand
CTTCGGGTCGCGGCTAAACGATCTAAGTGAGTATCCCGTGGACCGCGCCAAACTCCAATCTCTGTTGGCCGAACGTCTCGCCGCGGTGGAAGCGCGACTGCGGGCCGCATGCCTTCGCGCCGGCCGCTCTCGCGCGGACGTGACCTTAGTGGCCGTCACTAAGACGGCGACCATCGAAGCGGCCGCCGCGCTGGTCGAATTGGGCGTGTGCGATCTGGGCGAAGGCCGGCCGCAAGAATTGTGGCGCAAAGCGGCCGCTCTGCCGACGACAGCGTGCTGGCACCTCATCGGCCATCTGCAACGCAACAAGATCGAACGCACGCTGCCGCTTGTTCACCGCATCCATTCCGGCGCCAGTTTGCGTTTGCTGACCGCGCTGGAACACGAGGCGAAGCGTCAGGGGCGCTCAATGGATGTACTCTTGGAGATAAACGCCAGCCGAGAGGCGAACAAGCAAGGTTTCGCGCCGGAGGAAGTGCTAGAATTGCAACCGGCGTTGAAGGAATTGAAATGCGTCCGCGTGACGGGCCTGATGACGATGGCGGCGTATGAGGAGAATCCGGAGAGGTGCCGTCCGACATTCATTGCTTTGCGTGAGCTGCGCGACCGGCTGCTTGAGGGGATGCAAGGGACGCATTCGCTCACCGACCTGTCGATGGGCATGACCAATGACTTTGAAATTGCCGTCGAGGAAGGTGCGACGCTTGTGCGCATCGGCACGGCATTGTTTGCGGGATGCGAAGGAGGTGCGGTATGAGCCGGACGATCACTGTCTCGGACGATCTGTATATCCGCTTGGAAAAGGCGGCCTGCCAGCGTGGGTTGGCCAGTGTGGAACAACTGCTGGAGAAGGTCGAAGAATCTCCACTCGTGTCCGCGGACGAACTCCGTCATCGCCGAGAAGCGGTCGAGTGGGTCGATACGTTGCGGGGCCGAATGATCGAGGTTTACGGCGAGATGCCGGACAGCGCCGACTTAGTTCGTGAAGATCGGGAGCGCTAATGAGCAGGCTCGTCATTGACAGCAGCGTACTCGTCAAGTGGTTCGTACTGGAACCCTATTCGGCCGAGGCCCGTCGCATCCTAGCCGGCTACCAGACCGGCGCGATCGACCTACTGGCCCCGGACCTACTGCCAGCGGAACTTGGGAACATTCTCTGGAAGAAGCACCTCTTTCAGGGTCTGGCACTTGCGGACGCGGAACTGTTTCTTACTGGCTTTCCAAGGTTTGGTATCTCGCTGGTTTCGTCGACTGGATTGCTGGACGACGCTTTTCGTCTTGCGGTTTCCCACCGGCGATCCGTCTACGACGCTCTGTATATCGCGCTGAGTGTTCGGGAAAACTGTCCATTCGTAACGGCCGACGAAAAACTCATCCGCGCGGTGGGAGCAACATTCCCCAACATTGTGCCGCTAGCCGGCTGGCCATAAGCCGTTGGAAGGGGAAAGATATGATGGCCGTCAGGGAGCGCTCCGAGGAGCGCGTACTGTTTGTGCCGGCGGGATAAACCCGCCGGCTCGCCTCATTTTTGAAATCGTCTTTAAGAGTGGCCCTTCACCTTTTTCTCGACTTCGGCCTTCTTGTCTTTCTCGCGCTTGGTGTCGGCCGGCAACTCCAGACCCTTTTTCCATGTCGCCACCGCCGCGTCCTTGTCTCCTAGAGCGTTCAGCACCTCGGCGAGGTGGTCATAGATTTCAATGCTCTGGGCGTCCAGTTGCTTTACCGCGTCCTCCAATGGTTGCCGCGCCTCCTTAAACTTTTTCTGCTTGAACAACACCCAGCCCAGGCTGTCCAAGTACGAGGGGTTGTCCTTCACGGCATCGGGCTTTTGCTCCGGATTGGCCTTTTGACGCTGTTTCTTGTCGTCGTCGATGGCTTTGCGAATCAGCTTCTCTGACTCGACCAGGTTCATGTCGTGGTCGGCCCAGATGTAGCCGAGGTCGTTGTTATAGCCCGGATTGTCGGGGTCTTTTTCGAGCAGCGACTTCAAATCGGCCGCCGCCTTATCCACCTGGTTGAGGTCGATATGTAGGCCGCTTAGGGCGTAGCGGATACTGTTGACGTAGTCTTCCTGTTCCTCTTTCGAGAGGTCTTCATCCTTCTTGTAGAGGTCGATGGCCTCTTCGTAGGCCGTGACCGCCTCGGCCGGCTTGTCAAGCACGTGCAACATTTCCGCTTTTGTCGTCAGGTTTTTCGGGTTGTCCGGCTGGGCCTTGATAAGTTTCTCCAAGAGTTCCGACGCCTTTTCGCCCTTGCTCTGCTTGGCCAGCACCAGCACCCTCAGGCGGATCACCGCCGGCTTCATCTGCTGCAATGCAGCGTCGCCCTTGATCGCCAAAAATCGCTGACATGCCGCATCGCTCTCGTCGTATTTGCCGCCGTCGTAGAGCGTTTTGATGAGGCCGGAATAGCCTAAACCAATTTTATCGGTGCTGCGCAACTGGTCGGCTTGGTCGATAAAGAGCTTGTAAAACGTGACGCTGGCGTCCGTTTCGCGGAGCAACTGGGCCGTCTGGGCCAGAATGCGCGTGGCGTTGACGTTAAAAGGTTGCTCTTTCTCCTTGGCGAGTTTCGCGGCCTCGGCCAGCAGCGGTTTGGTATGAGGAGGGTCTTCAATCAGCTCCAAGATTTTGCCGATTTCGGCGTCCTCGCCAGTGATGGCGTTGAGCGCCAACGCCTGTTTGCGCAACGCCTCGGAGGGAGCCGGTTCCGCGGCCGCCGCCAGGAGGGCCGTCGCCGTGACGGTCCATACCCATGCGTTCCATTTCGTCTTCATCACAACCCCTCTCGAATCGAATGCTGGTCCAGCCTACGAACTCGCCTTCCTGTGCCAGATGACGGCCGGCGAGACTCGTGCCTTCATCCCCCGTTATCCTACCTAACCCGCCGGAGCGCCGCCACGGGAACTGGCCGTCGCGGTTACAGACAAGGTGGGGCGCCCGCTCCGCGGGCGCCATGACGCTTTATGGGGCGTGACCCGGCCTCCCTAAGAGACATGGCGCCCGCGGAGCGGGCGCCCCACCTTGAAGAGCCTGAGAATGAGTTGCGCGCTTCGCCGCTTTCCGGTTAACATTTCCGTCGGTATAGCAAGAGAGCATGGCGACCGCCTCGCACCCTGGAGATGTGAATGGCTTCCTCACTGCTCGATAAGCGTGAACCACGCATTCGCGCGATGTTCGGCAACATCGCGCGCCACTACGACCTGCTCAACCACCTGCTGAGTCTTAATATCGACCGTTACTGGCGTTGGCGTGCCACGCGCCTGGCGCCGCCGGCCGCGGACGGCCCCATCCTCGACGTCTGCACCGGCACCGGCGACTTGGCCCTAGCCTACGACCGCGCGGCGCATGGCCGTCTATCGATTATCGGCTCCGACTTCTGCTTGCCGATGCTGCTGCCGGCCCGCGACAAGACGCGGCGCCGTCGCGCCGCCGACCGCGTTCGCTTCATTGAGGCGGACACGCAACGGCTGCCGTTTCCCGACGACAGCTTCCAGTTGGCGACCGTTGCATTCGGCCTGCGCAACGTGACCGATACGGACAAGGGAATCGCGGAGATGGTGCGGGTGACGCGGCCGGGCGGACGGGTGGCGATCCTGGAGTTCTCGCGGCCGCGCCATTGGTTCATCGGGCCGCTGTACCGCTTTTATTTCCGGCGAGTACTGCCGTTCATCGGCCAGCTCGTGTCGCGCAGCCGCGACAGCGCCTACAACTATCTGCCCGCCAGTGTGATGCAGTTCCCCGATGGCGAGGAACTGGCTGCGAAACTGCGCGGCCACGGGTTGATAGATGTGAAATGGCATCCGCTGACGTTTGGAATTGCGACGTTGTACATCGGAACCAAAGCCGTCAGCGCGTCTCCAGCGTAAACTCCGGCAGACCTCGCTTGTTAAGCCGTTGCGCGAGCCGGAATGACTTACCGAAGACTACCGACTTGAGCCAGCCGTCTTGCTTGCGGGTCGGCTTATAACCTTGAGCCGTGTGGCGCAGAATGTCGAATCGCAACGGTTCCTTTCGCGCGTCCACTAGCCAGTATTCGCGTATTCCGCCTTCCCAATAGGCTTGACGCAGCACCACGTCGTCCTTGCGAACCGAACTATCGCTGACGACTTCGAGTACCATGTCAGGCGAGCCTTCTACTTCCACGTAGCCGCCCTTCTTCCCTTCGATCAAGCGCACCCTATTTGAGTCCAGGGCGGCGTTGGAGATGAAAGTGGCGTCTGGGTTGCCGCCGACGTCGGCGGCGAGGTTTGCCAGGAACAAGCCGTCTGGCACGTACAAACCTATACCCTCCGCCTGCACTAAACCGCCGAGTACCATGTTAAAGGCGTTTTTTAGGGCGAGATGACTGAAAATTTGCTGTTTGCCCATGTCGATCCATACCTCTCCCTTGAGATACCAGACGCGCAGCTTTTCGGGAACGTCGTCGGATTCCGCCCACCTGCGGAAGGAATCCAAGTCGACCACCCACGACGGCACATTTACCTGCATGGCCTCATCAGCCACCGTAAACGACCGGCCGGCACACACCACGGTGGCCGGCGTCGGCACTGCCCGGATGGGTTCTTCAACTACAGTCGCCATGAATTTCCTCCTCGCTATCGCGGACGGGAAGCGCCCAGGGCATTGTACGCCAACCGGCCCTCGCCATTCCAGCCCATCCCGTCCGCCGCCGTTTCCGGTAGAATGGCCGTCGTCGCCGTCAAACGGAGTCGAAGTCTTATGCAGCCGGAACCTCGCCGTACCGACCACCTTCTTCTACGCGCCGCCCGCGGCGAGGCCGTCGAACGCGCCCCAGTCTGGGCCATGCGCCAGGCCGGGCGCTGGGATCCCGAGTTCAACCGTATCCGCGCCGGCCTATCGTTTTATGAATTCTCCGAGAACGTCGAACTCGCCGCGCGGGCATCGCTCCTGCCGCGCCGCTTCGGCGTTGACGCCATCATCCTCTTCTACGACATCACTACGCTGCCCGTGGCGATGGGGCAGCCGTTCGTACTCAAACCGGCGCTCGGCCCCGTGCCCGACCATCCCGTCCGCACGCTCGCCGACGTGGACCGACTCGCGGCCGAGCCGGACCCCGAGCGTTATCGCCACATACGCGATCTATTACATCTGGTTCGGGCGGAACTCGACGGCGCCTTGCCGGTGCTGATCTTCGCGGGGGCGCCGTTCACCACGGCGGCGTACTGCATCAACACCGGCAAGGACATGGCGGCGACGCGCCGCTTCGCCGCCGAGCAGCCGCGCGTCTGGGAGGCGCTACTCGAACGGCTGATGACGGCCACCGTCGGCTTCTTGAAAACGCTGATTCGGGAGGGCGCCGACGCCTACCAGTTGTTCGACTCCTGGGCCGGAATGCTCGACGTGGAGGAGTACAGCCGCTGGGCACAGCCCCGACATAAGGCGATTTTCGCGGCAGTGAACGAGGCGCCGCGCATCTTGTTCGTGAAAGAATGTCCGTATTTGGACGCGATGGCGTCGTCCGGCGCCGACGTGGTGAGTCTCGGCGTGCGCCACGACCTGGCGACGGCGCGGCGCGACTATCCGCAGTTGGTGTTTCAAGGAAACGTGGACGAGGAGCTGCTGCGCACGGGGACGCCGGAGCAGGTGACGGCCGCAACGAAGGCGTGTGTGGCGGCCGGCTGCGGCCGACGGCATATCATCAACCTCAGCCACGGCGTGGACCGTGAGACACCGGTCGCCAACTTCGAGGCGTACATTCGAGCGGTACAGGGCCGATAAAGGGATAGCGCAAGCGAGAGGTTTCTACCAGCCCTGAGCGCAA
>DHJA01000211.1:0-1037 GCA_002404095.1 Planctomycetaceae bacterium UBA4732 | reverse complement strand
TTGCGCTCAGGGCTGGTAGAAACCCCTCGCTTGCGCTTTTTGAAGGTGCGCCTTTTTTGAGGCTGCGGCGATGAGCAAAAAGAAACGAGACTCCTTCGCATCGGCCAGATCGGTTGGTAGATTGGCCTTTTGGGGCCAGGGTTCTCACCAGCCGCGGAAGGAGTCTCGCCATGATCATGGACGATGCGCTGCCCGGGATCAAGTCGTTTTTCAAGGCCACCGCCTTGAAGCCCAACGCCGTGGGCATGCTGATCCGCTTGGTCGCGGCCTTTACCTGTCACGTCGGCCGAATGTCCGCGGTCCAAGCCGCTGGCGCTGTCCGCTCCCAGGCGCGGCATCGGGCGGCGTTGGTGCGTTTCCTCGCCCAATTGAAATGGTCGCGCGATTGGACGGTTCTGACCCAAGTGGGCGACTTGTTGCTCCAGGCCGAGAGCCGGCGACAGGGCGCCTGGGTCTTCATCGTCGATCAGACGTACTGCGGTCAACAGGGTCAAAAGACCGAGAACACGTTCAGCCGGGCGAATTACCGCCGACGGCCGAAGAAGGGTCAACGGCGGCAGAAGAAGTACGCCAAGCGTTCGTGCCACGGTTTTGTCATGGGGTTGCTGCTCACCCCCAGCGGCCTGCGGATTCCCTCGTGCCGCAGCTATTACACGCAAGCCTACGGCGCCGCCCAGAAGAAGCCGAAGCCGGCCGCGTTGTTGCTGGCGGCGTAGGTGTTGCTTGTCACCAGCGCCATGCCGGATGGCGTTGGCGGCATACCTGGGTTCAGCCAAGTAGTAGCATCGTCGAAGGTCATTTTCGTCAAAAGCACCCGTTCATGTGAACTGACGCCGATTATTCCCCTTCGCCGGAATTCGCCCGCCACAGGCGGGTTGGCGGGTGAGGGTTGGCGGGCTGATGTCGTGAGCGGCAAAGGACTTCGGGACCGCCCGCCAACCAGCCAAGCGCGCTGTGCCGCCCAAGAATCAATGGAGAAGAGAATAAATGGCGGCAGTTCATTTTTTACAATTAAAACGAACTGCTCTGCTCTGAAA
>DHJA01000292.1:30845-35818 GCA_002404095.1 Planctomycetaceae bacterium UBA4732 | reverse complement strand
GACCGATTTCTAGACGCCCTCTTACCAGTCCGGCGGTATGTTCCTGATGGGCGACGGCTCCGTCCGCAGCATCGGCTTCGCCACCAACGCCGTAATTTTTAGCAACGCCGCAAATAATGGACCGGGCGGCGCCTTATCCTACACCAACTCGGTTCCCCTTGCTTTTCCGTGACATCCGGCTTAACCCGGGCGTTTTTCTCCTGATGGCTGACCACAACACCGGAGGGCCGTACCTGACTCTCCGGTGTTATTCTCTGGCGCCAAGACTTTCCCAAACGGTAATCCCCTTAATCTCCCTGGACTCCTCTATGACACGAATTCGCAGGCTTCGCTGTGCGGTGATCTTGCCGGCCCTTTGTCTCGGCCTGTTCGCCCTTTCCGGGTGCGGCGGCCGGACGGCGTCCGTCAAGGGCACTCTCGACTTCCCGCCGAACCTTACACTCATGGACACGGATCAAGTATCGATCAGCTTCCAGCCGGGGGACTCCAAGCAGGGGGGAGGCGGATTGGGCATTTATACTCCCACCGACAAGTCCTTCATCGTCCAATCCGCCGACGGCAAGGGGCTTCCTCCTGGCAAGTACAAGGTCGCGGTGAAGATCGTTCCCTACCCGGGAAGTCCTGACAGCGAGAAGCGTATGGCTTCGTTTTCCGACCTGAACACCAAATACGATACGGGCGCGAGTCTTTCGTATGATGTGACCGATGAAGCGACGCAGAACATTGTCATCAACCTTGAGAAGGGTACGATCACGAAAAAATGAACCGCCGCCCGCGAACGTAAACATCATGACTCTTTTTCCTTCGGCCGGTCGGGCAATTCCACGGTTGTTTCCTTACCTCTCGGCTCTCTTCCTGCCGGCCGCACTCTTGGGTGCGGCCGGCTGTTCCGTGTCGCCCAAGCCTACGACGCCGGCCTTCGACTCTGAGGCCGCGGCCGACGGCCCAACTTGGTTTGAGGACGTCACCGACGCCGTCGGTCTCGACTTCGTGAACGACCCTGGGCCTACCGGCACTTACTTCACGCCGCCCTCTATGGGTTCCGGCGGCGCCTTTTTCCGCGACGGCGACGCGCTCTACCTCTATCTGTTGCAGTGCGCCGGCCCCGACTCGAAGTCGGTCAACCGCCTTTACCGGCGCCTGCCGACCGGAAAGTTTCAGGACGTGACGGAAGGGTCGGGGTTAGGGGTGGCGGGCTACAACGTCGGCGTGGCCGTCGCCGACGTGAACAATGACGGCCTGCCGGACGTGCTGGTGACGCAGTACGGCGGAATCAAGCTCTTTCTCAATCTCGGCGGCGGACGCTTCGAGGACGTGACCGCCGAAGCCGGCCTGAGCAATCCGTTCTGGGGCACTTCCGCCGCCTTCTTCGACTACGACCGCGACGGCCTGCTCGACCTGGTCGTGATCAATTACCTGGATTACGACACGCGCACCGAGTGCCTGTCGCCGGAGGGCGCCAAGGATTACTGCGGCCCCGACAAGTTTTCCGGCGTGCGCAGCAAGTTGTTCCACAACCTCGGCCCCGTCCCCGCGAAGGACGGCAAGCCGGGGGCGCGGGTGCGCTTTGAGGACGTGAGCATTGCCTCCGGCATCGGCCGCATGCCGGGGCCGGGCCTGGGCGTGGTCTGTGCGGACTTCGACGGCGACGGCTGGCCCGACGTTTTCGTGTCCAACGACGGCCAGCCCAACCGCCTCTGGATCAACCACCACGACGGCACGTTCACCGACGAGGCGATTTCCCGCGGCGTCGGCTATAACGCCATGGGGAAGGCGTTCGCCGGCATGGGAATCGCCGTGGGCGATGTGGATAATCGCGGGATGCTGGATTTGTACGTTACCCATCTCGGCACCGAAACGAACACCCTTTGGATGCAGGGGCCGCGCGGCCAGTTCCGCGACCGGACCTTCGCGTCGGAATTGGCGTCCACCCAATGGCACGGCACCAGCTTCGGAACCCTTATGGCCGACTTCGATCTGGACGGCGCCCTGGACGTCGCCGTCGTCAATGGCCGCACCGCTCACGGCGGCACGGCTCAGGATCCCTCCCTCGGCTTCTGGGAATCCTATGCCCAGCACAATCAGCTTTTCGCCAACAACGGCTCGGGCAAGTTCCGGGACATATCCCTTGAAAATAAGGACTTTTGCGGACGATGGAACGTGGCGCGCGGCTTGGCCTGCGCCGACTTCGACGACGACGGGGCGCCGGACCTGCTGGTGACCACGGTCGGCGCCCGCGCACGGCTTTATCGCAACGTGGCGCCGAGCCGGGGCCACTGGCTCAAGGTAAAGGCGTTCGATCCCAAGCTGAAACGCGACGCCTACGGCGCCGAGGTGCGCGTCCAGGCCGGCGACCGGAAATGGCTGCGCGTCGTCAGCCCCGCGGAAAGCTATCTTTGCAGCAGTCTGCCGACGGCCCTTTTCGGGCTGGGCAAGGAAACACGGTTCGATTCGATTCTCGTCAACTGGCCGGACGGCGCCCAGGAGCTTTTCCCCGGCGGCGCGGCGGATCGGGCGATTGAAGTACGCAGGGGGGAGGGCCGTACGCCATGACGCCTCACCCCCAATCGGATGAGATCATCCTCATTCCGAAGCCGCCGCCGGCCGCTCGGGAAGCGCGGCCCAACGGGAGCCGGCGCGGCCGATCTTGGGTTTTGCTCGCCGTCGCCCTTGCGACGCTGGCCGGCGGCGCGGTGTGCGTCTGGTGGTGGTTGCGTCCCCCGACCGCTGCGCCCGTGATCCCTCCTCCGATCCCACCCAACATTCAGGATCCCGAAATCCTCCAAGTGATTGAGGAGACCCGGCAGGACGTGATCGATCATCCGCGCTCGGCGGACGCCTGGGGGCGACTGGGGATGGTTTTGCTGGCGCAATTATTTGACATCGACGCCGATCACTGCTTCGCCGAAGCCGCCCGTCTCGACCCCAGCGACGCCCGGTGGCCTTACGGCCGCGGCCTGCTCGCCCTGAAACGCAACCCCGACAACGCCCTACCCTTCCTACGGCAGGCAATCGCCGTCGAATCCCGGCCTGGAACGCTGTCCGATTACAGTATGCAGCTGGCGGAAGCCCTTTTGGAGCGAAGGGAACTGGACGAGGCCGAGCAGCTGTTTGGTCAGGAGTATGAGCGCGATCCAAGCAACCTTCGGGCCGCCTTCGGATTGGGATTGATCGCAGTGGCGCGGGACGACGACCGAGCCGCCGAAAAGTTCCTGACCGTTGCCCGAGCCAGTCCATTCGCCCGCAAGAAGGCGACGGCCGAATTGGCGACGCTCGCGCGGGCGCGCGGCGACAAAGCCGCCGCAACGTCCTTCGAGAAGGAAACCGTAGCGCTGCCGGACGATCCCCCTTGGCCCGACCCGCTGCTCGACCTCGTATTCCAACTGTCGGTCGGCCAACGCGGCTGGGAGCGGGACGTGGGTATGATGGAGCGAGACGGCCACTACGCGGAGGCCGCGCAAAAATACCTCGAACACATTAAGAAAGCTCCGACGTCGCAAACCTATGTCGGAGCCGGCATCAACTTGGCGCGTCTGAGAGAATATGACCGGGCGATACCGCTGCTGCGCGAAGCCGTGCGGCTCGATGCCGACAGCGTTCAGGCCCAATACACTCTCGCGCTGGTACTATTCAGCAGGGCGGAAAGGGAATGGCAGCAGTCGCCCGGCGCCGACGACGCCAAAGAGTGGTTCCGCGAGGCGATCCCCCATGCCCGGCGAGCGACGGAACTGAAGCCCGATCACGCGCGCGCGTATCTTTTCTGGGGTCTGGCCTTGAAGTACCTTGGGGATCCCGTCGCCGCCCTAGCTCCTTTGCGCAAGGGGGTCGAGTGCCGGCCGGAAGAGTTTGACCTGCAGTTCGCGCTTGGCGAGACCCTCCTCGAAACCGGCCATGATCGAGAGGCGGAAACCGCTCTAAAGGACGCCCAACGCCAGAACCCGAACGACCCGCGTCCGGCTCAGGATCTTGAACGCTTGCGCGCAAAGACGAAGTAAAACGCCGCCCCGCCGCGCTCCCGAGGTTCCTCCCGCATGGTGCGATTCGCCGTTCTGACGCTTCCTTTAGTATTGGCCGCATCCCTCGCCGGCGCCGCTGATTCCACGCCAAACGGCGATGAATTCTTCGAGAAGGAAGTACGGCCGCTGCTCGTCGAGCGCTGCCTGCAATGTCACGGCGACAATAAGACCAAAGGCGATCTCAAATTAACCTCACGCGAAGCCCTCCTCAAAGGCGGCGACCGCGGCCCCGCCGTTACGCCTGGCAAGCCGGACGAAAGTTTAATCGTTCAGGCGGTTCGCTTCAAGGAGAAGCCGAAGATGCCGCCGACGGGCAAGCTCGCCGACCATGAAATCCAGACCCTCACGCGCTGGGTTGAGATGGGCGCCCCGTGGCCGAAGACGACGGTGCTTGCCGCACCCGTTGGCGAGTTCCGCATCACCGACGAGCAGCGTAAATTCTGGTCGTTCCAGCCGGTGAAAGCGGCGGAACCGCCCCCGGTCAAGGATGCGGCGTGGAATGGATCGCCCATCGACCGTTTCCTTCAGGCGAGGCGCGAAGCGCTCGGCCTTAAACCCGTGGCTGTGGCGGACAAGCGCGTTCTGATCCGCCGCGTCACGTTCGATCTGACCGGGCTGCCGCCGACGCCGGAAGAGATCGACGCCTTCCTGGCGGACGACTCGCCCAAAGCGTTCGAGAAGATCGTGGACCACCTGCTGGCATCACCGGCTTACGGCGAGCGCTGGGGCCGCTACTGGCTTGACGTGGCCCACTATGCCGACACGGCCGGCGAAACCGCCGACTTCCCCGTGCCGCAAGCGTATCGCTATCGCAATTACGTCATCGACTCATTCAACGCCGACAAACCCTACGATCAGTTCGTGCGCGAGCAGATCGCAGGCGATCTGCTCGCCGGGCCGGCGGACAAGGCGGGCGAGCGTCTGATCGCCACCGGCTTCTTGGCCGGCGCCCGCCGC
>DHJA01000292.1:27975-30730 GCA_002404095.1 Planctomycetaceae bacterium UBA4732 | reverse complement strand
CTGCGCCCGCTGTCACGATCACAAGTTCGACCCCATTTCCCAAAGCGAGTACTACGCCTTTTATGGGATATTTGATAGCACAAAATACCCATTTCCTGGCTCCGAGGAACATAAGGCGCCAAGCGATTTTCCGAAGCTGTCGGACGGCCAACCGGTCTACGCCGTCGGCGAAGGGACGCCGCACAACGTCCACATCCACAAGCGCGGCGACCCCAAGACGCTCGGCCCCGAGACGCCGCGACGTTTCCTGCAAATCCTTGGCGATCAAATAGTGCCGGCCGACGGCAAAGGCAGCGGCCGCTTACAGCTGGCCGAGTGGTTGAGCAGCCCCAAGAACCCGCTGACGGCGCGCGTGATGGTAAACCGGATTTGGCAACACCATTTTGGCGAAGGGTTGGTGCGATCACCGAACAACTTTGGTAAGCAAGGCCGGCCGCCGACGCACCCCGAATTACTCGATTACCTCGCCGACCGTTTCGTCGCCGACGGCTGGTCGGTCAAGGCGATGCACAAGATGATCCTGCTGTCGCGCTCGTATCAGCTGTCGTCGGTCGAGGACGCCGTCGACCGCGCGCTCGACCCCAACAATGAAGACTTGTGGCGTTACGATCGGCGCCGGCTGGACGCTGAGGCTATCCGCGATTCGCTCTTGGCCGTGAGCGGAACGCTCGACCGGACGATGCCAGGATCGCACCCATTCCCGCCGACCAACACCTGGAATTTCACCCAGCACGCCCCGTTCCAGGCCGTGTACGAAACGAAGCATCGCAGCGTCTACCTGATGACGCAGCGCCAGTGTCGTCAGCCGTATCTCGCCTTGTTCGATGGCGCGGACGCCAACGCCAGCACCGCAGAGCGTTCGACGACGACCGTGCCGACGCAGGCGCTCTTCTTCCTCAACGATCCGTTCGTCCACGACCAGGCCAACAAGTTCGCGGCGCGGATACTGGCCGCAACGGCCGACGACGGCGCTCGCATCGGCCTCGCGCATCGCATCGCCTACGGCCGGCCGGCCACTCTGGACGAAACGCACGCGGCCGAGGCGTACTTGCGAAAATACGTGCAAGGCTTAAAGGAAGCCGGCGTGTCGGCTGAGAAGCAGGCCGCGCCGGCCTGGGCGAGCTACGCCCGCGTACTGTTCGCCGCCAACGAGTTCATCTACATCGACTAAAGAGGAATTGAACCGCGGAGAACGCAGAGAACGCGGAGAGATACAAAGGCATGATGACCTTTGTTTTTCTTTCTCTGCGATCTCTGCGTTCTCTGCGGTGAAATGACTGGATTTGATTGGGAGCCGATATGAACGATCCGCAATCCTGCTGCACGCGGCGCGAAGCCATGAAGTTCGCCTTCGGCGGCGCCGGGTCGCTGTTGGCGGCCGGCCTACTTCACGAAATGTGCGCCGCTGACGAAGCCCGCGGCGCCTCGGCCGATCCGCTGGCGCCAAAAGCGCCTCACTTCCCGGCCAAGGCTAAGCGTGTCATCTTTTTGTTCCACACCGGCGGCGTTTCGCACGTCGATTCCTTCGACCCCAAGCCGAAACTATTCGCAGACCACGGCAAGACGGTGACCATCGACGAATGGCAGGGAAAGCCAGGAAAGTACAATCGCTACCTCAAAAAGCCACAATGGGATTTCAAGCCGCGCGGTAAAAGCGGCATTGAGGTCAGCAGCCTCTTTCCGCACATGGGCGACTGCGTGGACGACCTTTGTGTGATTCGTTCGCTCCAGTCGGATCACACCAACCATTACGAAGCCACGTTGATGATGCACACCGGGTCGATCACGTTCGCCCGGCCGAGCATCGGCGCCTGGATGAGCTACGGTCTCGGCACGGTCAACCGCAACCTGCCGTCGTTTCTGGTTCTGGCGCCGGCCGTGCCGTACGCCGGCGATCAGACGTGGGGGACGGACTTCCTGCCGGGTTGCCATCAGGGAACGCGCGTCGTTCCCGGTCCCACACCCATCGCCGACCTCGCTCGCCGAACCGCGTCGGCCGGCTTGCAAGATCTGGAGCGCGAAATGCTCCAACAGTGCAACCAGGAACATCTGGATCATCGCGCCGGCGACGCCGGGTTGACGGCGCGCGTACGGTCGTTCGAGACGGCCTACGGGATGCAGAAAGAGGCGCCGGAGGCTTTCGACCTGGCGAAAGAATCGGACGCGACGTTGCAGCTATACGGCCTCCAACGCGGCGCCAACACGGGCTTCGCCTGGCAATGTCTCGTCGCCCGGCGAATGGCTGAGCGCGGCGTACGCTTCATCGAATTAATCGACGTCGGCTCGTCGAACAACTGGGACGCGCACGCCGACATGTTGGCCCACGCCCCGCTGGCGAAGAACGTCGATCAGGCCATCGCCGGCCTCATAACCGACCTCAAACAGCGCGGAATGCTCGACGACACGTTGGTGGTATGGTGTACCGAATTCGGCCGGACGCCGTACAACGAGCAGGCGGACGCCAAGGGCCGCGAACATCACCACTGGGCGTTCTCGGGCTGGCTGGCCGGCGGCGGCGTCAAGCGCGGCCTCGCCTATGGCTCCACCGACGAGTACGGCATTCACGTCGCCGAGAACCCGGTCCACGTCCATGATTTCCACGCCACGATCCTGCACCTGATGGGGCTGGACCACGAAAAACTGACGTACCGTCACGCTGGCCGCGACTTCCGGCTGACCGATGTATCCGGGCGCGTAGTGAAAGAAATTTTGGCGTGACGGGATGGGGAGCCCCTCTCGATTTTGGGGGTAGGGG
>DHJA01000292.1:20566-27859 GCA_002404095.1 Planctomycetaceae bacterium UBA4732 | reverse complement strand
CCCCGCCCCTACGGCCCTCGCCTGTACACCCACGGGATACCCACGGGATGCGCCGCGGCCCATTTAGGCTGCCGAGGAAGTCCATGTGCCAGTATGGACGGCGTTGCCGGCGCCGCCCGTGGAGGAGATTAAATCCGACGGCCCATCAAGCGGCCCCTTCGATCTCTTCTTGTAGCTGGCACCAGCGTTCTTCCGCCTCCGTCAACGGCTCGGCCAGGCCGGAGACTTCGTTATGAAGGCGAAGCGCCTCGGTCGCATTGGTCGATTTCAGCAGCTCCGCGTTGAGGGACCGCTTCTGTTCGTCGAGCTGGGCGATTGTCCTTTCAAGTGTCTTGATTTCCTTGCGCGCGTCTCGTTCGTTTCGGTGCGCGCGGCGCGGCGCCGCCTTGGAAGCCTTTAATATCTCCGGCGGTAGTTTTGTGCGTTCGGTCGCCAGCTCGCGCTCGCCGGCCTCGATCTCTTTGTTGACCTTGTACAAGTAGGCGTCATATTGGCCGTTGTAATTGGTCACACGGCCATCGCGTACCTCCACAATGCAAGTGGCAACTCGCTTCGTGAAGTGCCGGTCGTGGCTGGTGAAGATGACAGTTCCTTGGTAGGCCAGCAACGCCTCGGCAAGCGCCTCGACCGTGTCCACGTCGAGATGGTTGCCCGGTTCGTCAAGAATCAGAATGTTGTGCTGGCCCAACATCAGGCCGGCTAAACAGAGCCGAGCGCGTTCTCCTCCCGACAGCACCGAGATGGGTTTATCCACATGCTTTCGCCGGAACAGGAAGGAGCCGGCCACTTCGAGGACTTCCTGATCCTTTTTGCCGAAAGCTGCCTGCTTGTGGAGGTATTCGAGGACGGTCTGGCTTTCCGGCAGACTGGTGTAGACGTGCTGGGCGTAGACGCCGATTTGACAGCCGAAGCCCCAGCGCACTTCCCCCGCCAGCGGCTTGAGCGAGTCCACCACCGTGCGCAGAAACGTCGTTTTGCCCTGTCCATTGTCGCCGACGACGGCCGCGCGTGAGCCGTGGTCGATCTCCAAATGGACGTCCGAGGCGATTTGCCGCTCAGGATATCCGATCGCTAGATCGCGGCAGCGCAGGGCGTGGCCCCTGCGCGGCTCTATGCGCGGGGGGCGGATATTGGCCGTTGGCTCGTCGCGGACGATTTCCGTCAATTCCAATTTCTCAAGTTGCTTACTCTTCGATTGCGCCAAGGCGGCCGTACTGGCGCGCGCCTTGTTCCGGGCGATGAAATCCTCCAGGTGGCGCCGTTTGGTGAGAAGAGATGCGTTTTGGCGCTCCTCGTGAACGCGCCGCTCTTTCTGAAATTCTAAATACGCATCCACCTTACCGGGGAACGTCGTTAATTTGCCGCGCGATAGATCGAGGGTATGATCGCAAGTGGCGCTGAGAAACGCCCGATCATGGGAGACGATCAGACAGGCCGACCGATGACTTTGCAGAAAATGCTCCAGCAAAATCTGCGTCCGTAAGTCGAGGAAGTTCGTCGGCTCATCGAGCAACAAAAGGTTCGGCTCGTGCAACAGCAGCGCCGCCAGCTTCACGCGCGTCTGCCAGCCGCCGGAGAGCTTGGCGATGGGGCCTTCGAGATAGGCGCCCTTTAATTCAAATTGCCCGGCGACTTCTCCA
Organism: Planctomycetaceae bacterium UBA4732; assembly: GCA_002404095.1. Taxonomy (GTDB): domain Bacteria; phylum Planctomycetota; class Planctomycetia; order Gemmatales; family Gemmataceae; genus UBA4732. The sequence goes on along the minus strand of DHJA01000292.1, from coordinate 26,219 downwards.
CATTTCCAGTTAGGCTGATCGCTGTCGCGCATCAGGAAGGCCAGAGTGGTTTCGTCCGGTAGAAAAGGATCGTGCTGACGCAGATAACCCAGGCGCAGGCTGGAACTGCGGACGATTTCTCCGCTGTCGAGTTCTTCCTCGCCAAGCAGGACGCGGAGCAGCGTACTCTTGCCGGCTCCGTTTCGGCCAATGAACCCGACTTTGATATTATCGCTCAAGACGGCGTCGGCGCCGTCGAGTAAGACCTGATCGCCGTAGCTCTTATGGGCTTTTGTAATTTGTAACAGACTGGCCATCGGAAGTACGGTCCTCGGAAACAATAGTTGTGCGAATGTTCGCCGATCTCGGCATGCTAATGTTTATCGTATCGTCGGACGACGCGGAGGAAAAGGGCAGGCGCCCTCGCACCCGGACTCGTGAGTACACTTCGCCCGGGGCTTTATTACAATCGCCCTCCGGACTCCGGACGCTGACTGGTTCGGTCTTGGAGCCCCTTCGGGCGACTGTAGTAAAGCCCCGGGCGAAGGTACTCCTGAGTCCGGGGGGAACTTACCGGCAACATGCTTGCAGCGCGAAGAAAAACTGGAACTCCAGCCCGCATTTCTTACGGCGATACATCCGGCCCAGGTACAGACCGGGAGCGACCTCGCGCACCTCGTCGCGGACGTCGGCCCATACCAACGACGTTTCGCCGTAATCCATCACGATGGAAGTCTTGCCATCTAAACAACTCGATCCATAGTTGACGTGGGCGTGAATCGCCCGAAAGCCGGACCATTGGTTCACCAGCGAGCAATCGGCGTTGTCGAAGACCTTGCCGTGCCAAAGCGCGCCTGTTACTCGTGAGTGCAGGCCGGCGAATGGACTGCACGGGCTGTAAATGGCTTTGCCGGTCGTGTATCCCTGTGGGATCGCGCCGGCATCGGCCTCGCGGTACATGCGCTCCAATTCTGGCCAACTCATGCGCGCCAGCTGATCGAACGAAAGGAGCGGAGTCACCTGCGCGGCGACTGGGGCGGCCTCGTCCGCGGCGGCAACGGCGGCCGTGATCAGACACACGAAAAGGGAAGCCCAGCTAGGCAGACGCCATAAGTATACTTTTGCCATCACCTATCTCCGTTGCTTGCCTAAATTCTCGGCCGGTCGAAGCCTTGTTTACGTTGTTCGGAAACGGCTCTCTTAGCAACATCGAGTCAGGGGATGGATCGACTTGAGGCGCCGGCAGGCCCGGCTCGTTACGTTGCTCGACCGGGCGCGGTGAAAGACGGTTATATCATGCCGCCGACAACAGGGGCGATGGTCCGACCGGCACAACTTCCGCAATCCCTTCAACGAAGGGCCGTACACCACAACTCCGTCAGGTTTCGCCATTTCTTACACTGAAAGTCCGTCTAACGGTCGAAAGAGAATAGTGCGCGATCAGGCGAGCCGCCGGGTTTATCCCGGCGGGTCGAACCCGGCGGGGACAAGCCCCGCCGCTCGCCAGGATAACCATCGTGCTGGACGCAATAACAACAAAAAGGTGGTTTGTCATGGGCATCATCGGCCTGTTGGTCCTGGTCATCGTTCTGATCTATTTCGTCCTGCCGGCAGTCGGCGAAGGGCGTGGGGGCCGCTACGCACCTCGGCACGGCTGGGGTGGGCCTTCTCTCGTCAGCTTGCTAGTCCTGATTCTTATCATCCTTCTCATTTTCCAGGTGATTCCGTTCGGATGGTAGCGGGCCGCGTACTCAACGGCATGGGCTTTGCTCTGAGCAGAGCCTATTACCGCCTGGAGGATAAGAATCATGGGATCGCGGCGAGAACGTTCCTTCCGCTCCTTGAGCTTTGTGACCTTGATGGCCGTTGCCTGCCTTCTGGTGGGATGCGTACCGCCGCCCGACCCCGTGGCGGAACAGCCGGAACCGGCTGCTCACAAGAAGGAGCATCACCATCACGAAGGGGAGGAGGGCGCCGACTCCCCGCGCCGTCACGAAGAGAAGCGTGAAGAGCCGTCGCGAAATGAAAAAGCCCCTGTCCTCGCAAGAGGAGCAGAGGCTCAGGAAGATCGCCGGCTGTCCAGACCAGGAAGGCCGCCTCGGTTGGCGACGCTTATCGCGCGTCCCGGCGATTAAATCCGGGGGATGCTATCCTGGCCCAAGGGACTCGGGTGGCGGCGGTTCGCCCATTGCCGGGCCGCCGTGCGCCGGTTTCTTCCCTCATTGGTATTATCGTCTATCCATCGTGGGAAATCAAGCGGCCCCAGCTGCTCAGGGCGTTCTGGTTCTTCTTCCCGCGGCCCGCACGGGATTCGCACCCGCACCCTTCCGGTTGACAACCGGCGTACCGATTCCGCCATATTCTACTGCTGTCCGTGGTTGTTTCCCCTGTAGGACTTGCGGCGAGTCCCTGAGTCTGCCAACGTCTGTAGTTGCCCACTGCCGTCTACCCTCTTGGCCCCCGATTGGCTCCCAGCGATTGAAGGCTCGTCTGCGAATCCCCCCTTCTCGCCGCGGCGTCCTTCTCCATCCGCGGCACGGCGTCCTTCTGCATCCGCGCCACGGCAGTCGTCAGCGCGTGCCACGCCGCGTCAAGGCCCGCGATCCCGTCTTGAATGCACTGGAGGTAGGCTTGCCGCTCGGCGTCGAGCAACGGCGACTCCGCGGCCTTCCACCGTGCGACCTCTTCCGCAAGGCCGAGATTCAGCTGCTGTAGACGCGCGGCCCGTGCGCGGATGCTATCGATGGTCATCATGGTCGTGGATGCTGACGGAAGGAAAAGGGGGCGAGCGAATGGTGCTCGCCCCCTTGAAGGCTGGGACGGATTGAGGATAGCCGAGAGCTGGCCGGTGATGCGAGGTTGGTAGGAGCGGCTGTGCTACTTGCCTCTCGCGCTGCTACGCGGTTAAGGCATCCGTCTGAGGGGTCAGGATTTTAGGATTAAATGCAGAGAGGCGCCAGCTGACTGCTCGTAGACTGAACACGAGTCCGGATTTGCCGCCTTAACAATACCGGCCCAGGCTTTCACGAAACGCCATGCTTGGTCGTGGAGTTTCATGTTCATCCATTGATGCGATAAGCAGAAGAAGGCCAATTTGGCGTCGCTAAGTGCTTGACGGTTGATTCTGTTTGTCAGAATGCGGCCGTCGCCACTAATGATTATCCAACGCGGGCGCCCGTCTTCTGCAAGCGCCTCGATCCATTCGGCGTCAGGTGTGTCGCGCCGGAAGCGGCGGCCTTCGTCATGGTGGGAAATCTGGTGGCCGCGAGGGCCTTCCTACTCCCGAATCATGCGCGCCAGGGTAAACGGAACGCATCGGTCAAAGAAGAACCTCATGCGGCTAGCCCGCGTTCAAACTCCACGGCAGCAATTACGTGAGCCTCTTCCACGTTGTACCATTCTGCCACGGCCGCGGCGTTGTCATCGTTGGCTGTGTAAACGGACGCTAGAAGGGCTGTCGGTATGCCCACCGGCTCGACAATCGGCTGGCCGAAGCAAATGGTAGGATCGAGTACTACCTATTCGGCGATCCTCCAACGCTTTGCCAAACGGCTGGCTTCGTCGTAGTCAATTCGCTTGAGGAATGGAAGCAGCAGTTCCGGGAATGCCCGTTGTCGCGTGAGAGCTTCCTCCAGCAAATGCCGGCCTTGTTCATCTTCCCAACGCATGAAAACTTTTTTCCCGTCGCTGAGAAGCTCCCGATGTGAAAACGGATGCTCTGTATTTAGGCCGACGCGCATACTCTGGTAGACCTTACGTAAATGCTGGAGCGTTACGCCATGATCCCGGAGCTGACCGGCGACGAATACATCAATCATGTCGAGAAAGCTGATGGCGAACTTTCCGTCGACAGGGGCGTAGGAGCTGACGAACATCGCCCGCCTGGTAGGACCGGCATTGCGAATCCTAAACCACTCCCGGACGCGGGATCGCTTAAGGCCAGTGAAGCGGGCTGCCTCGGCAAAGTCGTAAACGCCATTATTGAAAATCGCAGTCATGCGGCGCTCTGCCTGTGCAGCGGCCGGACCAAGAAAACCTCGGCACGGTTCGGCTGCTAATCTAGTTTGACGCATTGGCACTGGCAAGGCAATGTTCAACTGGGCGCGGGACCGGCTCCAAACACTGGGCGTCGTCATTCTTCGGGCTGTTGACCAGCGACCCCACCGAATAAGCCCGCATCGCATCCGCCCGGTAGGGCCGTAGCATCCAGGTCAGCGCCTCGGCGTCCTGTTCCGTCGAATCAAGCCATTGCCCGAAATACTGGCGTTCCAGCATGACCGGCATCCTGTCGTGGACGGGTCGCACCAGCTCATTCGCCTCGGTGGTGAGGATGCAGCACGTCTCGACGGGGCCGGCCGGTCCTTCCCATCGCTCCCATAGCCCGGCGAAGGCGAACGGCTGGTCGTCGTGGAGACGGAAGCAGAACGGCTGCTTCGCCTTCCCCCGGCGCATCCATTCATAGAACCCGTCGGCGGGGACAAGGCATCGCCGCTTTCGCATCGCGTGGCGGAATGTCGGCTTGTCGGCCGCCGTCTCAGAGCGGGCGTTGATAGGTGCGAACTTGGCGTCCTTCGCCCATGAAGGGATGAGTCCCCAGCGCAGCGGGACAAGTTCCCGGCCGTGTTCGCTGAGACGCACGACGGCGACGGGTTGGGAAGGGGCGATGTTGAAACGAGCGGCCAGGTCGGGAGCGCCGGCAAGATCGAACAGATCGGCAACAACCGCGCCGGTTGAGAAGAGGTAGAAGCGTCCGCACATATGGGAATGATTGCACGAGCCGCCCCACGTCGCCAGTGTGGCCTGCCAGGGGCGGGGAAGGCTTGCTCGTGCGGGGCCGGCCTTATCGGAATCTTCGTCGTCTTAAGCGCAAGCCGGACGTGCTGCCGTTTCCGGACCGTCCTGGCGCGAATCGCCGACATCATGTCCGCAACACCCGCTGCCGAGCCAATCGCTGAACTGGACACTCTCACGGTCGCCTACCGCGATTCCATCGCCGCGACTCCGTGACCACCGCCCTGCAACGATGTTCCCTCACCTGCAACGAAATTCGCTCGTTTGGGGGAATTGCGTTGCAAAGCCAGCAAGCACCCCACAACGGCATTTTCGGTATGGAAATGGACTTGGGGAAAGTGTGGATCAGTTGTCGAACTCAGCGACCCCCTGAACCCCATTCAGGAGTGCGCGACCCCAAAATCGTCGGAAAAACTGCCGGCCGCGCCGAAATAACTATTCCAGGCCAGGTCGAGGACTTCTTCACTCAACGCCACCGGCCGGCACAGGTACTGACAGATGTCGCGGGCGCGTTGGATGAACTCGTGCGGTTGGGAGTACTGAAGCTCGCGCTCCTCGGCCCGGGAGCGGTCCAGCAGGCGCGCGACGAGGCCCGGCGGGACGGCGAAGTCCGAACGGGCGGCACAACGCTCGAAGGCCGCGGCATACTGCTCCGGCGTCGGCGCGCCCATGTACAAGCGATAGCCCATGCGACGCAGAAAGGCCGGATCCATCAGGGAATCGGGGTCCAAGTTGGTGGAGAAAATGAGCATGGGGCGAAACGGCGCCTGGATGCGTTGGCCCGATTGCAGGGTCAGGTAGTCAATCCGCCGTTCCAGCGGGACGATCCAGCGGTTGAGCAACTCACGGGCGTCGACGCGCTGCCGGCCGAAGTCGTCAATCA
>DHJA01000292.1:19946-20496 GCA_002404095.1 Planctomycetaceae bacterium UBA4732 | reverse complement strand
CTGCCGGCCGAAGTCGTCAATCAGAAAGATCCCGCCGTTGGCCTTGAGGTGCATGGGGGCTTCGTAATACCGCTGCGCCGGGCTGTAGGTCAGCTCGAAGGAGGCGAGCGTCATCTCCCCGCCGCCGGCGATGAAGGGCCGGCGGATGCGCACCCACCGTTGGTCGATCAGCCGGCCCGGCTCCAGGGTGGGGGAGGAGGGTTGGTGCCAGCGGGGGTCGAAGACGCGGATGACGCAGTTGTCGGCGGCGATGCAATGGGGAACCCAGAGGTCGCCGTGGAGGGCGCGGTGCAGCAGGCGCCCGAGGCTCGTCTTGCCGTTGCCCGTCGGCCCGTGGAGGAGCAAACTGCGCCCCGACGACAGCGCCAGGCCGGCCACCTCCAGGGCGTGATCCGACAAGACCAGGTCGGAGAGGGCGGCGGCCACGTCCCCCGCGTTCACCCGCGGGAAGCGGTCCAACTGCCATTTGAGCATCGCCGTGTACGCCTCCAGCGTCACGGGGGCGGGGCCGACGTAGCCGGAGATTTCGAGCAGCCGGACGGCGCGCTCG
>DHJA01000292.1:19458-19882 GCA_002404095.1 Planctomycetaceae bacterium UBA4732 | reverse complement strand
TCGAGCAGCCGGACGGCGCGCTCGCGGCCGCGCTGGGAGACCGAGCAGCGGTAGTTGAACGGCCCGGCGTGGCCGAGGATTTCCACCAGAAAATCGGTCTTCAACTGCTCCACCAGCTGCTGGGCGAGCGGCAAAGACAGCCGGAGCGTCCGGGCGATCCATTCCGTCGTGAACTGGGGAACGCTGTAAGCCGCCTTGAGGGCCAGATCGGCCAGGCCGTCGCCGTCCACGCCGGCGTCCTCAATGGACGTTGGCGTCGCCGGCGCGAACACGTCGCCGACCGAAACCATGCGGGGCAAGGGCGACTTCTCTTCCGTTTCAGTGGCGTGGTCGTTCATCGGAACCTGATGGGTCGGGTGCGGGGATGCGTTTCTCTCACGGACGCGAGCGAGGTTCCCGCGCGGAGCGCGAAAAGGGCGGGGAG
>DHJA01000292.1:14368-19323 GCA_002404095.1 Planctomycetaceae bacterium UBA4732 | reverse complement strand
GGGGGGGGGGGCCCCCCCCGCCCTTTTCGAGAATGGCGTTTGTCCCTCATCGGACGTTCCCTTATGGGTAGGAAAGCGCCTGCCCCGGCAGACGCCGCCAGAGCGGCCGCGCTACTCCACCAGCCTTATGTCGTGTTTCGACAGGTCCTGAACCTGAACCGGGGACGACGGCAGGATGAAGCTGCCGCCCGACACCGTGAGCGTGTCGGTAATGAAGGCCGAGCCGGGGGTGATATTGCTCCCGCCTGAGATCGTGGCCGCCGCCTTGGCGGCGTAGACCACCCCGCCGACGTTGGTACCGCTGCCGCCTGAGATCGCGACTTTCGCAGTCGAGGTCCGGTCCATAAAGAGGCTTATCCCCGAGTAGGCGCCGCTGGTCGGAGGGCTGATGTTGAGAACTCCGCTGGTGAAGCTGATTCCTTGCGTGTGGCTGCCCGGCGCAACGTAAATCATGATGTTGGAACCCGACAACGTCCCCGAGCTGTTCCAGGTCAAAGGACCGTCAAAGTAATAGATCCCCGGGCTGCCATCGGCGTTGGCGTTGAGCACGACGTTGGCAGAGCCGCCGACCTGGATGCCACCTGCGTAATAGCCCGGCGACAAAGAAAAGGCGCCCGAGGAGCCGGTCGGTTTCCACGGCGTGTTGGGCACGCTGCCGGCGGTCCACCCAGTTGCTGATGAGATAATCGGCGTCATGCTGGGCACAGCAAGGCTGGCCAGCGGGTCAGGCACCGTCAATCCCGTATTCTGGCTAACGCCTGTCGTCGATCCCGACGTCGGCGCGTAAACATTCGAGCCGTTGATCCCTCCATCCACCTGAATGCCCGATTGAGATATGATTTGGGTTGACCCGCCAGATACCGTGAGCGCACTGCCGCTCGTGGAATCGACAACAACGGTCCCAGGGACCGTGATCGATGTTCCTCCAGACGCGGTCAAGGCCCCGCTAGCGCTCGTACTCAGCACGAGGATACTGAGATTCAAAGGCGAGTGGCCCGTTCGGGCGACGGCCCGCGCCTTGATCGGGATGTTGCCGGAGCCGAAGATCGCGCTGAAGTAGCGGGCCTGGTCCCACTCCACGATCACCTCGACGTAACTAAACCCGTTCGCGTCCGTGGTGACGCCCGCGAACTGCCCGGACGTCGGCGGGACGTGAGGGGTAATCTTCAAGTTCGTGGTGCTGGTGTAGTTGACGTCCCCGACGTTCGTGGCCGCGCTATAGGTCGTGGTCCACGGCGAAGAATCGCTGCCTAGACTGACGGCAGCGGCCAGGGCGGCGGCGTCGGCGTCGGCCTGGGCGTGCCGGCGCTCGACCAGCATCAGTCCCCCATCCAGGACGACCGCCGCGACCATAAGGAGGACGGTCATGGTGAGGACCACCTGGGCTGCGACCGCCCCGCGACGCGGGTTGTGCCAAGAACGCGATGACGGATGTCTCATTGATCGGTCCTCTCAGAGCGTTTCCCAGGGGAGTCGCCCCCCGGTCCAGGACTCGAAACGCCACTTGCCTAGTAGGAGATTGGCAGCTTCGACGTACTCGACAGCGTCATGGAGCCCAGGTAACCTTCGGGGATCCAGGTATAATTGACCGTCACGGTCACGGTCGTATGCCCACTCGGCGTGCTTACGGGGGGTTGACCCTGCGGCCAGGAGACGGTGCATTTCAAATAGGTACCGTTGCCGCCCGGGGTGGGGGCGGCGTTCATCCCGCTGGTGTCAAGGCCGGCGACGTGATACTGGATCGCATTGTTGTAGATGTCGGCCTGGGTCGTCAATGTTCCGCCGTTCTCCTCCTTCGCCCACTGTCCGCCATGCACGGAGGCCCAGCGAGCACCCTCGCGCGCCGCCGCGGCCACCTGGAGGTAGCGGAACACGCCCATGCCCACGATGATCAGGCCGATGGTCAAAAGAAACACCACATTGTACACGATGGCGGCCTCGGCCAGCGTACTGCCGCGGCGGGGGGAGCGATGCGAGCGGAGAAACATGGGTCCTCCCGAGTGAGGGGCCGGTTCGGGTCAGTTGGGGATCAGCCTCATCTTGACGGTGCGCGATAGATTCATCGTACTCGGAATTCCCGGGTACGTGACGATCGTGTTGAACGTCCAGGTCACGGTAACCTGGACATAGCCATCGGCGCTGCCGACTGGCGTCGGCGGCGCCGTCATGGTGTAAGTCCCGTTGTAGGTGGTGTTGTACATGGGCGCGGCGACGGTCGGCAACGGGCTGAGGTTGGTCCCCCCATCGGCCTGGGCGGCAGTCGTGGTAGCTGTCGTGACATTGGCATTATAGGACGGGGATTGCTGTTGCGAGTTCGGGCTGCTGCTGGCATAGATCGCTCCGTTGCGGGCGCAGGCGCCGATGGTGACGTAACTGTAGAAAAGCCGGCCGAAATCGACGGTGATCAGGAGAAGGAAGGTAAGGAGAAGCACCACCAGGGCCAATTCCACGGCGGCGTGCCCCCCGCGGGGACGGTGCTTGCGGCGGTCTGTGCGGAAAAGCATGGAAGCGCCCCTTTCGTGACTCCCCTCCCGTGCCCACAGGCGGCGCCCGTCGCGACCGCCTCAACCGCACGCCCTCCCGATTCTCCCCGCGCTCATGGCGCCTTCAGCGGTGCATCCCGTCAAACGCGGCCATGATCTGGATCGCCGCGGGCGCCAGGATGACGACGAACAGTCCGGGCAAAATGAACAAGACCGTGGGAATAAGAACCTTGGTTGCGGCCATCTGGGCGAGTTCTTCGGCTCGTTGGAGCCGTTTGATCCGGAGGGTTTCGGCGTGGACGCGCAGGGCCTTGACCAGGCTGGCCCCGAAGCGCTCCGTCTGGATAATTACCGAGGCCAGACTGCGGATCTCCTCCAGGTCGCAGCGGTCGGCGAACCCCCGCAGCGCCTGGCCGGAAGACAGGCCGAGTTGGACTTCGCGCTGGACGATGTTCAACTCGGAAGCCAGGAGGGGGTGGGCGGTTCGCAACTCCCCGGCCACGCGCCGGATCGCGCCGGTGAGGCTGATCCCCCCCTCCAGGCAGATGACCAGTACGTCCAGGGCGTCGGGCAGCGCGCGGCGGAATGCCGTCTGGCGCCGCTTCTTCCGCCGGTCGAGCCAAAAGCTCGGGCCGATCATCCCGACTATCCCCACGCACATGCCGCCGATCAGCCCGTATAGGATCGGCACGAGGCCGACGAAGCCGACGGCCAGCCCCACGAGGACGGGGGAAACCATCAGGATCATCTTCACGCCGAGGAAGACGACCATGGCCTGCCGGGTGTACAGCCCGGCATGCACGAGCCGGGCCTTAAGCCGAGTCCGCTCCGCGCCCTCCTTCGGCAGGAGGGGGAGGCCCATCCTGGGCAGCGCCGACCGGGCCAACTCCGCCATGCCGTCCGGGGCCGCATCGGCGCCGTCTCTGCCCGCCAGCTCGTTGAGCCGAACGTCGAGGCGGTTCTTGCGCTCGCCCATGGCCAGGAAGACCAGCAGCAGCAGGCTGCCGACCGCCAGCGACGCAACTAGGATGATCGTCCCGCTCATGGCCGCACCCGTCCCTTGCCTGTTAGAAGTCGAAGTTGATGATTTTACGGATCCACAGGGCGCCGATCACTTCCCAGACCGCCGTCCCGACCAGTAGGGAATAGTGGTCGATCAGCACCTGACCGTATCTCGGGTTAAGGAGCCACATCAGCACGAAGACGAACGGGGGCATGGCCAGGAGGATGGCGGCCTGGATGCGGCCCTCGGCGGTCAAGGTCTTGATCTTCCCGCGGAGGCGGAAACGCTCGCGGACGACGCCGGCGAGCTTCTCAAGCAGCTCGGCGAGATTGCCGCCGGTCTGCTGCTGGACCAGCAGGCCCAGCACGAAGATCTTGATTTCGAGCAGGCCGGTGCGCCGCGCGAGATCGCGGTAGGCGACGTCGGGGGGGAGCCCCAGGTTTTGCTGCTCGTAACAGTAGCCGACCTCGGCGGAGAGCGGCCGGTCGAACTCGTCGACGACGGCCAGCAGCGCCTGCGACGTGGTCTGGCCGGCGCGGATCACCCGGGCCATCAGGTCGAAGGCGTCGGGGAGTTGCGACAGGAGCTTGTTCAGCCGGGCGTTGCGTTTGTAGGAGACGTACAGCAGCGGCGCGGCGACCCCGACCAAGGCGAAGACGCCCCCGACCAGCAGGTTATGGAGCAGCAAGGCGCCGAGGGCGCCCGGGGCCAGCCCCGCGACGGCCATGATGGTCAGCAAACGCCCGGGGCTGAGGTTGAGCCCGGATTGCTCGACCAGCGCCTCGAACCGGTGGCCCAGGCCGCTGCGCTCCTCCTTGTCGAAGCCTTCGGGCGCCTCCGTCGTCAGCCGGTCGAGGTTCTTGAACAGCGTCGATTTCTTGGCCTGCTCCCGCTGGCGTTTGCGGAATTCCTCATCGACCCGCGCGCCGACCCGGGTCTGGTCGCGGAGGAACAGGTCCGAACAGATCGAATAGATCCCGACCACCGCCAGGATCCCGGCCAGAAACGTCAGCAACGCGATAATCAGGAACGGAGACATTCGCCGGCTCCTTCGCCGTGGGTCAAGGGGTGAGCACGCGCCGCTCGAACATCTCCGGCGGCAGACTGACGCCCGCCATCTCCAGCTTCTCCAGGCATTGGGGGCGGATCCCGGTGCACTGGAAGTGGCCCTGCGCGACGCGGTTGGCGTCCACGCCGGTCTGCTTGAAGACGAACAGGTCGTGCATGCTGATCACGTCCCCCTCCATGCCGGTGATCTCGGAGATCTTGCTGATCTTCCTCGGGCCGCCGATCACGCGGGTGGACTGCACGACGATCTGGATGGCCGACGTGATCTGGCGGCGGATGATCCAGATGGGGAGGTCATACCCCGCCATGCCGACCATCATCTCCAGGCGGCTGAGGGCGTCGCGGGTGTCGTTGGCGTGGAGGGTGGTCATGCTCCCTTCGTGGCCGGTGTTCATGGCCTG
>DHJA01000292.1:0-14228 GCA_002404095.1 Planctomycetaceae bacterium UBA4732 | reverse complement strand
CCTGGAGCATGTCCAGCGCCTCGGGGCCGCGGCACTCGCCGATGATGACGCGATCCGGCCGCATACGGAGGGCGTTGCGCACCAAGTCGCGCATCGTCACCTCCCCCGTCCCCTCGATGTTGGCGGCGCGGGTCTCCATGCGCACGACGTGGGGCTGCTGTAGGCGAAGTTCGGCGGCGTCCTCGATGGTGGCCACCCGCTCGTCTTCGGGGATGTAGGCCGAGAGCATGTTCAGGAGGGTGGTCTTGCCGCTGCCGGTGCCGCCGGAGATGAGCACGCTGACCCGGGCCTGGACGCAGGCCGACAGGAAGCGCACCATTTCGGGCGTGATGGACTTCTTGGCCACAAGGTCCGCGGCCAGCAGCGGCGTGGTCCCGAACCGGCGGATCGACATCAGCGAGCCGTCGAGGGCAAGCGGGGGGATGATGGCGTTGACGCGGCTGCCGTCGGGCAGTCGGGCGTCCACCATGGGGCTGGTTTCGTCCACGCGGCGGCCGACCCGGGCCGCGATCCGCTGGATGATCTGGAGCAGGTGGCGCTCGTCGTTGAAGGCGATTTCGGCCCGCTCCAGCCGCCCCCGGCGCTCGACGAAGACCGTCTTGGGGCCGTTAATCAGGATGTCGGAGATGGTCGGGTCGCGGAGCAAAGGCTCTAGGGGACCTAACCCGAACGTCTCGTCGAGCACCTCGTTGACCAGCCGCTCGCGCTCGCTCATGCTGAGCAGGTCGGCGCTGTGGCGGCACAAGGCCTCGGCGGCGCGGCGGACCTCGATGCGGAGTTCGTCGTCCTTCATCGTCCCGATGGTGGAGAGGTCCATGGATGCGATGAGCTGCTGATGCAACTCCCGCTTGTGGCGGAGGAGGCGATCCTCGACGACCGGGACCGCGCCATTCGCGTAGTGGTTGCCGTTCGTGTGTATTTGGCTCATGGTTGTCGGCCTCCGTCGCCACGCTTCGGCCCGCGCCGAAACGCCGCTTGTGGTTCTCGGTTACCGCTTCGCGCCCGCCGTTCCTGGACCCTCGTACCGGCCGTTGACTCCGTGCGCCAGCTTGGCAAGGCTCTTGCTCACCCGTGTCGAGGGGTACTCCAACACGGCGGGCACGCCGTTGTTGTTGGCCCGGTTAATGGTGGCGGGGTCGTCGGGTACGTAGTGGAAAATCTTGACGCCCAGGGCCTCCTCGGCTTTGGAGGCGGGCACCTCCTTGGGCTGCCCGTGGCGGTTGACTACCAAGCGGACGCGGTCGCGCCCGATTCCCATGCGCTCCAGGTGTTCCAGGGTCCGCCGTGCGCCCCGCAGCGACGTGAAGTCCAGGCGCAAGACGAGGAGCACAATGTCGGCCTGACGGAGAGCCTGAAGCTGCTCTTCCCGGTACGAGTGATCGAGGTCGATCACCACGTAGGGGAACAGGGTGCGGGCCAGCGTCAACGCCTGACGGACCCCTTCGGCAGTGACGAGAGGAACGTCGGCCAGCACCCGCGGCGGGGCCAGCAGGTGGACGCCGCTGGCGTGCCGCACGAGCGAGCGCTCGAACATGACACGGTCCATCCGGCCGGCGTTCTGACACAAGTCGGCCAGGGTATGGGTCGGTTTTAGGCTCAGCAGCGCGGCTAGGTCGTCCGCCTCCAGCTTCAGGTCGATCAGCGCGGCCCTGTGGTGCGTCTTGGCCAGCATGGCGGCCACGTTGACCGCCACCGTGCTCGACCCGCAGCCGCCGCTGGGCCCCAGCACGGCGATGGTCCGCCCGGGCTGCTCCTGGCTGTCCCGCGCCGTCGCCAGGCGCCGGAGGGCGGTCTCCAGTTCGGGCTGCAAATCGGCCTCGTCCACGTAGTCGTCGGCCCCCGCGCGGAGGGCGCGGAGGACCAGTTTCGAGTCGGCGGAGGGCCCCACGGCGAGCAGGCGGGCCTTGGTCCCGGCCCGTAGGTCGCCTAGCACTTCCAACGCCCGCGCGGGGTCGGCGGACAGCACGATCACGATCAACTCGGGGTCGCTTTGGCCCAGATGGTCCGCCGCCAGGCCCAGCGAGAGGACGTGCGCGGCCGGGCAGTCCTGCCCTTCGCCGAGCAGCACCTGCCGGACCTTGGCGGTGACCGATTCGTGATCGCTGACGATGAAAGCCCGCATCTGAAGTTGCCTCTGTTCTTGGCGTTCCGCTCACTGGCCTTTGGGCGCCGCCCCGGCCGGCCACACCTTAATCGCCCCCTCCTGGCCCCCCCGTAGGGTCCGGATCTGGAACGCCTGCGGTTCTGTCTTCTCAACCACCTTCTCGACCGGCGGCGGCGTGGGCGTCTTGTCCTGGTACAGGCGAAGGTCCGCCATGGTCGTCGGCTGGGTGGCGGCGAACCGGGTGTCCTGTGGGCTTCGAAGCGAGAGCTGCAACGTCCCTTTATTCATCCCCAGGCTCAGCATGGCACACTGGTCGGGCGTGACCAGCAGGGTCACGGAGCGGAGCAGGTTGGGATCGACCTTGTTTACGGACGGGGCCACTATGAGCTGATCGACGGCCAGGATCTCCACGTTTTGCAGCAGCGTGGTGGTGCTGCCGCCGCCTGTTGGGTCGTTGCCGCCGCCGCCGCTCACGGTCAGGAGCACGTCCACCTTGCTGCCGGGCAGGATGAAGCCCGCCACACCGGAGGCCACGTTAGGCGTCTGGATGGTGAAGGCGCGCATCCCGTCGGGGACCAGCGCGGCCAACCCGCGCCCGGCGCCAAGGGGCGCCAACTTGCCGTCGAGCAACTCTTCGTCTTTAACGAGAGGGTTCAAGGCGACGCGGTTGACAGCGTCTTCCGGCCGGGTGATGGCGCCCGGGGGGACCAGCTCTTTGGGCCAGTCGCGGGTGGTGAGCATGTCCGCCGTGACGAGGACGCCGCGGGGCACGTCGGCGGCGGCGACCACGACCGAGACGGCGGGGGACGCCGGGGCGGCCTCGCCCGTATTGCGCAGGCCGATGACCCAGGTGGCGGCCGATCCGCCGAACACGACGGCCAGCGCCGCGATCAAAATAGATCGGAGACTCATGACATACCTCCTCAGGGCAAGGGGTGAAACGGGGCGCGCCCCTGGGCGCGGGGCGGCCGCCGGTTAGGGCAGGCGCCCGGACAAAACCAGTAATACGGTGACCACGGTCCCCACGGCGATCATCAGGGCGAAGGGGATGAGGCGGCCGCGCCGGTCGGCAAGGCCCACCGCGCTTTCCACCCGGTCGTCCGACCCAAGGTATCGGCCGACGGTTTGAAAGCGGAACCACAGGATCCGCAAGTTGGACCAGGTGTCGCCCGTGGTGCGGTAGAACACGATCACGCACAGCGAGTAAACACCCGCGGCCAGGGAGGTGGCGAGGAAGGCGTAAAAGGTGAACGGCATCCCGAGCCAGGCGCCGACGGCGGCGAACAGTTTGACGTCTCCGCCCCCCATGCCTCCCAGCACGTAAAACCCGAAGAGCGCCCCGAACCCGAAGAGCATGCCCAGGCTACTGGTGGCGAGTCCAGCCTGCCCCTCCACAACGCCGTGATAAATCAACCCGCCGGCCAGAAGCGGCAGCGTCAAGACGTTATGGACCTTGAATTTCCATAGGTCGGTCGCTGCCGTGATCAGCACGGCCATAAGTACCACGCCAGCGGGCACAGCGAAATCTTGCGGCACGGCGGAAATCTCCTGGAAAGCGGACTCGCCGCGGTCGCTCACTCGGCGACCACGGCGGGCCGGGGGCTCCGCCTAAATGGTTCCCGCGAACGTCGCGAATGCGTTATTGATCGCCGTCCCGAACGCGGTGATCGCGGCCACGCAAATCAAGGCCACGAAGGCGAGCAACAGGCCGTACTCCACCAGCGAGACGCCTTCTTCTCCGAGCAAGAACGCCTTGGCGGCGGCAATGAGCCGGTTCACTGAGACGCTCCTCTCGGCGGACGCGCGACGCTGGGAACGAGGCGAAAAAGCTTGTCGCCCTCGGGCCGGGCAGCCCGGGGCGACGGTCACCCTGGCCGGCTAAATGGAGCCGGAGACGGAGACGAACATGGAACTGATCGTCGTGCCGAGGAGGGTGATGGCGGCGATGCAGACCACGGCGATCAGCGCCAGCAGCAGGCCGTACTCGGCCAGCGTCGCGCCCTCTTCCTTGCCGGTAATGAACTTGCGAGCGGACTTCAGAAGCTTGATCACGGAAGAGACCCTTTCTTAATGAAGCGGCCCCGCCAAAGATGTTTTCATTTCGTGCGATGGATCGCGCTCCCGTTGGGCGTGCGGGAGTGAAAACATCTTTGGCGGAGCCGCGTAGGTGAGGAAAGCGACTGCCCGGTCGTTTTCGGCCGGGGCTTAGATCGAGCTGGAGACGGTGGTGAACATGGAGCTGATCTTGGTGCCGAGGACGGTGATGGCGGCGATGCAGACCACGGCGATCAGCGCCAGCAGCAGGCCGTACTCGGCCAGCGTCGCACCCTCTTCCTTGCCGGTAATGAACTTGCGGGCCGACTTCGCGTACTGGACCGCGTACGCCTTGCCGATAAACAGATACTTGGTCATGGTCTTCTCTCCTCAGGGGTGGGATCGGGAAACAAATGCGTCGACAGCAACGCATCCGGGTTGAACAACTGGTTTCCGTACTCGGTTTGATGGAGAAAACCGCTGTTCACCCTTTGTGCGGGAGAGTAAAGCACGGCGGGCGCCGTTCTTGAGCCAGCGCCCGAAAAAAGTCGGAGATGATTTCGCCGTTTTACCTTACTCTTTACCAATACAACGGTTACGCCGAGAAGATTTCGGCGGTTGTTTGTGGTAGACTTTACCACGTTCGGCGCCTCCGCCCCGACTGTCAACGATTGTTGACAGTCGAGTGTAACCCCCTAGCCTCGAGCTGTCTTGGTTTGTTTACAGCTTAATCGAGTAGGATAGTTTGTCCGCCGGAAAGGAGGGGCTATGCACCGCGAGTCGGAGCGGGAGGCGACGGGAAGAACGCCGGGGCCGCCGCACGGTCCATCGGCGTTTCGTCGTTGGCTCGGACAGTGGCTGGAGCGCGACAAAGTACGCTTCGTTTGCGGCGCGGTGCTTGGCATGGCCCTGTTGCTGTCGGCCGTCTCCTTCGCGACGTTTGACGGGCACGCCACCGCCTTCGGCCCTCCCTTGGGCGCGGACTTCGCCGGTTTCTACGCCGCCGGAACCCTGCTGAACGAATACCCTCCCGATCAACTCTACAATTTCGAGGTTCAGAACCGGACCTATCACCGCATCCTGCCGGGCGCCCCTTCGGTGGAGAAGCTGCCCTACGTCTACCCCCCTTTCTTCTCCCTCCTATTCCGGCCACTGGCCTTGCTGCCCTACGCCTGGGCCTACGCCGTTTGGTTGTCGCTCTCCGTGAGTCTTTGCCTGGCGGCCCTCGCCTTGATGCGGACGGGTCTCGCGGCGATTCCGCGAGGGGAGTGGGCTACGATCCTCTTGTTGGCGCTTTCGTTCGAGCCTGTCGTTCTGGAGTGCTGGTTCGGCGGGCAGACGTCGGCCTTCGGATTGTTGGCGTTGGCGCTGGCGCTGTATTTCGAGCGACGGCGGCGGCCGGAGGGGACCGGCCTCGCCCTGGCGCTCTGCCTGTACAAACCGCCTCTGCTCCTGCTGCTCCTGCCCATGTTGGTCGTGGCGCGCCGGTGGCGGGTTCTCCTCGGGTTTGTTGTGGGGGCCTCGGCGCTCGCGGGCGTTTCCCTCCTCGCGGTGGGCTGGAATGGTTGCCTGGCGTATCCGCGCCTGCTCACCGGCTTTTCCCGGCTCAGCATGGGCGGCCAACCCGGTTTTCCGACCTGGAAATTCGTGGACCTGAGTTCTTTCTTCAAGATGTTACTCGGCGGTCCTTCGCTTCTCGTCTGGGTGCTTCTGGCGGTCAGCGCCGCGGTCGCGCTGCCCTTCCTGGCCCACGCCTGGTGGAGGCTCGACCGCGCCGGCGACGATCACCGAAAGCTGGTCTGGGCCGGCACCCTGACGGCGACTCTAGTCCTCAACCTCTACGTGGGCGTCTATGACACGGTGGTGGTCGTTCTCGGAGCCCTTCTCACCACCGACGTCCTCTGCGGGCCGGAGCGATCCATCGGTCGGGCGCTCGGCCCGACGCTGAAAACTTTCCTGGTGTTGCTCTACCTCGTCCCCTGGTTCTCGCAGCACGTCGCCCGGGCGACGGGGTTTCAACCCTATACCTTGGTGCTGGCCGCGTTCGGCGCCTACCAGTTCGTTCTGGCCCGGCGGAGCGCACAAGCTAAAGCTTGTGCTACAACTATTGTCGGGAGAAAAAATCCAAAATGATCGATACACACGACGGAAGCGGCGGTCGAACGGCCGTCCTCCCTCTTCTGCTGATCGCCGTCCTGTTCCTGGTTTGCCGGCTGCTCGTCCTGCCGTTCCCGCAGCCGGCCAGCGACGTGGCCATCTATGCCCGGTACGCCCGGGAACAGCAAACGGCCGCCAGCCGGGGCGAGTCGTTTTACGACGTTCACGCCGCGGCGCTTCCACAGGCGACGGAGAAGGCGGAGGACCGCCTCGTCTCCTCCCGGGCAGAGAACAAAGACGTGGAGTACCCCCCGCTGGCCCTCGCGTTCATGCGGTTGCCCTTGCTGTGGATGCGGCAACGGCCCGCCGACGAATTCTTCTCCCCGGCCTTCGTGGAGGAGTACCGCTCCGCCTACCGGCTCGGAATGGCGGTCATCGACGCCGGCCTGTTCGCCCTCGTCGTCGTGTTGGCGTTCCGGCTTTTCCCCCGCGAGAGCAGCCGGGAACGGATGGGGCGGCTCCTCGCCTACCTGGCGGGGACGATGGCCCTGTGGCATTTGCTCTACGACCGCCTGGACCTCCTCCAGGCCGCGCTCGTGATGCTGTCCCTGGCCCTCTTGCTCAGCCGGCTGCACTACGCGTGGTCGTTCGCCGTGCTGGCCCTGGCGGTCAATTTCAAGCTCGCGCCTGTGGTACTCGCGCCGGTCTGGGTCGTCGCAGCGTGGCCGGCCCACGAGCGCCTGGCGCTATCCCGGCCGCGCGTCTGGGCGGCGTTGGCCGCCCGGGCCGGTCTTCTGCTCGGCCTGACCGTCGGGTGTTTTCTGCCTTTTTACCTCGCGGATGGGAGCCGAACCCTGGGCTTCCTTGCTTATCACCGGGCGCGGGGAATCGAATTCGAGTCCCTGTACGGTTCCCTGTTAATGGCGCTCCAGACCCTCGGCCAACCTCTTGCAGTCGAGTATTCATACGGAAGCATCAACTTGCACTCGTCCCTTTCTCCGGTCCTGGCCGCCGTGTCACCCTGGCTGACGGCTGGCTTTCTGCTGGGCGCAACCGTTCTACTCCTAGCTCACTGCCGCCGGCTGACGGCGGGGAGCGACCAGCCCGGCCCCGCGCGCGGCACGTTGGGGCAGTCCGATCCGTCGGCCTTCGTCAGCTTCACGCTCCTGTTCCTGATGCTGTTCATCGTCGGAAACAAGGTCTTCTCCCCGCAATATCTCCTTTGGCTGGCGCCGCTGGTTGTGCTGGTCCCTTTTCCTCGCCGCGGCCGGCGCCTGTTCCTGTGGGGCTTCGTGCTGACGTGCGTACTGAGTACGATCGTGTGTCCCATGTTGGTAATGGACATGGTCGAGCGGACCGTCCCGCAGGACGGCTCCGCCTTGACGTTCAAGGAGCCGACGGCCCGGTTGGCCGTGATTTTGGGAATTCGGAATGTGTTGTTTCTCGGCCTGACAGCGGGCCTGGCCGTCCATCTCTTCCGGCGTGCGCGAGCGCCGCGGTCAAGAGGGCGCCCAGGTGAGCAAGGAGGAAGGGGTTCGTTTGGTTTGAGTACATCAAAGTGACTCACCGCCGTTGAAGAGCAGGTTGTAGGCCTGTCGCGGCCTACCGCTCAGGCGGCTTTCGGGGCCGGCGATTCGATCGTGGGACGGCGCGGGACGAACCACAACCCCGCCAACAGGACCGGGATCCAGAAGAAGGTGCATTCGACAAGAAACTTCCCGTTGGGGTCCGTCGCCGCTTTGAGCTGGGCGAGCGCCACGTACTGAGCGTACGGCAGCAGCACCAGCGCGAATAACAGCAGCCCGCCCACGGCCCGCGGCAACCGGCCGGCAACGAGAACGGCGGACACCAGAAGCACCGGGAAGTCATAGTGTCGCGCGTAGGGTGCAACGAAGAAGGCGGCCAGCAGTCCCAGCGCGACGACCTCCGACAGAGGCCGCGCCCGGTCGAGCGCCGCCCGCACGACCGCCACGGCGAACGGGACGGCGAGCGCCGAGTACAGCAGCCACAGCGGCCAACCGTCAAGGTGGAACGTCCGGAGCAGCAGGAACCAGGTGTTGCCGATCCAGGGTCGCTGCTCCGTCGGCGGCGGCGATTGTCGGGGGGCGTCGAGCATCTGAAGCGGCCAGGTCGGGACGATGGCCGTGCAGATCAGGACCAGCAGCCCCAGCGTGAAGAGGAACACTACGACAACCCGCCATCGCCGCTCGCGGAGCGCCCGGAGCAGGACGGCCAGGAGCAGCAACGCGGTCAGCTGCGGCTTGATCGTCAGCAAGGCCAGGACCGCGCCGGCGGACTGATCGTGGCCCTTGTCGAGCAGCAACCAGGCGACGACGACCAGGAACAGAACGAGCAGCGACGTCTGGCCCAGCAGCACGCAGGCGACCGAGAAGACGAAGAGCGGCGCGACCAGCGGCGGCGCACAGCCGAGAGCACCCCGAGCCATGCCGCGGAGCAAGTAACCGGAGGACAGGGCGAGGGCGATGTTGAGCGCGAAGAAGGCTGCCTTGCCGCCCGTATAGCCGAGGGGAAGGAACGCCGCGCAGGCCAGGGCGAACCACGGCGGGTAGAAATAGGGCAGGCAGTCGTACTCGCCGAATCCGTCGGTCGCCTTATCCCAGCCGAGCGCCTGCTGGGTTGCTTTCTGATTGCCCAGGTCATACGGACTGCGGCCGGTCGAGAGGATCTTGGCCGCGCTGAAGTAGCAGATGAAATCGACGGACACTCTCTTCGCCGGCAACCCGTACCAGCCGAGCGCGGTGAGGAGGAGGCACAGCAGCGTCAGGAAGCCCCAGGGGCGCAGGCGCTCGCCCCATGTCAGGCCGGAGCCGGCAGGCATGTCTTCTCCTTCGCGCGAGCCCCCCAAACGAGCAGCGCCATGGCCAGCAGAATCAACCAGGTTCCGTAGGGCAGCACGACGGCCTGGACGATCCGTCCCCACACGCCCCACTCCAGCGAGAGACCCCTTACCGTCTTCAGCAGGTCAATGTTCAGGTGCAGCACCAGCAGGATCGCCGTCGCACAGGCAGCGAACAGCCAGCGAGCGCGGCCGCCGGCCAGCCGCGCCCGCCCGGCGCTGTAGACTAGCGGCAGGGCCAGGATCACCGTATCATAGTTGCGGTGATAGAGAAACACGGTCGAGTAGAGGGCGACGAGCGAGCAGGCGGCGGCCCGGGGCAGCCGGTCGCGGCCGAGCACCTGCCAGCCGACCCAGGCGCCGAGCAGGAGCACCGCGGCGTACTGCCCCACCTTGATCACCGTGCGGTCCCGCAGGCCGAGGCGGTAGAAGGCGTGCTCGAAGCCGAGGATGCTGTCGGTCTGCTTCCCCTCAAACGAATAATCGTTGACCTGGCCAGGAGCTTCCAGCTGCCCGATCCGCTCGGGCACGACCGTCAGTCGTGCCGGCAGGTCGAGCGGGTTGCCGGCCGCCAGACACAGCGCCAGCGTTGTTACTCCCATCGCCGCCCACGCCCGCCAGTCTGACCTGCGGCCGAAGAGCAAGAGAAAAGGCAGCATCGTCGCCACTTTGACCGTTGCCAGCGCCAGCAGCGCTCCCGCCGCGACCGGCCAGCCCCGCGCCTGCGCCGCCAACGCCGCGGCCAGGACCACGGCCGCCAAGAGGCTGAGCTGCCCGAGGCCCGTCGTCAGCATAGATGCGTCCGAGACGGCCAGGGCGCTGGCCAGCGCCAGCAGAACGACCTCCGGCAGTCCCGCCGATAGGGCGCCCCCCCCCGCCGCCAGGGGGCCATCGAGCCGCTGCTGCGCGGAGAGAGTGCGGAGGGCGAGCGGGACAAGGACGATGGCGGCGACCAAACTCAGCACGGACCAGGCGATGTACCCCAGCGGGAACGGCAGCAGGGCGAACGCGGCGAAGAGCGGCAGGGCGCTCGGCGGCTGGAGGAAGGGGTGCTCGGCGAAGCGATCGGGCGCGTAGGGGTTCACCCCGGCCCACACGTCGCGGCCGGCCCCCCAGAAGATCCGGTAATCCATGCCGATGCGGGGGTCCGCCCCCAGTGCGCTGAACAGGAAATACAGCGAGCAGACGACGACGACGCCAACCATCCCGGCGATCCCCCACACCACCGCGGGTTTGATCCGGGCTCGCAAGGTGAGAGCGACAGCGATGAGCACCGCCGCCGCCTTCGCCAGGTACAGGAGGTAGGCCAAGTCGAAGTTCATTGTGGCTCGAAAGATAGAGGTCGAAGACCATCTGTCGTCATTACCCGACGGTGGACTCATTCGTCAAGTGACGCGGGACTTGGCGCTCCTCGGACCTCGCTTTAGGCCTGTACACTGCCCGAAAAAGCTCATACACGGCCCAGGGCGCTCTGACAAAGCCGAAAGTAAGCAACGGGGCGTACATCAACCCCCAATACAAGTTGAACGGCTGGCCGACCACGGCGAATGCGGCGATGTACACTGCGACGACCGGCCCGACCCGCGACCCCAATCGTCCCCGCCAACCGGCCAGAGCCAAAAGCGCCAACGGCAGGCAAACCGCCGCGACCCACGGAGGGGCGGTCATCACCAGAGCGTTCATCCGGGCGGTTTCGAGAATGAACCCCACGCCGCCAAACTGAACCCAACCGCTCTTCTGCGCCCGGTCGGCGTCGGTGATTCGACTGGTGACTTCGATGGCGTGGAGGAGAAAGTACAGCCCGTAAAGGGCGAGGCCGGCGCCCCATACCGCCGCCTCACGGCCCCGCTTCCGCCAGGCGGCCAGCAACAAGGCGAGGCCGCAATAGGGGAGGGTGAGTTCGCGAAAGAAAAGCGCGAGCAGACCGGCGGCCGCGCCCAGCCGCCATCGCCCGCTTCCATAGGCGACCGCCGACAATGCAATCAACGTTCCCGCCCACAATTCCGGGGAAAGGAATAGGTCTGCGATCAAACAAGGAATGAATGCGCCTACGAGCAACGCCGCCGTCGCCAGCGCCGCCCAGACGCCGCTCTCGCGGCGCACCTCCGCGTAGGCAAGCAAGACGGTCGCCAACGCACAGAGCCCCAGGAGCGCTTGCGCCCACCAGGGGTGGGGCAACCCCCCGATCAACCAGACGCAGAGTGGCGTACGCCAGTTGAAGATGGAGCGAGTCGGATAACCCCTGCTTCGCGACTCGTTCTGATATGCGTCGTAATAGTTTTCACCTGAGTGGACGCGCTCCACAATGCTGTGATACAGAGCCAAGTCGTTGTCGTCTCGGGACGGCGAAGTCGCAGTCGTTCCACGAGACAAGGCGACCGCCAGACACCAGCCCGTCGCAACCACCGTGAGGGCCAACAACAAGAGCGCCTTCGGGCGAGTCAGACGAGCCTGCCAGGCTGGGAGGTTGTTCGGGTCCATGCGCACCGCCGCCGCCTTTGCCAGGTACAGGCCGTAGGCCAAGTCGAAGTTCATCGCGCCGAGTCGTCCTCTGCAAGACGCAGAGCAGCGCCCCCGCACCGGTGTGGCGAGTTCAGATTCGCTTCTCACCCAAGCGCATTTCAGGGACAGGCTGTCGGCAGAACCAAGCGTACACGTAAACGGCGGCGAGGGCCAGCGGGGGCCAGAAGAAAAAATGCTCCGATTGCACCAGGAGTCCCTGACCCACCATCGCAACGGTCAGTGTGACGAGCGCCCCGATTACAAGCGCCCTCTCTCTCGCGCCTTTGATCCGACCGTCAGCAACCCACCGAATAATCTCCAGGTACGGCACAAGTAGGACGACCTGATCGAAGCTCCACCCATAAGCGGCGGTGGGCACGGACGCCAGGAGCAATGGGCCGGCGGCCGCCCGCCAGTCGAAGGACGGCCGCTTCATCAGCAGGAATCCCAGAAGCGCCAGACCGGCAACGAGCGGTGGTAAGAACTGGACCCGGGGGGCGTCGGGGAATACCCACAATCTCAGCATACCCCCCACAGTCGGGGTGATCCAGTACAAGGGCGGATCGGCCATGGCCGTTCGATACGCCGTGAGCCATCCGGGCGACAAGAGGGTAAGTATCGCAAGGGTAGGGAGCAACATCGCGCAGAAACCCGCCACGACCCTCCAGCGCCTCTCCGCGACGACCCACCACAGTACCGCGATGCAGAAGAGGTACAGCACGTGGGGTTTAATCGTGGCGAGGGCCAGGAAGGCGCCAGCAAGATAATCCCTGCGCCGGCACGCCGAGTAGAAGAAGCCGGCGACGCCGAGCAGCAGGAGGCTGCTCACTTGTCCCATCCCCAAAGTCGAGAGGGTGGGGAAGAAAGCGAAAGCCGCGACCCAGGCCACGGGTAGCGCCCGGTTCGGGGACGAAGGGCCGGCGAGAGTTCGCCACACGACGCTCGCGCTGACGAGGATGATAACGCCGCTCAACACCAGCCAGGTCACCCCCGCCGCTCCGAAAGGCAAAGGAAGAAGCGGGGAAATCCACACGAGAAGCCAAGGCGGGTTCCATACGGCTGTTTGCGATTCAGGCGGAACCCCCAACTCGGCCTCGAACTGACGCAATTTCCCGAAGTCGTATGGGTTCTCACCGCTCCAAAGTAACCGGCCTGCACCCCAGTATGCAACGAAGTCCTTTGTGCCGATCGACCCGAATCGGTATCCTCCCCACAGGCTGAGTAGCTGCCAGCCGAGCACCAGGACGACGAGAAGAAAGAGTACGCGCGTGAGTATTCTAAAGGCGGGGCGCCCGCGCAACTGGCTAAACTGGTCCCCCATCGTTTCCTCCGTAACAATCGCGCGACGGCCTCACTCGCGAGCAGGCGCGTTCGGGACCCTCCGGTACAGCACCGCCTCGGAGAGCGGGTCTCGCGTGAGGCACAGACAGCTTAGCACCCAGAGCAGCGCGAAGGGCATCAGACTAAACTGTGTCAGAACGTACAAGGGGGCAAATGTGGCAAACAGGTAGAGGGCGATACCAAGGCGCTCTTTCCGGCCCTGGTTTGTCCCCATGCGAAACAACCAGAGGTTCGTGATTGGGATTAACAAGAGCGATAAGTCGTATGTCAAGAGGTGCGGCGTCATCAACAGGCTAGAAACGACCACGGCCGATTGTTCCAGCTGCCACGGGTCTTGACAGCCCTGTCCGCCCGCTCCCGCAGGTGAGAGCGTCCTCCGCTGGGAGCGAATGAGGTGGAACAGCAACAGCGCGGAGTACCCGGCGACGACCAAGTAAAGTATCGTGCCCCAGCGGCTGTAATCCCCGCCGAGCAGGTCAGTCAGGATGCCTGGCAGGGCGTGCTGATGGTCGGGAGTGTACTGGTAGATCTGTGAGAGCGAGGCATAGGTTCGCAGGTTCCTCGCATAATCGACAAGCACTTCCGGCCCCAGTGTCGTCGCCGTGAGCGCGGCCTGAAGCAGCAGGCCAAGGCCGAGTCCGGACAAAGTTCGCACGTCGCGGCGCAGTACCAGCCAGAGTGTCACGCCGACGGCGAACTGCGGCTTCATGGACAAGACGGAAAACAGGCAGCCGGCCAGGACGCCCCAGCGGAGCCGGTGCAGTTGCAGCCCCCCGCACAATACCAGAAGCATGAGTGCGGAGAGTTGGCCGTTCCAGAACGTCGAGATCACCGGGTAGAAAGCCGGCAGCGCCATCCATGCGGTCAAACGCCAGTTCGCCGCGGGTTGCGCGTCTTTCAGGAGCAGGTATCCGACCACAGCCAAACAGATGGCCTGTGTCAGCCACCAAAGGAGAATCGCCACGTCATAGGGGAGTCTGGCCAACGTCGAGAACAGGAGGGCCGTCGTTGGAGGATACAATGAAAAGTACGGTGGGCTCTTCTCGTTGATCCCCACCAAGCTGCGCTGCACCTCTAGGAAGTGGTCCTGATCGTATAGCCTCCCGGCGTCTCCGCCGGCAACGATCCGACCGGCAATATAGAATTGAAGAAAATCGCGCCCCCGCACCCTTCCTTGGCGGTCGAGCGTGCCCTCGGTTGATTCGAGAAAGATGAAGAGGGCGAACTGCGTGAGGAAAAAACCGATAAAATAGATATTCAATCTTCCCCGCGTAAGCCCAATGCTCGTGAATT
>DHJA01000017.1:9113-12708 GCA_002404095.1 Planctomycetaceae bacterium UBA4732 | reverse complement strand
TTCCGATCAGCCTAGGGGCACCCTCTGCAAGCGGCCCTCCGTTGGGTTTCACGGCAGTTGCGGTCGTTCCAGCAACACAACTCCATTGCCAAGGTCCGGCGAAACGTCTCTCACCACTACGACCTATCCCGACAACTGTACGAGTTATTCCTCGACCAAGATCTTCAATACTCCTGCGCGTACTACGAGAACCCAGACGACACTTTGGAGCAGGCCCAGGAGAATAAGAAGCGTCACGTCGCCGCCAAGCTGCGGTTGGCGCCGGGGCAAACGGTCCTGGAGATAGGGTCTGGCTGGGGCGGGCTTGCTCTCTACCTCGCGGGCGCCGCCGCCGTCGATGTGACGGCGATAACCCTGTCGGAGGAGCAGTACAAGGTTTGCGTACAGCGCGCCCAATCCCTTGGGCCAGCCGGGCGCGGCCGATTCCGTCTCCAAGATTATCGGGAGGTGACGGGGCAATTCGACCGAATCGTCTTTATCGCCATGTTTGAACAGGTGGGCGTCCGCCACTACGACGCCTTTTTCGCCAAAGTCCGCGACCTCCTTACTGACGATGGGGTGGCATTGATTCACGCGATCGGCAAGAAGAGTCCGCCGGGTACGGCCGGCCCGTGGCTGCGCAAGTACATTTTTCCCGGAGCCTACACACCGGCCCTTTCCGAGGTGTTCGCGGCGGTGGAGCGGCAGGGTCTGTGGGTGACGGACGTGGAGGTGTTACGGCTCCACTACGCCGAGACTCTACTGGGATGGCGCCGCCGATTTGAGGCCAACCGCGCGCAAATCGCCGCGATTTACGACGAGCGTTTTTGTCGCATGTGGGAGTTTTACCTGATCGCCTGCGAGATGGTGTTCCGGCACGGCAGCGGAATGGTTTTTCAAATGCATCTGACCCGCAAGGTGGACGCCGTCCCCATCACGCGCGACTACATCGCCGAAGCCAAAACAACCTATCCGAGACGGGAATCGTGGGATTTTGCCGAGCGCCGCAACGCTTCCTAAAGCCTCCCGGTTTCCATGCGCTCCGTGCGGAAACCAGGAGGGGACGGCTTCCATCTGGCAGACCAGATTCATTGGGGAGCCAATTCCTCAAGCCACCGGACTGCGACGTCCATAGCGTCGTCGCTTCCGAATTGTGCGGCCGCCAGGCGACATTTCTCCCGCGCCTCCAGCGTCATCAGCCCGGCCAGCGCTTTTGCGATCGATGCGCCGTCCCTCCGGCTAGGCGAGAGCCTGTCGCCCGCGCCTAGCCGCTTCACGCGCATGGCGTTGTCCCTCTGGTCGAACGCCAGGGGAAGAATCAATTGCGGCGTTCCGGTTGCCAGCGCTGTGGCGACCGTCCCTATGCCGCCGTGGTGAACCACCACCGCGCAATGCGAGAATAGCTCTTGAAAGGGCGCAAACTCGCAATGGCGGACGAACGACGGCAATGAAGTGGGCAATTGATGTCCGTATTTAGTCAAAATTAGGCCGCGGACGCCGAGTATGCGGCAGGCGTCGATTGCCGCGTGAAAAAGGCATGCGCCGTGCATCATTCCAGTACCGAACGTAAACGCGACCGGCGGCATTCCCTCCAGACAAAACGTTCGCACATCCGGCGACAGGCCGCCTCGCGGTTGTCCGTCGTACAGCGGGAATCCGGTCATACGCAGCTGCGGCGGCCAATCGGATTGCGGCATTCCGTACCAGTCGGGGAAAAGGCCGAGGACGCGCTGGGGCGACAGCCACCATTGGAAGATGCGTCGAACCGGCGGAAGGCCCAGCGCTGTCCGAACACGGTGGAGGGGGCCGCTTATGAGAAAAGCCCCGACCGCGTCAACAGCGCGCCAATACAGGTTGCCAAGCGGCCGCGGCGCCCAGCGTGGTAGGGTGAGACCGCCCGGCATGATCGGCGGCGCGAACATGCTGGGAATCATCCACGGCTGGAGGAGGACGGTCGCCAACGGCCGCGACAGTTTTTCTTGAACGAGACGAGCGGCGAAGACGCCTGGCGACGCAGCGAAAACGGCGTCTTCATCGGACGCCAATTCGGCCAGAAGCGCGTATTGCCGAGCGATTAGGCCCGCTCCCCAGCGGGCAAGGAACCCAGGGCCTTTTATGGGATGCCAGGTATCAGGGTTGTTAAGGAAAGCGTGAGTTTCTTCGCTGGTAACCAGAGACTGGAAGGCGAAACCGTGGTCCGACGCCAGCGCTCGAAAGGGTTCGTGTGTCGCCAGCGTGACCCGATGCCCGCGTGCGCGCAGCCTCGCGCCTAGGCCTAGGTAGGGGAATACGTCGCCGTCGGTGCCTATCGTGGCAAGAATAGCGTGCATCGCAGCTATCGGCTCTCGCTATTAAGGGTTAATGGATTCGGCGCCGGCGTCCGGCGCCTCCTCTACTGTCGGTTCGTCCAGCATTCCTTCATTCTTCTCTTCCTCTGGCACAGGCAACCCGAGCCAGTCGCGGCAGTCCAGGCAGGCTTGCCGTAAAGCGGCGCGCGCGGTGCGATGATCGGCCAGGACGGCCGCGTCCAACACTCGCGGCTCGGACACGGCGATGTCAATGTGCCGTCGCCGGTCGAGCGATTTATGTTTCATGGGCGGCCCGCCGCGGTACGAGGCGAAGCTGCCCCAACCGCCCTCGATCCAGCAGACGACGACCGGCGTTTGCGGCAATTCGCGTAGGATGTGCCAGACGCCTTGGCCGAACGGCATCAGTAGCTGTTCCTCTTTTCTACGCAAAATTCCCTCCGGAAAGAGGAGGACGCAGCCGTGCGACGGCGTCGCGCAGCTCCGGCGCTTCGCGGCGAAAGGCGCCTTTCTGAACGCGGATGGCGCCGACGGCGTGGACCATAAGCCAGCGGATTACAGGCAAATCGTAGAACACGCTGGTCATCAGCGGCGTGACCTGGCGCGGTGCGACTTTACTGAGTAAAAAGGGATCGGCATAGGTGGAATGATTGGCGATAAGTAGCACCGGGCCGCGGCGCGGAATCCGGTTAGCGCCGGGGCCGTGCGCGCGGACGTCGTACATCGGCCAGAAGAGAAACTCGATGGTAAGTTCCAGCGTGGGCACGGAAAGCAGGGACCAGGCGACGACGGCGGCGGCGCCGAACACCGCGGCCAGGACGCCGCACCACCAGCGGGGCGGAGCAAGTACGCCGTTTTCGATCAAGGCGAACGGAAGCAGCGTCAGCACGGCGAAGGCCGCGTCAAGCGGCGCGGCCGGAAGCGATGGTGCGACGGTTTGAATTAGGGCGCGCCAAGCTGGACCCGCAATCCCGGCGAACAGGCCCAACGTAACGCGGAATGGCCACGACCAGGAGCAATCGAAGATCGCGGCCGCGAGAAGAATGAGGAACAAACCTGTCGCCGTGGGCGCGACGAGGCCAAGACTACGACGCGGGTGGATCTGAAAGCCGGCCGCCGCGCATCCGGCGGCGGCGCCCACGCCGGTCGGCAGATCGGATAACACGACAGCGGCGCCCATGACGACGGCCGCTCGGAGGCATGCGAACCCTGTTCGTTGAAAACGAGAACACACGACGCGCTCCGGGAGGGACAGTAGCGTTTCCGTTTGTCCCATAAGTCCTATAGGTCCTATAAGTCCTATAGGACTT
>DHJA01000017.1:8464-8965 GCA_002404095.1 Planctomycetaceae bacterium UBA4732 | reverse complement strand
GTCCCCAAGGACGGCCGCCCGCCGCTAATCCTATCGTCCGGGCTGCGTCAATCAGCGCGTCCCACCCGCCGCGTTATCGTCGATGTTGAAGCCGGTCTGCCGCGTCTCTTCTTCCTCCTGGATGATGATTCGCGGCGTCACCATAATCAGAAGGCTCTCGGAACTGCGGCCATAGCCGACGTTCTTGAAGAGGCGGTTGATGTACGGGATTTTACTCAGGATCGGCGGCCCGTATTCGCTCCGCGACTCCGACAGGCGTTTCAGTCCGCCCATCACCACGGTGCCGCCGTCCGGCACCGAAACCGTGGTCGAGATGTTGATAGTATTGACCACCGGCTGCTGAATTAGCTGTGTGAACACCACCTGGGCGCTCGGTTCCTGGTTGTTGCTCTGCGAGAAGACCGGCACCACCACGGGGAAGGTGGCTACAATACCCGGCACCAGGTTCGTCAGCGTCACACCGCCTTGCTGCTGCTGGCCGCCGCCCTGGAAGCCGCCGCC
>DHJA01000017.1:0-8280 GCA_002404095.1 Planctomycetaceae bacterium UBA4732 | reverse complement strand
GGTTGGCACGGCCGCCGCCGCCGAAGCCGCCGCCGCCGAAGCCGCCGCCGCCCTGACCGAAGCCGCCGCCGCCCTGACCGAAGCCGCCCTGCTGCTGTTGGCCGGCCGACGGGTCGCCGAAGTTCAGCCGCACGAACCGGCGATCCGCCGAGATAACCGGCTGGAGCGTCAGCTGCACCGAACTGCCTGAGTCGGTGACGATCGGCTGGAAGACCGGATTGCCGTTCGAGGTGATCTGCACCTGAACGTTGGTCACAAACGTTTGGCTGTCCTGTACGCTCAGCGTGGCGGTCTGGCCGTTGAACGCGGTGAGGCGCGGCGCCTGCATGACGTTCACCCGGTTGTCGCCCTGCACCGCTTCCATGAACAGGAACACCTGGATCTCGCTCAGGAAAGCCAGACCCAGCGAGAAGCCGGGGACGTAGCCGCCGTACTGCGGGATAGTGTTGATGAACGTATTGGGCCGGATCGGGATGTTCAGGTCGTTAGTGAACGTCGATGGGCCTGATAGACCGGAGACGAAGTTATTTGGCCGGAAGGCGTTGATCTGGCCGGCCGGCTGGAAGATGCCCGTGGTCAGCTGCGGCTGGAATTTCGAGTTGCTGCCTTGCGTATTGGTGATGTTCAGCGCGAAGTCCAGGCCGATCCGCTCGAAGAAGTCGTCGGAAATGCTGATGAAGCGCACTTCCAACGCGACTTCCTGGTCCTGCAACCGACGCAGCGAATTGAGTAGGTCGAGAACCTGCTCCTGAATGTCGGGCGTCTGATTAATGACGAGGCCCATCGTCAACGGATGGTAGTCGATGGTGCCGGCGCCGCCCAGGTCGCTCCAGCTGCGCGGCTCGACCGCGTTGGTGATGAGCCTGATAAGCTGCTCCTCGCGCGTCTGCGTGGCGTAGCTTTTTCTCACGTAAGAGTTGCCGCCGTCCGAGGCGAACGGACTGCCGCTGGCCGCCGAGCCGACCGCCATGCCGGGCGGCAAGCCGCCCGGACCTTGCACGGGCGTGGGTGCATACGGCGTCGGGTACGGATTGGCGCCGGTCTGAAGAGCCGGCGGGCCGGCCGAGTTCGGGATTGGGATGACCAGATCGGCCACCTGATAGGTCTTGCGTTCCAACTTGCCGCGCGCCGCCGACTCCGAGGTGATCTGAAGCACTTCGTCCTTGATGATGTAGGTCAAGTGGACCTGCTTCAGGATCAGGTTCAGCGCGGATTTGAGCGAAACATTCTCCAGTTTGACGGAGACGGGGCGCTCCAGGCTGACGGCTTCCTGATCGAGGGCCAGCTGATCGACGTAGATGTTGATGTTCTCCCAGCCGCGCAGGTCGTCGAAGACCTGCTTGAGCGGCGCGTCGGTGAAGTTGAGCGTCACGAGCGTACGGAGCTTGTTCTCAATCTCGCGCTCTTTGTCGGACTTCTTCCCAGAATACGTCCCGTCCTTTTCGCGGCCGCGGGTCAACTTGACCATCACTGGATCGACAATAAGCGGGTGCGCGTCGTTGACCGCCGGTCCTTCGTCTTCGGCGGCGTCCAGCTGGGCGTTGAGGGTATTCTCCCTGTTGGCGCGGCGTTTCTTGCCGGAGGCGTAGCCGGCCTCCCTCTTGGCGAAGGCCACCCCGGCCGTGGCGGCCACATTGTCCGGGTCGAGTTCGTGGGCCTTGAGCGCGGCGCGCTCGGCTTCCGGCCACTTGCTTTCCTTCATGAAGCCATTGAACTGCTTCATCAACTCGGCCACCTTCTCTTCCTTGTTGCGCTGGGCCGTCACCTTGTTAGCGGCGTTCTTGGTCGCCGCGTCCTTGCCGCTGGAGTCGGCCGAGGCCACGTCTTCCTGAATCTTGAGGATCTTGAACTTCTGCAGGCGCGATTCGACCGGCCGACGGAGCAGGCTCATCTGCGCCGGGTCGAGCTGCTGCTCGTCCAGCGTGGCCAGGTAGCCCTTGAGCAGGTCGATGGCGGCGTCGGTCTGGCCGACGCTGGCCTTGGCCTGGGCGTCGCGCTGGACGTTGAGGCCGTCGGCGCGTAGCGCCTGGAACTTGACCTGGCGCATTGCCTCCGTCGATTTCAGAAGGTTGGCGCCGGCGTCGTCGGCGGCGCGGGCCGTGCCGGGGGCGTCCGGCCAATGAACCAGGGTCGGTTGCGGAGAGGGCGCGGCCTCCTTGGCGCCGACGCCTTCGCCGCCCACCGAAGCCAGTTGGATGGCGCCGGCGGCTGGCTGCATCCCCGGATTCTGCATTAACTCCCGCAGGCGCGACCCTCGCGCCGGGTCGAGCCGACGGGCGTCGATGCCCGCAAGCAGACGCGAGGCGTTGGCGAACTCGCCCCGGTTGTAGGCGGAATTAGCCGCGTCAAACGTCTTCCCGTCCGCGCGACACTGTTGGGCGAACTCCTCGGCGTCGATGCTGCGGAGCATGGCCGTCGCCTCGGGACGAAGCTCGACGTTGTTCTCGAAGACCTCTTCGGCAATCTTGCGGGCCGTGGCCGTCGAACCGCGGTTCAGCTCCACCCGGATCGACTCCAACTTCTGGGCGGGAGTCAGCGTCACGGCCACGCCAGCCTCTCCGGGCTTCGCCATTGCCGGGGTCGGCGGCGTCACGGCCTTGGCGGCGTCCGCGCCAGTGCCAACGGGCTGCTTCACGACGACGCCGCGGACCTGGCGCACCCAGGCCATCTTGGCCTCGATCGGCTGCACGTCCTGGCCGAAGCCGTCCGCCAGCGTGCGGGCCTGGAGCAGTTCTTGCTCGGCGTCGGAACACCGCTTCAACGGATCGCCGTCGCCGTAGCTGACCGTGTCGCAAGCATGGACCGTGAGCCGGGCCGACTCGCGGCGGGCGAGAAAAGCGATCTGCTGCAACGCATATTCCGGCGAATCCTCGGTTGGGCTAAACGTCGCCTTCAACTGCGCCGCTTCCGTCGCCTTCTGGCGGGCCTCCACCAGTTTATTTTGTCGCTCCAGCTGACCAACCTCGGCCAGCAACTGCATGGCCTTCGCCTTGTTCGCATCCGCACCGGCCCCAAGAGGCGCGGCCGGCTTGAGGGCTGTCACGTCGTGTCCACCGACAGCCGGGAGCGGCGAGGCGGCAGGCGAGCCAGCGGTGTTAGCCGCCGGAGTCGCCGTGGCGACCGGCTTCTCGACGGGTTTCTTAGAGGCAACGGCTGCGGCCGTCTTATCAAGAGGATTCTTCCCCTTGAGGCGCGCCGATTCCAGGTCGGCCAGCACCTTGCTCGGACGATCGCCGAAGTCCCACACGCTATAGGGGCCGTGCAACTTCTGGGCGCGGTAGGCGGCGCGCTCGGCGTCGGCGTAAGCGCCCTGCTTCATCAGCTTGCGGGCGTCGGTCAGCGCCTTGGCCGATTCCTCTTGGTCGTGTTTCTGCCGCGCGAATTCCACGTCCTGGCGCAGTCGTTCGGGTGAATCCTCGAACAGACCCCAGGTCAAGCCGGAGATGGCCCGCAACTGGGCGACCGTCCGCACTGCGTCGTCGAGCTTGTTCTCGGCGAGCTGCGACCGGCCTTGCTCAAGCAGGGCCGCGGCCTTGGACTTGGCGTCGGCCGGTTTCACGTCCTTGTCCGTGGCGGCGACGGCCGCCGCCGACATCTTGGCCCGCGCCTCAACGCGGGCGATCTCGGCCAGCATCTTGTCGGGATTCTCCTCCGACCACGCGAGTTCCGGCTTCAGCGCCCGCGCCTGGTCGATAAGTTTGTTAGCTTGAAGGAGGTCGCCGGCGTCCATCGCCTTGTGAGCCTGGGCCATCAAGGCCCGCGCTTCCTCGGCGTCCTTGCGGGACGCCTTGGGCGCGGCCGGCGTGACGTCCGTCGTGTTCATTTCCGGCTTAGAAGCGGCTTCAAAATCCCTTCCAGGCGAGGCGCCGGGCTTGTCCCGGCGGGATAAACCCGCCGGCTCGCCAGGGCTTTGAAACGGCTGCTTCACCGCGGCGGATTTGGGCGCCTTCGGAGCGGCGGCGCGAGCGGCCTGGATGTCGTTATAGACTTTGAGCGGCGTGTCGCCCCACAGGGTCATGGCCCAGGTGGAGCTGGCCTTGTCCGACAGGCGGGCGTACTTCTCGGCCGTGTCATAATCTTTGCGCTGAAGGGCGGCGCGGGCGGCTTTTAGCAACGCCTTGGCGTCGGCGCGGGCGCCGGTCAGGTCGGTGAGGATGCGCGTCGGCGAGTCCTCGTTTTTGTTGAACTCGATCTTGAACGCGACAGCTTCATTGGCTTCCTTTTCGGCCTGGTCGAGATCGCCCTGGATGAAGTGCGCGCGAGCCTGCCGCACAAGCGACCGGGCCCGGGCGGGAGAAGGCGAGCCAACGGCGTTAGCCGCCGGAGGCGCGGCACTCGGCAGATTCATGCCGGCGCTATCCTTTCGGAACGTCTGCCGGTCGGCCGCCGTCAGATACTGTTCGTTGACGGCCACCTTCTTGAGCAGGTCGAGGGCGGCGTCCGGGCGGTTATCGCGCAGGGCGTTGTCGGCCAGGCGCAATTGCTCCGAGGCGGCGCGTCTCGCGTCAAGGGCGGCGCCATTGTCGGTGAGCAAACGTGCGAGTTCTCGCTGTTCGGTGGTTGAAAGGCCGGCCTTGGCGTTGGCAGCCTCCTTCAAAAGGTTGGCGGCGTTTTCGTAATCGCCGCGCCGCTGCGCCTCAAGGGCGTCGTTCAAAGCGGCGTGCGCCCGCGAGGCCCGCACCACGGGCTGCGACGCGCCTGGCGCGTCGTCCGCCGCATGGATAGGGGCGACTGTCGCGCCCGCGACGAGACCGACGACGAGGATGAAACCGGTTCCGAATTTTGCCCTAGCCACCACGGCCTCCTTTGAAATGCGCCCCGCTCCGCTCGAAGCGACCCCCAAGCGTCGGCAAACCCCCTGCTCGATACGTAGGCGTCGGAGGTCGTCCCCCGCCGCCGTCGCCGCCCATTCCCCCTGGCGGCCGCCTTCCGGTCCAATCCCCGAACCGGACGACTGTTGAATCCACACACAAGGTCCGGCCAGTCGGCCGGGAGACCTTGCGTCTTTTTTTCTTTCACTCAAGGCATGGGATGGAAAGCGGCGGGGGTATAGCCGGGAGTTTCTATAAGGTCAAGAGCAGTAACAGCCGGCCCTTGGACAAAGAGGAATCAATCTCTAGTGTTTGAGGGGAGCGGTTAGCGTCGGGCGGATGGATCGTCCTAACCTTCTCAAGGGCCGCGGATTATCAACTGCGAGGACGGCGATGGCGAAATATATGCAGATCACAGCGGCCGGCGTGCTGATTTGTTTGTCGGCGTTGCAAGCCGCGCCGGCGCCGCCCAGCCCGGACCCTGTCATCAAACACGGCTTGGAAGTGCGCGTGCGTGATGCCGCCGAAGCCGAATACAGCGACAAAACCAAGAAAATCGGCGTGGAATTCTACCTGGACGGCGATGGCGGCAACGGCGTTTACATCGATGAAGCCGGCGACTTGGCGACAGTCGCGGCGAAGCTCGTCACTCCGGAGGATGTCGCGGTTAAAGCGCTCCAGTGGTCGCATGGCTTGGCATTGATGGCCCGCAAAGCCGGCGAGAAAGACTTCACCAAGGAAACACACCGCTACGGCGTCGAAGTCTGCGTCGATGAGAACAACGGCAATTATCTCTACGTCTGCGAAACGGGTGCGCTAAGCGCCGTGGCGGGCAAGTTGGGGGTTGCCAAGGCCGGCAAGGACGTGAAGCCGCCGGAGCGGAAGAACGCGATGGAACTGCGCGTTCGCAAGGCCGGCGAACCCGACTTCAATGACAAGACAAAGAAGATCGGCGTTGAAGTCTTACTCGACGCGAACAATGGCAACATCGTTTACCTATCCGAGACGGGTTCGATAGCCGTGCTGCCCTCCAAGCTGGCGAAGATGGACGAAGCGAAGCGAGAACCTGACTGGAAGTACGGCCTGGAGATGGACGCTCGCAAGGCCGGCGAGGCGGCGTTCAGCAAGGACACCAAGCGTTACGGCGTGGAGGTATACCACGACGCCTTCGCCGGAGCGGTGCTGTACGTCGGCGAGACGGGCGCCATCGCGGTCGCGCCAGCGAGCCTGAGCGGCCAGACGGAGACCGGGGCCAAGACGAAGGGGCCGGAGTGGAAGCGCGCGATGGAGCTGGACTGCCGTAAGGCCGGCGAAGCCGCTTTCAGTAAGGCTAGTAAACGCTTTGGCGTCGAAGTCTATTTCGACCCCAATACGGGCAATACCGTCTACATTTCCGAGACCGGCGCTTTGTCGATCGTGTCCGCCAAGGATCCTGGTTGAGGTCTCGAACTAGGCGAGCGGGGTCGCGTAAGCGCCCCGAGTTGCTTTCAGCGATTGCACCCCATCTCGCGGCGCTTACGCGACCCCGCTCGCCCTCTCTTCTTTGCTATTCTTAAAAAAAGCGTACCCAAAACCAGAATCAGGTGCAGTATCTCGTTAGAAAAGCGGGCGGAAGGAGGCAGCGCGTGGCGGGGGAAACACTAGGCGACGTCCTGCGGCGCATCGGCCGGCTGGCGGGTCTACAGGGCGTCTTGTCGCTGACGGACGCGCAATTGCTGGAGCGATTCGCCGTCGGGCGCGACGAGCCGCCGGTTCGCGGCGCTGATGGTGCGTCACGGGCCGATGGTCCTCGGCGTCTGCCGCCGACTGCTGCACGACGCCGACCAAGCCGAAGACGCTTTTCAAGCGGCGTTTCTTGTGCTGGCGCGCAAGGCCGGGGCCATCCAGAAGCGACCGCTGCTGAACGCATGGCTATACGGCGTCGCCTACAAGGTGGCGGCGCGGCTTCGCGGTCGGGCGTGGAGAAGGCAGGCGAGCGAAACGTCGGGCGTCGATCTTGCGTCCGTGGCGGCGACGGTTGATGCCGATCCGTCGGATTTGCCGCCGCTGCTTCACGAAGAAGTTCAGCGTCTACCGGACAAATACAAGAATCCTATAGTCCTTTGCTATCTTGAAGGGAAGACGCACGAAGAGGCGGCGCTGCTGTTGCGTTGGCCCCTCGGCACGGTCAAGGGCCGACTGGCACGGGCGCGCGATCTGCTGCGTTCGCGCTTGACCCGGCGCGGCGTCACCGCGTCGGAAGGGGTGATGGCGACGGCGTTGGCCGCGAACCCGGCGACCGCGCGGGCGAAGTTGATGGATGCGACGATTCGCGCCGCGACGCGGTTCGCGGCTGGTGAGGGAGGCGTGGGCAAACTGGCTTCGGCGCGAGCGATCGCGCTTTCTCAAGGAGTGTTGCGAACCATGATTCTGACAAAGTTGAAGATTGGGGCGGCCCTGGTGCTGGCCCTTGCACTACTCGGCGGGGGCGGCGGTTACACTTACTTGTCTCAGGCGGAGGGGCCGAAGGACGCGCCGAAACCCGGCCCCGTGGCTGCGGAAAAACCAGCGCCCGCCGACAAAGGGAAGGACGACAAGGAGGCTGCTCCACCGGAGGCGATCCTCAAACTCAAGGAACTGTTAAAACGCACCCAGAGTTCAAATAACCTCAAGCAGCTGGCCCTGGTGATGCACGCCTACCAAGAGGTGAACCACCACTTTCCTGCGGCGGCTGTGTATGACAAGGACGGCAAGCCGCTTCTGAGTTGGCGCGTCCTAATCTTGCCCTACATCGAACAGGACGCACTGTACAAAGAGTTTCACCTCAATGAACCGTGGGACAGCGATCACAACAAGAAGCTGCTGGCGAAAATGCCGCCGCTGTATGGCTTCGGCGACGAGAACGCGGCGAAAAATCACGAAACGCATTACCAGGGCTTCGCCGGCAAGGGGGCGTTCTTCGACGGTAAGAAGGGAATGGACATCGGGGATATTAGGGATGGTACATCGAAAACGATCATGTTCGTCGAGGCGAAGAAGCCGGTGCTGTGGACAAAGCCGGACGACGTACCCTTTGACGCAGGCAAGCTTCTGCCGAAAGTCGGCGGCCTGGACAAGTACGGTTTCTTGACGGCGATGTGCGATGGCTCCGTACACTTCATCCCGCTGACGGTCAAGGAAGTAGTACTGCGCGGTTGGATCACACGCAACAGCGACGAGTTGAAACCGAATAATCGATAATCGATAAGTGAAAAAGTACCCGGTTGTGTCACGAACACAACAGAGGTGTGGGCGAGCCGGGGGCGTAAGCCCTGGAGGATGGTTTCAGCGACTAGAACTATCTCCGGGGGCACACCCCCTCGTTGTTCCCCACAACTTCCGAGAGGCCTTGGCAGGCTAGGGAAGATAGGCGATGATTGTAGCTCATTTGAGAGGTTGCAACGATCCCTGTCAATGGAGTGACGCTATGATCTGTCTCTTATACACATCT
>DHJA01000213.1 GCA_002404095.1 Planctomycetaceae bacterium UBA4732 | reverse complement strand
TCAAATAACTGGCTTTTGGCCTCCGGTTCAAGAAAGCGGGATAATGTGTTTAGCGCCCAGGCGGAAAGGGGCGGATTGTCCGAGCCTGCGTATTTTTTCAGCAAAGCGATTCGCTGGTCGTCGCCCTTCGTGTCGTAGATTTTCTTGATCGCATTAGCCCATTCGAGCATCCGCCTCGGCCCGAAGTCATAAGGGTCGACATCCAGATCTCCGTAGCCATGCACGGGAGCTATCTCAGCCGGGATCGGAGCGCCGCTCAATATTGCCGAGAAGGGAAAGTAAATGGAAGGACGCCAACTAGCCACATCGACGCATGGGATAAGTTTACTTTCATCTTTACTTTCGTCGGGTTCGGCGTCGCGGCGCCATACCCACCAGAGGCCGACTTCGCCTATGACCAGAGGTTCAGGAGAAGGGTGGCCATGCATGGTACCAAACCAAGGAAAGCCTTCTGGGAATGAGATAGTGAATTTTCGGCCTTTCAGCGCATTATCTCCGACGTAGACGCGCTCGATGACGAGATCTGCATCCAAGGTTTTCTTATCCACATGGATCACGCGAGCCTCAATGAGGTAGGCGGGTCCTGGGAATATTGGTGTGTCCATTGGCGGCGTCTTAGCGCGGGAGGACGCGGCCGTCGCAAGAATTAGTGCTGCCATAAACATTGACACGCCCTCTGGATTACGCCTAACAATTAGATGCGGCCCCTTTGTTTTCGGCTGACCGTTGCTACTTCGAGGCGTCGCTTTTGAGTTGAACCTTGATAAAATACCGATCAACGGGATCCTTCACCTTTTCCCATCGCTTGAGCATCTTGGCTCGCCGCTCTGATTTCAGCCAATCGTCGTCGATGCGAGTCAGTACGCGGTCGAGTTCGGTTTGTGCATAAATGGGCACTTTCGGATCATCCGCGAAGTCCTCCAGCATCGACTTCACGTCCTTCCGCACGTACTTTTCCAGTTTATGGCTCCGGATGAGTATTTCGCTACTCCTGATCATTTCCCCTTCTCGTGTAAATAATTGGCTTTTCGCCTCCGGTTCAAGGAAGCGCGACAAGGTGTCCAACGCCCAGGCGGAAAGAGGCGAGTTGTCCGAGCCGGCGTACACTTTCAGGAGGGTAATTCGCTCGTCGTCGCCCTTGGTCTCATATATTCTCTTAATCGCGTCGGCCCATTCAAGCATCCGTTTCGGCCCGAAGTCATAGGGGTTCGTTGTCAGATCTCCATATTGCCTTGATAGGAAGCGGGCAGGCTCGGGGCCGCCTTTCAGAACGGAAGGGAAGGGACGGTAAATGGAAGGCAACTTATGCCACAGATCGTGGTACGAGAAAAGCTTCGTTTTATCCTTCCCAGGGGAGGCCGACGGTTCCTCGCATCCGATCCACCAGAGACCGACTTCTCCTACAACCCTCTCAGGGAGAGGTTTGCCTCTTTGGGAGCCACTCCGCGCAAGGTAGTCTGAGAGCGTGAAGCTTTGGCCTTTCCAGGCACTGTCACCGGCGTAGACGCTTTCGATTACGAAATCCGCCGCGGAGTTCTTCGCCTCGTCAACTCGGATGACTCGGGCTTTAACGAGGTAGGTATTAGGCGGGAACATGGGCGTTTGCGCTTCGGACTCCGCAGTGAAGGGAGCGGTCGCTGTCCCGATCATCAGAGCAAGCATTAACATCGCCAAGCCTTCCAAATAGGGGATTTGGGCCGCATTATTAGTCGGAGAGTCAACCGCTCGGATTCCTTTTCGACTTGTTAGCTAGGACGCTCCTGAACCAGCCGGCGCTCCTCGCCTCTATTCCGCTGTTCCAACACCTTCTAGTTAGGAGAAGGTCATGGCATTTATAAATTTATCTGTGGTTAGGGCGGAGGTATCCTCCAACTTTGTAGCCATTACTGTAGCCCAGGACTTCGGGGTGACCACCACGGCTGGGTTCTTGGCGGCTGTAAAGTCCAGTACCGAATCCTTCGGAGAGGCGGCGTTCCGGTTCAACTTGAATGTGCCGGAACCGTCAAAAGACCAATCAACGCTCGCCTCTACATAATAAAGGCTCGATGCGTTGCTCGCTCCGTCGGTCGTCCGAGCCGCGACATCCAGGGTAAATGTATCCTTGTAATCGATTCTCGTGATCAAGTCCTTACGATCAGGCCAGGTGTTTTGCAATAGTATGCCGGCGGGAGCTTTGTCGTAGGTCAGGGGGACGTAAGTACTGGGACTGTCTCCATCGTTAATGAGGGCCGTGTTCGTATTCTTCGTTGCGTTTTTGAAGACCCCGTCTTTGGTATCCTGGTACCACGGGAGAGGGCCAGGACTCTTATCAAGCATGGCGATGTAATCAGAAGCCGGCTTGCCTTTGTATTTGGCCGTCAGCGTTTGCTTTGGTTTATAGGTGGCTTGAAGGGACGTAGTGGCATGCTGAATGAAACCAGCCTCGATCTTGTTCACCCCTTGATTACCGTTGGGCCCTATTAGGGTAACTTGCGCTCCATATCCCAATCCGTCTGCATCATTCTTCACATCGCTCGAGTCAATTTTGACGGCGGCTCGAAGCGTGTCAGTGTCAAACTTGTTTTCGTCCGGAAAAATCACTGAAGGAATTGGGTTAGGCAGAAACGCAACGGCGACTTTTGGATCCGGGTCGCTCACTTGCACCTGCACCACGGTCACCGGGAACGTGAGCACGGCGTTGGGTTCCCATCGTAACCAGTTCGTCAGCGTCAAGGTCTTTATGGCCGGCACGTTGGCGAAGGACGCCTGGACCACCAACCCCACGATGTTGGAGTTTGAGTCGTGCAGCACCGTGGTTAGCTTGACAGTGCTGGTTCCAAAGGTAAAGTTCGGATTGAAATCTACAGGTTTTATCGGCGGAAAGTGAAAGATGTATGTGTATTTGGAGTTGCCGGGGACAACCGCCGGACCTGTCACCGATTCCGGCCCGTAAACAGCCGCTTGCGACACCGCCGCGGCAACAAGGGCGCCCTCCGGGTTGTTTATCAGCGTCTGGAGGCTAAACACGCCAGCTGTCGCATATGCCTGGTTCTCTGGCAGGTCCACTAAGCCGCCGTTTTTTCCCGGAACCGCGAAGACGGTCTGCGTGACACCACTCGCCGTGTTCAGAGCTGCGGCGACTTCGCCGTCATAGCCCGCCGCCGGCGCGTTCACCGCTTGCACGTTGTCGTAAGCGACCGTCTTGGTCCCCCCCGCATCAACGACCGTGATTTGCACGGTGTAGGGGCCGGTCGCGGCGTAGGTGTGCGTTCCAGACACGGCGAAGCTGCCTTCCGAACCCG
The DNA here is from genome assembly GCA_002404095.1 of Planctomycetaceae bacterium UBA4732. GTDB lineage: Bacteria > Planctomycetota > Planctomycetia > Gemmatales > Gemmataceae > UBA4732. The sequence goes on along the minus strand of DHJA01000213.1, from coordinate 621 downwards.
TCACCTTCACCGCCCCCGTCGCGGTGGTGTCCGACGTGCCGTCGCCCCAATTGATCTGCGCCGCGTAGCTGGACGGCGAGCCGAGTAGGCTGTTGGCCGTGAACCATCCCGCCGTGACGTTCTCCGCCACGTTGGCGTACAGGTCGCCCACCGTGACGGTGCTGGTCGTTGTCGTCTGCGTTCCGTCCGCATCGGTGATGGTGACGGTTGCGGTGTAGGTTCCGTTGACCGTGTAGACATGTTCGCCGGTGACGCGGAATTGGCCGTCTTCGCCATCGATCACGCCGGTTGTCGCGGTTGTGCCGTCACCCCAATTGATCGTGGTTGTGTAGGTGTACGCCGCGTCGTAGGTGTTGGGGTCGCTGAAGACCGCCACGGTGAGCGTGGGGGATAAGCCGTTCACCTCTCCTTCCTGGAAGCCGCCCGTTGCCGTCAACGCAACCTCTGCGATGCTGGCCGTTTCCACGACGGTTTCCGATTCGCCGACCGGGTCCGCTACTGTCACTTGGATTGGCAGACTTGCCGGATGTAAATAGGCGTGATCTCCGCTGACCGTGTACGATCCGTTGGCGCCGTCCACCCAACCATCGCTGGTTTTGCCGTCGCCCCAATTGATCGACG
>DHJA01000264.1:48779-55501 GCA_002404095.1 Planctomycetaceae bacterium UBA4732 | reverse complement strand
CGGGCATTGGGCTTACGCCCCCGGAGGATGGTGTCGGCGACTGAACGCAACTCCGGGGGCTTACGCCCCCGGCTCGCCAGGCGAGTGATCTTTGGCGATCCAAATCAGAAGCGGATTTGGTTGACGCCGCAAGTATCCGAGAGCAGCGCGGACGGCAGCCACCTCGGGCAGCTTTCGCCGGGAGCCGCCTCCGGTGCTCCACCAAGTCCCATTGGCCCGCTTGCCCCAACGGCGATTCAGGGCGCGACTTCCATACGCCTTAAAGTCGCGCATCAGGTCTTCGGGGTTCGGGTCACCGGGTACACCAGCGACGAGATGAACATGGTTGGCCATGACTGCGGCGCCAAGCAACAGCCAACCCCGATATACGGCGGTTTCTCGAAATTGGTCCAGGAGCGCATTGGCTTGCTCGGCTGTCAGGTAAACGGGTGGCCCCTTGAGCGCGGCGCGTGCGGAAGCGCGCAGCCCTGGATGCGGGCCTTCCCAGGCGGTCCCCGGTTGGTCGTTTTCGGCGCGCGATCCAGCGGCTTCGCGCACTGACGTTACCGAACCGCGTGCGTCGCCGGGCAGCCATGTCCCGTAGGTCGTCCAGGTGAGAAGCCAGTGGCGATCCATGCAAACATCTCCCTGGCGAGCCGGGGGCGTAAGCCCCCGGAGGCGCGGTGCAGCGACTGAAACCATCCTCCGGGGGCTTACGCCCCCGGCTCGCCTCATTTCCGCCGCGTCTCATCCCAATAGCGCACTAAATCAATCCGCGTTACAATGTCCACCACTTGGCCGTCCGCTACCACCAGTACGCCGGTGTTCCCCGACATTAATAGGCGGTACGCCTCGTCCAGATGCACCAGCGCTTCCACCTGCGGCAGCGGTCGGGCCATCACGTCACCGACTTTTACCTTCGCCGGGTCGCTGTCGTCGTGCAACAGCCGGGCCAGCGTCACCTCCTGTATGCTGCCCACCGATTGGCCGTCGCGCAGCACCGGCAGCTGGGAAATGCCGGTCGCTTGCAGCAATCGGATGGCGTCCGCCGCCGTCGCGTCTGGCGTGATCGACACCAGCGGCCGTGGGCCGCGCTTCTTCACCAGATCGCCGACCGAATGCGCCGGTAGCTCGCGCGGCAGCAGGTTATTCGCCTTGAGCCATTCGTCGTCGAAGAACTTGCTCAAGTAGTTGCGACCCGTGTCGCAGATGACGCCGACGACCACATCGTCCTTCGTCAGCCGGCGCGCGTAGCGCAAGGCAGCGGCCACGCTCGTGCCGCTCGACCCGCCGGACAGGATGCCCTCGCGCCGCGCCAGTTCGCGGGCGACGCGGAACGCCTCCGCGTCGCCGATACGAATCCATTCGTCTACTACTTGGCTATTAAATGTCCGTGGAACGTAATCCTCGCCGATGCCCTCGACCTTCCAGGCCATCGGCGAACCGCCGGATAGTACGCTGCCCTCCGGGTCGGCGCCGATGATCTTGACGTTCGGATTGCGCTCCTTGAGATAGCGGCCGACGCCGGATATGGTGCCGCCGGTGCCGACGCCGGCCACGAAGGCGGTGATCTTGCCTTCCGTCTGCTCCCAAATCTCCGGCCCGGTCGTGCGATAATGAATCTCCGGATTAGAGAGATTAGCGAATTGGTTGGGTCGCCAGGCGCCGGGGATCTCGCGGGCCAGGCGGTCGGCGACGCCGTTGTAGCTGTCGGGCGAGTCAGGCGGCACGTTGGTCGGCGTGATGACGACCTCGGCGCCGTAGGCTTTTAATAAAAGGATCTTTTCGTTCGACATTTTATCGGGCAGCACAAAGATGCAGCGGTAGCCCTTGACGGCGGCGACAAGGGCGAGACCGACGCCGGTGTTGCCGGCCGTGGCTTCGATGAGAGTGCCGCCAGGCCGCAATAAGCCGCGTTGCTCGGCCTCGGCCACCATCGCCACGCCGACGCGATCCTTGACGCTGCCGCCGGGGTTAAGCGACTCGACCTTGACGCAGACGGTCGCGGATACGTCGGCCGCCAGCCGGCGCAGCCGTACTAAAGGCGTCCAGCCGACCGATTGAAGGATGCTGTCGTGCATCTTCGCTTCCTTTCATTTTGAGGGCGCGGTCAGGATAGCAGAAAGAGTAGTCAGTAGTCAGTAGTCAGTAGTAAACGGCACGACGTCAATGACTGGCGGCAACAACCATGACTGAATGGCGTCCACTACTAACTACTCTTCTGGTTGCCGTCGCCCCCGCCGACCGCTACGATGGGAACACGTTTGCAAGTCAACGAGGCCCGATGCGAGTTGTCGGCTTATAATGGCGCTTCCTTCCCAAACCATCGCGTTGCTGCAAGCGGCCCGACAACTCGTCGAAGGGTTGCCTGCCGACGCCGTTCTACTCCTCACGGAAACCGAACTCGATTGGGTCGCCGTGCGGGAACAACTCGGCGAGTGCCGCTTGCTCGTCGCGGCCGAGGACGGCCTTCTCACCACTCAGTTGCGCACCCATCCCGGCCTGACCGTACTCGACATCGACTCGGGCCCGACGCCGACGCAAGAACGCATGAGCCTCGCCTTATTGGAGGCGGTGCGCAGCGATAAACTCCATCAAGGGTCCGACGTGGTCGTTGTCTACAACGGCATCGAAGTCGGCCAAGGACCGCATGAGGCGGTGGACAGCCTCAGCCTCATCCATCTCGGCGAACACCTCGAACGACTGAGCAGCCAAGACCTGCGGCGCCTGGACACGCACGTGCCGTTGGAGACGCTACGGGCCGTGGTGGATCTCGCGCTGGAGATCGGCCGCGAGGGCCGTGAGGGCCATCCGGTCGGCACCATGTTCGTCGTCGGCGACACGCGCAAGGTATTGACCATGTCGCGGCCGATGAACTTCAACCCGTTCCGCGGCTACAGCCCGCACGAACGCGACGTGCGCGACCCGGCGGTGCGTGAACAGATCAAGGACATCGCCCAGCTCGAAGGCGCCATCGTCATCCGCCGCGACGGCGTGGCCTTGGCCGCCTGCATTCGCATCGAGGCGCCCGACAAGGACATCACCCTGAGCATGGGACTGGGCACTCGCCATGCCGCGGCCGCGTCTATCAGTAAATGTACCAAGGCGGTGGCAGTGGTCGTCAGCCAGTCGTCCGGGTCGGTGCGAATCTTTCAGAACGGCACGGTGGTATTACACATCGAGCCGCTGGCGCGGCCGATGACCTGGGGCCAGCCGCGTCTGGACGCCCAGGAGGGCAACGGCGTTTTTCGCGTCGCGCCGGCGCGCGGCGCGCCGGTCGGCGAATGAAAGTCTGAACTGAAAAGAGTTTAGCCGCGACCCAACGGGGAGCGCGGGGTCTTAACTGGGAGGACCGATCATGCGGCGAGAGACACGATGGGTATGGGGATTGCTAGCTCTTACCGTGCTGTTGGCGGGCTGCAAGCTCAAACGGCTTGAGGACGAAAAATCGGTGATGCTTGACGCGAACATCGCCAAAGGCGTGATGGCCATTCCCGTTCAAACCAAAGACATGCAGGTTACGGTAACGGCGACCTCTCCGGGCGCGCCGGTGACGCTCTACCTGGTTGCGACGGAATACGCGAATGAAGTTATGAGCGACCTGGATCGCAAAATAGATTCTCCAAAGGTTCTCGCCAAATCGGGCGCCGGCGAGACCGTCACTCTCGAAGGAACGGCGCCTGCCAACAAGGAATGCACTGTCGTGGCTTTGAGCGACAAAAAGGCTGAAGTAAAGGCAAAAATCGTCGGTCGTTATTGACCTTACCTACGAAGCATCTACTGACACTCGCAACAGGAGTCTAATCGATGAAGCACTCGCAATGGATGAAAGCGGCCGCGGCCGTGTTCGTGCTGACGGCGGCCGCGCCGCTGGCCTGGACGGCGCCGATTCCGGCTGAAAAATCTTCTCTCAGCTGGATACCGGCCGACGCGCCGCTCGTGATACATCTCAACGGAGTGGAGTCGCTGCGCGACCACGTCGTCGCCTTCCTCAAGAACGCCGTGCCCGACCGGGCCGAGATGGTGCAAGAGCAGTCGGAGAAGATGCTCAAAGAAGGCATTGCCGGCCGTAAGCTGCGCGGCCTCGCCAAAGACGGCCCCATCTTCGTGGTGTTCACGGAAATGCCCAAACCGGGCGAGAACCCGCCCCATTTGGCGATTATCGCGGCTGTCACCAATTACGCCGACTTCCGCGACAACATCCTTTCGGATGCGGAAAAGAAAGGCCTGAAGCCGGGCGACGGCTACGAATCAACCGTAAGCGACGGGAACAATGAGAACGTCTTTTTCGTGGACAAAAAAGACTACGTCGTCGTTACGCCGCTTAAGGAAGTTGCCGTCGCCTTCACCAAGAAGGCGGCCGGCCTGGACGGCAAGATCAGCAAGCAGCAGGCCGCCAAGCTGCTCTCCAGCGACCTCGGCGTTTACCTGAGTATGGATGTCTTTAATAAGGAATACGCCAACCAGATTAAGAGCGCCCATGAGGCCACGGACGAGCAACTCAAGAAGCTGGAAGAGACGGTCGGCAAGGCCCAGAAAGCGCAGTTTGAGCTGATGAAGAAGATGATCGGCCCCATCTTCCAGGCCGTCGAGGACAGCAAGGGCGCCCTGGTCACGCTGGAAGTGCGGCCGGGCGGCGTGGCCGTGCACCAGCAGTCGGAAGTACGCGCCGGCAGTCCGACGGCCGATTTGCTGAAAGGCTCGAAGCAGTCGGCGTTCACGGATTTGGCCAAGCTGCCGGCCGGTCAGGTCTTCTACACCGGCATGGAGATCAGCCCGGTCTTCCTCAAGAGTCTCGGCTCCATGATGCTCGGCCTGACCGCCGACCCAGACTCCAAAGGCGCCAAGGACATGGCCGCGGCGTTCGACGCGTGGAGCAAGACCGGCGCCACGGAGTCGATCGGCGCCGTTAGCTATCCGATATCGGGCGTGTATGTGATGAAGGCCGCCGAGCCGGAGAAGGCGGTCGCGGCTTCGATCCAGATGCTCAAGGCGATGGGCGCCGAGGGCGGTTTCCAGAACGTCTACTTCAAGGAAAAGCCGACGGTCAAGGAGAAGGCCGAGAAGTATAAGGACATCGACTTTACCTCCATCCACATGGTCTTCGACCTGGAGAAGACTATGTCCGCGGGGGGGGCGGGCGGTAAGGAAATGCCGGAAGCGATGAAGAAGCAGATGGCCGAGGGCATGAAGAAGCTTATGGGCGAGAGCCTGAACTCCTGGATCGGCACGGACGGCAAGGAGATCGTTCAGGTCATGGCCAAGGACTGGAAGTCCGCCGAGAAGCTGCTCGACCAGTATTTCAAGGGCGCGGACACGGCCGGCGCCGACAAGGCGTTTGCCGCCGTCCGCAAGGAGTTGCCGCCCGAGGCCACGTTCCTGATGCAGATTGACGCCGTTCAGTACGTTGCCGTCATCCTGGATTTCGTCAAACCGCTCATCGAGGCGTCGGCGCCGCCGCTGGCGGCGAAGTTCCCGAAGCCGATAAAGGGAACGCCCGCCTATCTTGGCGTGGCGGTGACGCTGACGCCGGAGCGCGGCGGCTTCGACTTCTTCGTCTCGTCGGACGCGGTCAAGCAGATCTATCAAGGCTACATTTCGCCGCTGTTGCCGCCAGGCAATTGAAACGGGGTAGTCAACGCGCAGGCGAGCGGCGGGCTTTATGCCCGCCGTCCGGCCCGCCGGGATAAACCCGGCGGCTCGCCTGGAGGTTGCCTAAGCTTTTAGGTCCGAGGTATCCAAACGGCCTTCGGCCTGAAGTCCGCGGAAGTGCTCCAACGTCCGCCGCACGCCTTCTTCCAAAGGCGTACACGGCATCGGCCCCAAATCGCACTGAAGGGCCGAGTCGTCGAGATTGTAGGCGATGGGCAGCTGGAGTTCGCCGAACGTAATGAGATCGGCGGCCCTGGGGTCCGCCACACATAAGACTTTGTGAAACGCCGCCATCGTCACCACGGCGCCGCGTAGGTTGTACGACTTGCCGCCTGTATAAGGCGCCTCCAAGCAACGCACGAAAACGCCCGCCACGTCTTCCACGTATTGCAGATCCTGCATGCCGCCATAGCTGATGTGATACGGCCGGCCGACGGCCAGCGCTTTGATCGCGTTGGTCGGTTCGCAGGTCATGCCGAGGTCTCGACCCGGCCCGTAAACCGTCCACGGCCGTAGGCCGACGCTCGATAAGGCGTGGTCCCGGAAATAGACGTGGGCGTTGCCCTCGTTACAGCACTTAAAATATCCGTAATGGGTCGTAGGCGACAGTTTCACATCATCGGCAAGAGGGCCGGCCGGGTAATCCTCCGGCGGGCCGAACACGGCTGCGGAACTGGCGAAGACCACCCGTTTCACTTGTCCTTGCGTTTCGCGCATTGCCTCGAAGACGGCCAGCGTACCCAGGACGTTCACCTTGGCGCCGAGGATTGGGTCGGCCCGGCAGGCCGGCACCATCAAGCCGGCCAAGTGGATGATGTGCGTTATCTGGTTCCCACTGATCGCCGCCTTGAGCGATGCCAAATTGGTCACATCACCTCGCACGAACGTCGTGCGGCCGACTTGCTCCTCGCTTATGAGGAGGCGCATTCGTCGCGGGTCTTCCTTGAGGTCGTAGATGAAGACCTGGTCGCCGCGCTGTAACAGTTCGCGGACGATCCAGCTTCCGATACACCCGTAACCGCCTGTGATGAGGACGCGCATGAAGAAAACACTCTAAGAGCCACTAGCTCTATGGGCGAACGGCCGGCGTA
>DHJA01000264.1:32854-48631 GCA_002404095.1 Planctomycetaceae bacterium UBA4732 | reverse complement strand
CTTACGCCGGCCGTTCGCCATTTTGTTACAGCCTCTAAACAGTTTTCACTCCGTCGGCAGGTCCACTTGCACCGCCTGTAGAATCTCGCCGGTGTCGTCGTTCTGCACGAACGCCACTAGCCGTAGATTCTTCAGGTCCACCGGCGGTTCCTTGCCGAAGTACGGCCCCGTCGCATCCACCGACGATTTCATGTATTCCTTCAGTCCCTTGCGCACCGCCTCCAAGTCGATGGCCGTGACCTGCCGGCCGGTCTTCTCTTTCAGCGGGGTGCCGGCGGCGCCGTCGCCCACGAAGCCGCGCACGACCTGATGGTGCAGAGCCACTCGATTGCCGCCCTTATACGCCACCTGATCCTCCACTAGCGCCAACCGCAGGCGCACGTCCTCGCCGGTTTCCGCCAGGTCCGAGACGTCCACCTTGACGTGCGTTTTGCCGTCGGCCACCTTCGTCGTCGCTTTGATCTGGGCCTTGGCGGGCTTCTCCAACAACGGCTGAATCAGGGTGCTATACTCGTCATATTTCTCCTGGGCGTCGTCCTCGCCGCGGCCTCCCGGCGACGGCCCGACCTTGCCATTGACGAACATCGTCGGCGTACCTTTGATGTTCGGGCCATAGTACTTTCGGCGATCCTCGGTGTCTTTATTGGACAGTGGGTCGGGCCCGGGGATGTCCAGATGATATTCCAAAAACACCACATCGCTCGGCTTGTAAGATTTATCCAAAGCGTCGAACGCCACGTCGGCGGTGACGCACGGCGGACATTGGGCGCCCGTGAACAGCTCCACCAACACGACGCGATCGCTCTTACCCTTGCGGCCGGGGAACAGCGGAGCCGTCACTACGGGGATCTTCTCCAAGCGAAGCTCGACCTCTTTGGCCTCGTCTTTCTTGTCCGACTTATTCAAGGCGGAGGCCAGCGCTTTAAGAACGCGACGCTGCGCGCCGGGCGAATCCTTCTTCGCATCCAAGGAATGCTCCGCCTTCTGGGCGTACTGCAAAGCGACGGCGCCGTAACCGTCCTGTTCGCCGAGAATCTCAGCCAAGTTTATGGTGACTTCGCGCTGCCAGCGCGGGCCGTACGGCTCCGCCCACTTGACGGCCTTGTCGGCCCAGCTGCGGACTTCGTCCGGCTTGGCCTTCTTCTCCCTGGCCTGACTGAGCAGTTCCAAAACCAGCCGCACACCATCAGCGTCGCCGGTCTGCTTGGCCAGCTCGTCCTTGATTACGTCGTAGGGGTCGAAGCTGGTCAGCGTCGTTTTTTCCAGTTGAGCAGGGAAGACCTTACCGCCCAGGACGACGGAACCGAGGATCTTATCGCCCGACTTGGTCACGGCGCCCTCGAAGGGAAGGGCTACGCCCTGTTGTTCGAGTTTGAGCGAAAACTTGAGGACGCCGTCAGCGATGGTCACGTCTTGTACTTTGCCATCGGGCGTTTTCTCACCGGGGAGGGCCGTGCCGGTCCACTTGCCGTCTTTGGACTCCAGCTTGAGCAGCCACGACGCACCCTGAAAAGGCAGCGTACACTTCCAGGAGCCGGCCGGCGTTTCATCGGCGGCACGGACGGCGCCGGCCTGCGCTAGCAGCAGCCCGGCCAACAGGGCGCCCATTGCTCGAACCATGTGAGATTCCTTTTGTCGGAGAAAAAGAGAGCCGGGATACCTTCCAACCCATCTCCCTACTGTACGGACGCGGCGGCGGCGGCACAAGGAAGCGTGACCCTACAAGACAAAGCGTTCTTCGTTGACAGCGCGCTAGGACGGCCGCATGATGGAAGATCGGTAGCGGCTGCTTGATTCCCACATTGTCGAATGATGGAGCCTTTATGGAAACCCCCGCCCCGGCGGACGAAAGCCATGCCAGTCAATTGCGTCTGCTCCTGGAGGAATTGTGCTGCGATCTCTGCCGTTTTGAACACATCGCCGCGGACGGCCTCCTTCCCGAGAACATCCATATTACCCGCGAGTACCACCTCGGTGCGCCAGGAGTCTTCGCCGATATTCGAGTCGCTCCGGGCGACTTGCCGCCGTATTTCGTCGAGATCAAATTTGGGTATTCAACCGAAGCCGTGCTAAAGCATCTCCGGCGCAAGTATAAGAATGAGGCCGCCGTTTCACCGCACGGCTCGAAAATCATTCTGGTAATCGATGCGGAGAATCGGCCCGAATGGCCCAACGCCGAAGCTGAATTGCGGAAACATCTGCCGCCCGGCCTGGAATTGCAAGTGTGGGACGGGCGGCGCCTGCTCGGGATGCTGCGCGAGCGCTTCGGAGTGGAGGTCGAAGCGATCACGGCCGAGAACCTTCTCGACGTTCGCCAGACCATTGACCAGGCCAAGGGCTTTCACGCCTTCGGCGGCGAGTCCCTTGCCGAATACGAACACGACCCGTTGAACGCCGCGTTGACGTGGCACTTCGGCTTCTGGCGGCTTCGGCAACTCCGTGAGCCAAAGCAAAAGACCCCGCGCGAGATCTTTCCGCCCGGAACGTACCGCGGCGTGGTCGTCCTGTTCTGCGACCTTTGCTCCTTTTCCAGCTATGTGCGCGACACGCCGGACAACGAGATCATTCGAGAGAGCCTTACTTCCTTTTATTCAAAAGCTCGATACCAGATCATCAATAGCGGCGGAATGCTGTACCAATTCGTCGGGGACGAGGTGATCGCCTTTTACGGCATCCCCGATCGCCGGGAGGACGCCGTGCGGGCGGCGCTCGCCACGGCTCGCGCGCTGGTGAGCATCGGCAACTCGGTTTCCAACCACTGGCAGCGCCGCATCGATCGCGTTCAGACCTCCGGCGGCGTCCACTTGGGCATGTCCATCGGCGATTTACAGATCGTCTCCTTGCAGCCGTTCAGCCGCACGCACGTCGGCGCCATCGGCGACTGTATCAACGTCGCGGCGAGACTGATGGCGGTCGCCGGCTCCAGCGAAATCGCCGTCACGAACTCTCTTTACGAGGCGGTCGATGACGAGACGCAGGCTCGGTTCCGGGAGGTCGAGCCGGTGGAGGCGCGCAACGTCGGGCGAATCAAGGCGTGGAAACTGAACCTGGCGGAAGGGTGATGCACACAACGCCGCCGAGCTTGCTGCAACAATTGCGTAGCCCCGACGACCAGCGGGCATGGCGTCGCTTCGTCGATCTTTATACACCTTTACTCTTCTATTGGGCGCGTCGGGTGGGTTTGCAGGAATCGGACGCCGCCGACCTTGTTCAGGAAGTCTTCACCCTTCTCGTCCGCAAACTGCCGGAGTTTACTTACGACCACAACAAGGGCTTTCGTAACTGGCTGCGCACCGTACTGATGAACAAATGGCGCGAGATTCAGCGCCGGCAACCTTCCGCGCTGGTCGGCGGCGAATTGCCGAAGCGGACGGTCGGCGATGACATAGCCGTCCTGGCGGAAGAGGAGTTTCAGCGACATCTCGCCGTCCGCGCCTTGGAACTGATGCAAGCGGAGTTCCAACCCGCGACCTGGAAGGCGTGCTGGGAACACGCCGCGGTCGGTCGGCCGGCCGCGGAAGTCGCGGCCGAGTTGGGCATGAGCGTCAACGCGGTTTACCTGGCCACGAGCCGTGTGCTGCGCCGGCTGCGCCAGGAACTGGCCGACCAGTGGCCGTGAACGGGGCTTTGACAACTTCTAGACCGTTGCGGTAATCTAGTGGCAGGGATAAGTTTCTACGGAAGAGGTTTCACCATGATCGCTGAGATGATAGATGTGACAGGTTTGCCTGAGCAGGTCGTCGCCGACATCCAGAAGCTCGTGGCCACACTCCGCAAGCAGCTGCCGGCCGCTAAACCGGCCGCGTCGAAGGGAGAACTGCCTCTGTGGGATATGAAGGTTATTGGAAGCCTGAGTCGGCGGGAGATTTACGGCGATGACGATTGAGATGGTTGACACTAACGTGCTAGTCTACAGCGTGGCGGCCTCCGCACCTCAAAGGGCCGCCTCCCGATCTCTCGTGGATAGGGCGAAAGAGCCGAGCGCCGGGCTTTGCGTCTTCCCCCATCTTCTTGCGGAGTTCTTCGCCGTAATCACGAATCCGAAGCGCGTTTCCTCGCCGAAGACTCCGGAAGAAGCACTCGCGGCCATTGAGGAATTTCTCGCGCTACCGGGCCTTACTGTGTTGCCGTTGCCCGCCGAGGTGGTGGCCCGTTGGGTTCAACTCATTCGTTCACAGCCCGTGAAAGGCGCTGAAGTTTTTGACCGCCAGACCGCCGCGGGAATGCTCCTCCACGGCATAGAAAACATCTACACTTACAACCTTGCCGACTTCCAGGGCATTCCCGGCATTACCGCGAAAGAGCCTCCTTCGCACTAAATCCATTTTTTTCCTGACAGGTTTCACCAGAAAAGCGCATACTCTTACTTCAGTGCATCGATTGCATCGTTCGTATTCGATCCGGGAGTCTGCCATGATTCAGATGATGTCGTGCCCCAGCGCTCCGGTCCTGCAACGGCTCCTTCTCGGCCAGAGTGCCGATGAAGAGTCCGTCTCCCTTGAGGAGCATCTCCTCCACTGCGAGAAATGTCTCCGCACCGTGCAGACGCTGCCCCCGGATGACGCGCTGATCTCCTCTCTTCAACAGGGACGCGAGTTCGCCACGCAGGCGCCGCGCAGCGAGTTGCTGGAAAAGTTACGGCGGCGGTTGCAGGAAATGCCGGCTAGCGCGCGCGGGGCCGACACGGCGGCTGGCGAGAACACTTTCCCCAATGCGCCAACGCCCGCCCCGGAAATGATGGTGGACGAAAGCGTTTCGCTGAGGCCGCCGCAGCAAGCCGACGAGATCGGCCGGCTGGGCGGCTATCGCGTCCTGAAAGAGCTGGGCCGCGGCGGCATGGGTGCGGTCTTTCAGGCCGAAGACCCCAAGCTGAAACGTCTCGTCGCCCTCAAGGTGATGCTGCCGCGCCTGGCGGCCGATGCGTCCGCGCGCCGGCGTTTTCTCCGCGAAGCCCAGGCCATGGCCGCCGTCCACCACGATCACGTCGTCACCATTTACCAGGTCGATGAAGACAACGGCGTTCCCTTCCTGGCGATGGAATTTCTTAACGGAATGCCGCTCGACAAATGGTTGAAAGACGGCCGTAAGCCGAACCTCGCGCAGATATTGCGGATGGGCGGTGAGATCGCCGAGGGACTGGCCGCCGCTCACGCGCGCGGCCTGATCCACCGCGACATCAAGCCCGGCAACATCTGGCTCGATTCCGACCATAAGGGACGGGTTAAAATCCTCGATTTCGGTCTGGCCCGCGTCGGAACCGACGACGTTCACCTGACGCACAGCGGCGCCATTGTGGGTACGCCCGCCTATATGTCGCCGGAGCAAGGGGCCGGCCAAAAAGTCGATTCCCGCACCGACTTGTTCAGCCTCGGTTGTGTGCTATACCGCTTTTGCACCGGCGCCATGCCGTTCAGCGGCGACACGACGATGGCCCTGCTCACGGCCCTGGCGCTCGCCGACCCCAAGCCGGTGCGCGAAGTGAATCCCGAGACGCCGCCAGCGTTGGCCGATTTGGTGATGCGTCTGCTGGCGAAAAAGCCGGCGGATCGGCCGTCGTCGGCCCAAGAGGTGGCGGACCAACTCGCGGCCATCGAGAAGAATCCCCAGGGCGTACTGATGGACAAGGACGACGGCGGGAGTCCGACCGAAATCTTCGTGGCGGAGAGTCGGCCATCAGCGCGTCTCGCCAAGCCCAAATCTCGTCGGCGCACGGCGATCTTCGCGCTAGTGGGAGCCGCGGCCGCGCTGGTAATAGCGGCGGGGGCTGTGGTGTATGTGCAGACGGATCGGGGTACGCTGGAGATTAAAACATCCGACCCTGACGTGAAGGTGTCCGTAGAGCAGAATGGCGCTCAGGTAGATGTTCTTGATCCGAAGTCGAAACAGCAGCTGTCGATCCATTCGGGAAAATACACCTTGAAACTCATTGGCGCCGATGGGGCCGAGCATGAGATGGTCATCGACCAGGGGACCAATCCGATAACATTGACGCGCGGCGGCAAGGTGGTGGTCACGGTGAGCCGCGTGGACAAGCCGGGCGAGGCGGCGAAGACCTCCTTCGCGCCACTGGACAAGGCGTGGGTGGAGAAGGTGCAGGATTTGCCGCCGGAGAAGCAGGTGGAGGAGGTCGCCGCCGAACTGACGCGACGCAATCCCGGCTTCGACGGCAAGGTCACATCCGGCGTCTTTGACGGCAAGGTCAAGAGTCTCGGGTTTTTCACGGACAAAGTGACGGATGTCACGCCGGTGCGAGCGTTGCCAGACCTGGAACAGCTGGACTGTCAAGAGAGCGTCAAGTGGAAAAGCCGTCTCTCGGACCTGTCGCCGTTGAAGGGCATGAAGCTGAAGTGGCTGACCTGCGTCGCTCCGAAGTTGGCTGATCTGACGCCGCTGAAGGACATGCCGCTGACGTATCTGAACTTCGCCCGCACGCAAGTGTCCGACTTGTCGCCGCTGAAGGACATGCCCCTGACGTGGCTGGACTTCAGCGGCGACACGCAAGTTTCCGACTTGTCGCCACTGAGGGGCATGAAATTGGAGCGCCTAGACTGCTCAGGCACAGCCGTGTCCGACCTGTCGCCGCTGAAAGGCATGAAACTGGTGACTTTTTATTGCTACGGAACCCCCGTGTCCGACCTGTCGCCGCTGAAGGACATGCCGCTGACGTACCTGCACTGCGACGACACGCAAGTGTCCGACTTGTCGTCACTGAGGGGCATGAAATTGGAGAGCCTAGACTGCTCAGGCACAGCCGTGTCCGACCTGTCGCCGCTGAAGGACATGCCGCTGACGAGGCTGTCCTGCGGCGGTACGCAGATAACCGACCTGTCGCCGCTGAAGGACATGCCGCTGACGTATCTGAACTGCGGCGGCACGAAGGTGTCCGACCTGTCGCCGCTGAAAGGTATGAAACTGGATATGCTTTTATGCAGCAATACCCTAGTGTCCGACCTGTCGCTGCTGAAGGACATGCCCCTCAAAGAGCTGTTCTGCGACTTCAAGCCCGAGCGGGACGCAGACCTTCTTCGTTCCATCAAAACTCTAGCGACGATCAACTACCAGTCGGCGGCGGAGTTCTGGAAGGAAGTAGACGCGAAGTTGTTGGAGAAGAAGCCCTGACATACCGCTTCGGCTTGCGGTAGACTATCTTCGTCGCTTCCCTTGGACCGAGGACGCTGATCGATGCAAACGGTTAAGTACGCCTATTGGGAAGAGGATGGCGCCTGGTTGGGCTACCTCCAGGACTTCCCAGACTACTGGACGCAGGGTGAGACATTAGACACCCTGAAAGAACATCTGCGCGACCTTTACGCGGACTTGAGCGGCGGTCGGCTGCCGGCGATTCGCAAAGTCGATGATCTGGTCGTCTCATGAAGCGCGTGGACTTGATCCATGCCATAGAAGGACTCGGCTGCGAGTTCGTGCGCCACGGGGGCAAGCATGACTGGTATCGCAACCCGACGACCGGAGTATCTCAGCCGGTCCCGCGTCACCGGGAAATCAAAGACGTTCTGGCCCGCCATATTATCAAACTGCTGAACAACCCGCCTACGCCGCCGGCCGTCAGGCAGAAAAGTGATGGGCCGGCCTGATACCGTGAGAGAAGCATGAAAAAGTATGCGATCGTGGTCGAGCGGGCTGAAAGGAACTATGCCGCCTATGTTCCCGATCTGCCGGGCTGTGTGGCGACGGGTGTAACGGTCGAAGAGACGGAACGACACCTGCGTGAGGCGATTGAGCTTCACATCGAAGGGATGCGCGAGGACGGCCTGGAAGTGCCCGACCCATCGAGCATCGTCGATTATCTTGAAATCGCAGGGGGTCTTCTATGAGCCGTGAGTTCAGCGTGGTCATCGAGCGCGACGAGGAAGGCTACTACGTCGCCTCGGTCCCCGCGCTGCCCGGTTGCCATACCCAGGCTCGTTCGCTCGATGAATTGATGGAGCGGGTGCGGGAAGCGATTCTTTTGTGCCTGGAAGTCGAAGCCGAGGCGGCCGGCGGACTGGAGTTCGTCGGCGTCCAGCGAGTGAGTGTCCTAGCATGAGCGGCAAGCTACCCGCGTTGACCGGGCTTGACCCATTGTTATCTAGATAAGCTTGGGTACCATGCTTTCGCGGCCTCTGTCAGCACCGTGCGCCTGCTCAAGCCGCCGCGAAAGCATGAGTCCCGCGAGGGAGTTCATGCTTTCGCGGGGTTTGGACGGGACACGGTTTCAATGTCAGCCCGCGAAAGCATGGCACACTTGTCAGTAGAGGAAGCCCGAAGGGTTTGTGTAGATACCAAGAGGCTAACCCGGCGGGGATAAACCCCGCCGCTCGCCTTCTGTCAGCGTCTTTACGGCGCAGGCGCTTGCTTCACGAACCCGTAAATCCCTTTGCCGTCGAGCGAGCCGCTCAGCAGGTAGACCTCGCCTTTTTCGTCCTCGCCGAATGAGAACATGGCTTTGCCGCGGTCCTTGATCGGCCGGTTGGTCACGACGCGGCCTTTCGCCTCGTCGTAGCGTAAGGCCCAGATGCGGGCGGTGACGTAATCGCCGTAGACGTAGTATCCTTGCAGTTCAGTCAAGCGGGCGCCGCGGTAGACGTGGCCGCCGATGATGCACTTGCCTACTTCGTGGTCGTATTCCCAGATCGGTTCGATGAAATCCTCGCGCGGGCCGGTCCCGCGCGCGCCGAACGGGTGCAAACCTTCGCGCCGGTTCCAGCCGTAATTGCCGCCGCGATGGATCAAGTCGATCTCTTCAAATAGGTTCTGGCCCACGTCGCCGGCCCACAGTTGGCCCGTCTTACGGTCGAAGGACATCCGCCAGACATTGCGCAATCCATAAGCCCAAATCTCGGGCCGCTCGCCGCGCCGGTCCACGAACGGGTTGTCCTTGGGGATCGCGTACTTCTTGCCTTCGTCCTTGTGATCCACGTCAATGCGTACGATTTTGCCCAACAAAGTGTTGAGGTGCTGGCCATTGTCGAAGGGGTCGTTGCCGGCGCCGCCGTCGCCGAGCGGCAGGTAGAGCATACCGTCGGAGCCGAAACAAACTGAGCCGCCGTCGTGGTTCCAATAAGGCCGGGTGATGCGCAACAACTCTTCCTCGGAATCCGGGTCCGCCTGGTCGGGATCGTCCTTGCGCACCTTGAATCGTGATAGCACGTTGGTCAGCTTCGCCTTACGAGTCGTGTAGAAAACGTAGATTTCGCCATTTTCCTTATATTTTGGATGAAATGCCATGCCAAGAAAACCTTCCTCATTGGTCTTGTCGTCGTAGACCACTCGGTCGCGCAGGTCAAGGAAGATCTTCGACTTGGTCGTCTTCGGATCGTTGGCGAAGACGTGGATGAAGCCGTGTTCGTCGGCGACGAAGACGCGGTTGCTGCCGTCGCCGGCGTGGGTCAGGACGATGGGCCGCAGGGGATTGGGTTTGCCGTCGTCGGTCTCGCCTTTCCAACCCGCCCATTGCAGATCGGGGAAGGCGACGGCTGTTTCCAGGGGCATCGGCGCGTCGTCCACCTCGGCGCCGGGTACGCCTGCGGCCACGGCCGTCAGGCTCCCCGCTTCACGCTCGGCGACCAGGATGTGCTTGCCGGTAGGGTCGAGGCAGACGCCGGCGGGGGCGCGGAGGCCTTTCGCCGTCACGACAGGTTTATCGCCGAGCCGGGGCAAGACTAGCAGCCGGCGGCCTTCGCCGTCGCTGACGAACAATCGGCCGTGGTGGTCCCACGCCAAGCCCGCGACGGTGCCGAGGCCGTCGGCCAGCTTCTCTGTCGAGCCGTCGGCCAGCTTGATCCGATACAGTGTACCCGAACTGGCGTCGCCCACGAGGAGATGGGAAGCGCCGTCGAGCAGCAAGGCGGTCGGCTTTTGCATGGCGGGAAGGCGCGTCGCGTCAAGGAGGACGCTCACTAATCCGAGGGGCGTAACGCGGTAGATCGCGGCGCCTTTGCCATTGGCGTAGCCGCAATCACTGACGTAGAGCATTCCGCTTTCCGGGTCGGCCGTCATGCCGGTGAGGGAATGCGGTTCCGTGGGAAAGGCGTTGGTCGCAACGAAGACGTCCACCAGGCCCGTTTTGTCAATCCGCCGGACGCGCTTCCGGTCGGCGACGAAGAGCCATTGCTGGTAGGCGGCCATGCCTTTCGGATCGTCCAGTCCGCTGGCGAAAGGGACGGCCTTACCGTTCTCAATCAGCACGACCGACGCGCCGGCGTCTTTGTCCGCCGCTCCGCCGACGGCGACGTACACCTTTCCGCCCAAGCCGACCGTTGCCGAGGCCGGATTCTTCAACCCTTCGACCAAGGCATGGGACGATTTTTCGGCCGCGGCCGCCGATGAGATGGTAAGCAGGGCGGCGGCATAAAAGAGTAGTTGCTTCATCGCGTAAATCCTTCAATGGTGTATGCAACACGACGCATTCTCACCGACGGCGCCGGCAAATGCAAGGGGGGCCGTCGCACCCCGGGCGAACGTACTCGTGAGTCCGGGGTGGGAGGATCGCCTACTTCGGGAGGCATACCCTACACTTTACCCTCATCATTCTGGTCCTGAAATTCCTGTTCCAGGTCCAGGAGATAATCCTTCAGCGGAGGTCCGCCGACCGCTTCGGCCGGCCGACTCTCGCCAGAAGAAGGCGCCGGCGCTAGAATCACTTCCGCAGGAGCTGCCGGCGCGTGGGCCGGCAGCATTCCTCCCGCGAACACCACATCATCGGCGGCGATGGTCTTGGCGTCCGGGGCCGGTGGCGAAGGCGGCGACCGGAACTGGTAGGAGTCGCCCAATTGAAGCCGAGTGATGTAGATGATTTCCTGCACGTGGCCGCTCAGATGCATGAGGGTCTGCAAAACGACGGCCTGGACGGTCCCCTCCGTGTCGCCGCGAAGGCTGCGGTAAAGCCGGCTTTCAAGGAGCCGCGAAGGGGTTAGATGGGCGAGTACCGCATCGGCCGCGTCAATTACCCCATCTAGTCGGAGGAGCAACTCAGGCGTCGGGATCGGCCCGCGTTCGGAGAACTCTGTCGGCCGGTCGCGGTCGTCCGGCAAGCCGTCGATGACCGACCGGAAGCGCTGCCTTAGGTTGCCGCAAAGGTGGAGCAGCAGATTGCCGACGCTGTTCATTGACTCGCTGGGGCGCCACCAAACCTGACTTTCCTTTAGCTGGCCTAGACAGTGCTTCATGCCTGTCGCGGCCATCGCCAACTCGATGCGAGCCTCGGCAAGATAGTTCTGCGCGAACGCCGGGCCGTCGGTCGTCGTCTCGTTCATCGGACCTCCTTCGGAGAGAATTCCTGCCCGCGAGATGGGAATTTAATAGCATAGCGATTCTGCTGTCGCCATCAAACAAATGGCTTATGTACCATTACGGAGAGGAAAGCGTCATGGCAAAGGGAAACAACTCGCAGGGCAAGGACAAGAAGAAGGCTAAAGTCGCTCCGAAGAAGGAAGCGAAACCGGCGCCGAAAAAGGCCGCGGCGCCCAAGAAGTGAGAGGCGATTCATTAACGAAATACGGCTGAAACAGCCGTATTTGACCGCTACAGGTAGAGACTCTTAATCACACCAGGCTTTCCAGCAGATATTTGAGCTTACGCACTTCCGGCTGCATGGCAAACGGCGCGTCAGGCGCCTCGCGAATGTCCACCGACAACAAACGGTTGTAGTTGCAGCGGGCCAATTGCGCCACGATCCGGCCGTACTCCATTTCGCCCTGGCCGACGCGCACCTGGAACTGGTTCGCCCCGCGTCCGGTGTCGCGCAGCTGGACGTGCCGCACATACGGAAACAGGGAATCGTAGTTCTTGCCGGAATGCGGCCCGGCGAGGTAATGGCTGGGGTCAAGGGTCACGCCCAAGCCCGGCACGCGCTCGCAGAGGGTCGCGGCTGCTTCAGGGTCTTCGGTCAACGTGCCGATGCGCGTGGCCAGCGCCAACTGAACGCCTTCCTTGCCGGCCACGACGGTCAGCCGGTTCAAGCGCTTCACTTCGGCGTCGATGGGGCTGCCAGCCGGGGCGGCCGACATCGTTATCAGCGGTACGGCTGAGACGCTCGCCAGCCGGCAGACGGCTTTGAACTGGCGCTGGTACTCTTCATCGTCGTCGGCCTCGATTTCGACGGAAAAGGTCGCCGGCGTCAGACCGCCGCCGTAGCGCAACCGTTCGGCCGCCGCGGGCACGTCGGCCGCCACCTCGGACGGCCGCAGATGCGGGCCGGCCTCATGCAGGGCGGCGTCGAACTTGGTGAATTGCAATTCGGCGATGGCGCGCAGGGCGTCCTCGAACGAATGACGAGCAAAGCAGAGAGTGGAACAAGAGACGTACACGACTCCCTCCGTACCGGCGAGACGGGCGATTGGCGTCAAAAGAAACCTTTCGGAAGCCGGCCTATACCGTCGGGGCCGAAAGAAAGGAAGGCCAATATCCGAACTTGGTGGGCGAGCCGAATCGGACTGCAAAATCCGCGAGATTCACGGTAGCATGGGGTCGCGGATGCGGATGCTTTGTCGAAATTCATTCTTGCAAGGAGCCGCGCACGCAGTAAGCCGGGGTAATGAGCCGCATTCTTGCAAGGAGCCGCGCACGCAGTAAGCCGGGGTAATGAGCCGCGCACGCAGTAAGCGGTCGCCCCCCGCTTACTCCGCTTACTGCGTGCGCGGCTCCTTGTAAGGATTTCGACAAAGCAGGATGCGGACGGTTTCAAGACGGCTAAAGGGGAGGATTGGACCATGACGGCGTTGCCTACGGAAGCGCGGCCTATAGCGGCCTGGATGCAGGTATTGGACCAGATCGAAGGCTCGGTGGGGCGCCGACTGGCGCAAGTGGAGGAACCGGCAGGGCCGGAGGCCGACGCCGGCCCGACGGCGAAGACGCCGTTACAGATACTTGATGAGCGCTGGTCGCAGGTGCGGACGCGGCTGGACCGTGCGGAGCGCGACGCCGCCGAGGTCGATGCGGCGCTGCATACGGAATCCGAGGCGTACCAGCGTTGGACGGACAGCCTGACGGCGGCGCGCCGGCGGTTGGCCGACTGGGCGGCGCGCGTGGCATGACAGCCTCATGCAAGAAACTCCCGCACCGTCGTTACCCGATGTTCCCGCGCCGCCGCGTACACGGCTTCGCACAGTGCCACCGTTTCCAAATTGTCGCGGCCGCTGATCTCCGGCTCGACGCCGTCCTCCAGCGCGCATAGCAGCTGGGCCATCGTGCCCACGAAGGCGTCAGGAAACCAGACCTCCGGCCAGCGCGGTTGCACCCACACGCCCGGCTCGCGCAGTGTCGTGTAATCCAAAGTACTCGGCGTCCGCGCCGGATAGCTCGGCCAGCCGATGGCGCCGCGAGCCATGCCCTGTGTGCCTTCCACACGCCAACGGATGTAAATATCGTTGGCGGCGCCTTCCTTCGACGGCCCTGCCCATACGTCGTCCCACGCCGCGGCGCGACGACCGTCGTCATACTCCAGGATGTACAGGTTGATGCCGTCCGTATGGCGAAAGGGCGTGCGCGGGTCCGGGCGCGTGCTGGCCAACACGCGGTCGGGCGTGCCGAACCAATAGCGGAATGTATCGAGGTGGTGAATGCTCATCACGAACGTGGACAGCGACGGCAGCGCTTCACTCCACGGCATCCAATGCGGGATGGCCCGCATGTCAATTGTCGCTAAAACTGGGTCGCCCAGCCAGCCGCGGCGCAAGAGGTCCTTCATCGCCCGCACCGATTGGTCGTAACGCATGTTCTGGTTGACGGCCAGCACGACGCCGGCCGCCGCGCATAAATCCACGCATTCGCGCGCCTCGCGCACCGTCATGGCGAGCGGCTTTTGCGCCAAAATGCCTCGGATATGGTCGTTATGGTGAACCGCCTCCCGGATCAGCCCAGGCTGCACGTCAGGCGGCACTGCCACGTCGAGGACTTCCACGTCGGCGTCGCTCAAAAGGTCGGCGTAAGTCGCATGGACGCGCGGAATATGGTGCGCTTCCGCGACAGCGCGAGCGCGGTCGGGGTTGCGCGATGCGATGGCAATGGGATTAAAACCGGCCTGCCGATAGGCGACGAGATGACAGTCGCGCATGATGAAGCCGGCGCCGGCGCAGCCGATACGGAAGTCTTTGCGGCGCGGCAGACGGGGGAGGTAGTCAAGGGCGGAGTTCATGGCGACGGCCGGGTTAATCTCCGAAAGGCGCGAAGTCTAGGACGCCAAAGGGGTCAGGTCGGGGCGCCGCGCCTCGTAGGCGGCGATGGCGCCCTCCTGCTGCAAGGTCAGCGCGATCTCGTCCAACCCGTCCAGGAGCATCGCCCGGGCGCCCTCCGGAACGTGGAAGCTCTCCGTCACCTCCTCCTCCGGCAGGAAGGCGGTGATCCACTTCTCCCCGAGGTCGATTGTGACCCGCCCGGTCCCCGCCCGGAAGAGGCGGTTGATGAACGCTTCGTGGACCTCGACGGGCAGGAGGCCGTTCTTGTAACAGTTGTTGCGGAAAATGTCCGCGAAGGCCGGTGCGGACCCAACGCGCGGCGCGATCACCGCCCGGAACCCCGCCTGCGCGATGGCCCAGACGGCGTGCTCGCGGCTGGAGCCGCACCCGAAATTCTGGCGGGCCACCAGGACCGTCGCGCCCCGAGCCTCCGGCCGGTTCAAGGGGAAGTCCGAGTCCGGGCGGCCGTCCTTTTGCCGCAGGTCCATGAAAAGCAGCTCGCCGTAGCCCACGCGCTCGATCCGCTTCAAGAACCGCGCCGGCATGATCGCGTCCGTGTCGATATTGGCTCGGTCCAGGCATATAAACGCGCCGGTGTGAAGGTCGAAGGGTTGCACGTCAGGCGTCCTCCCCGGGCAAATCCGATGGGTGGACGAAATGGCCGGCGACGGCGGCCGCCGCCGCCATTTCAGGACTGACCAGGTGGGTGCGGCCGCCCACGCCCTGGCGGCCCTCGAAGTTGCGGTTGCTTGTGCTGGCGCTGCGCTGCCGGGGCATCAACTGGTCCGGGTTCATCCCCAGGCACATGCTACAGCCCGCCTGCCGCCATTCCGCCCCCGCCTCGGCGAAAACGCGATCCAGACCCTCGGCCTCCGCCTGGGCGCGGACCCGCTGCGACCCCGGGACGACGAGTACCCGGACGCCTGGCGCGACCTTGCGGCCCTTGAGGACGGCAGCCGCCGCGCGCAGGTCTTCGATGCGGCCGTTGGTGCATGAGCCGATGAACACCACGTCCACCGCGATGTCCTGAATCGCCTGGCCGGATTTCAGGCCCATGTAAGCCAGGGCGCGATCCACGTCCACCGGGTTGACGAAGGCGACTTCACCCGGCTCCGGCACTCTGCCGGTCACGTCGGCGGTCATCGCGGGGCTGGTGCCCCAGGTGACCTGGGGGGCCAGCGTGGCCGCATCCAGGACGTAGGAGGCGTCGTAGACCGTGTCGGCGTCGGTCGTGAGGCCGCGCCACTGCTCCAGGGCCGTTTCCAGCGCCTTGCCCCGAGGCGCGAAGGGACGGTTCCCGTCGGCCAGGTAGGCGAAGGTGGTTTCGTCGGGGGCGATCAGACCCGCCCGCGCCCCCGCCTCGATGGACATGTTGCAGACGGTCATCCGCCCGGCCATGTCGAGCCGGCGGATCGCCTCCCCCCGGTACTCCACCACATGCCCGGTCGCGCCGCCCGCGCCGAGGTCGCGGATGACGCGCAGGATCAAGTCCTTGGCCGTGACGCTGGCGGGGAGGCGGCCGCTGATCTCGACGGAGTAGGTCCGGGAGCGGATGGTACGCAAGGTCTGCGTGGCCAGGACGTGTTCGACCTCGCTGGTGCCGATG
>DHJA01000264.1:30224-32805 GCA_002404095.1 Planctomycetaceae bacterium UBA4732 | reverse complement strand
CTGGTGCCGATGCCGAACGCCAGGCTGCCCCAGGCGCCGTGCGTGGATGTATGGCTGTCGCCGCAAACGACCGTTTGGCCCGGCAGCGTGATCCCTAGCTCTGGGCCGATCACGTGGACGATCCCTTGCCGGTCGCTGTCCAGGCCGTAGTGGGTGACGCCGAACTCCGCGCAGTTTCGTTGCAGCGTCTCGATCTGCGTCCGAGACAGGAGATCGCGGACGTTCAGGCGGTCGCCGTCCGTGGGGACGTTGTGGTCGGCGGTGGCGAAGGTGAGGTCCGGCCGGCGGACTTTCCGGCCCGAGAGCCTCAATCCCTCGAATGCTTGCGCACTGGTGACTTCGTGGACGAGGTGCCGGTCGATGTAGAGCAAGGTTTCCCCGGACGGCAGCGTCGCCACGGTGTGCGCGTCCCAGACCTTCTCATAGAGCGTTTTCCCCATCCCGACGACACCCCGCCTTGAACCGGTGTTATCTCCAGCAAAAATCCGCGTGGCGGTCATTGTATGAATCGCCGCCGCGACAGACGGCCGACCTATCTGATCTGTCCGAGGACGCTCTTGCCGGTCAGAGAAGCGGGGTGCGGCGCCCCTCCCACATTTTCTCTCGGAGGCCGGAGAAGTACGCCATGGCGTCCTCCTCGCTCCCGACCGTGGCCTCGGCCAGGCCAGCCGGCCCGCAAGAGTCGATGAGTTGTTGCAGCAGCGGCTGGCAGGATTCGCAGCCGGTCCCGGCCCGGGTCGTTTCCCCAACGGCCTCCACCGTACAGACTCCCTCCCGGATGGCGGCGACGACGACCTCTTTGGCGACGGACCAGCAGGTGCAAACCTCATGGTCGTCCGGGAGGTCGCGGACGGCGACGGCCGTGCCGGCTTCGTCTTTGACGGCCGCGCCCCCCGACCCGCACCCCGTCGCGCACCCGCCGCCCGACCCGCAGGAACCGCACCCGCCGCCGCCCGCCTGGCCGCAGCCGGCCTTGCCGCACCCGCCGCCGTGGGCTTCCTCGGGGACCGCGGCCGGCGCTCCCAGGTTCTCCATGACGATCAGGATGCGGTGCTTCGTGGACAGGGTGCTGACGAGCGGCCGGTAGTCGCACTCCGCCAAGCGAATGTGGTGGACGACCGCCCGCGAGCCGTCGAGTTGCACCTCCACGTCCAGGATCTCCACGGGCAGGCCCATCTCGGCGGCCAGGAGGCGGCCCTCTTGGAAGATGAGGTCGCCCCGATCCCTGGCGCTGCGGATCGTATCCTCGTCCTCCGCCGTGGCCCGGCGCAGCAACTCTCCCAGGGCCGTCCCGGAGAGGAACCGGGCGTGACCCTCCGTGGCCGGGCGCAAGACCACCCCCAGTTCGAGGCCGTCGGGGCTGCGGAGAACCACGCGGTCGCCGCGCCGGTACGTCGCGGGCGAAGTCGGCCGGAAGCGGCCGAAGTCGCCCGAACAGCCGTGGCTCACCAGGTATTCGCTCGTCTCCAACGGCCACCACCTTGTCTTCGGGTTTACAACATTCGCGGCATGGTTCGCGGCGAATCAGGGCGTCTTCCCATGGTCCTTTCGGCGGGAGATTCTCTAGGACAACACGCGCAGCTCGCGCGGCAAAGGAAAGCTCACGTGTTCCTCGCGCACCACGCGCGTCTCGACCGTCGCGCCGTATTGTTCCTGTAGCCTGCGGACGCACTCGTCCACCACCTCTTCGGGCGCGCTGGCCCCGGCCGTGATAAGGACCGTCTCGCTTCCCGTAAAAGTCCCCTCCGGTATCTCGTCAATGCCGTCCACGAGGTAGGCCGGCTTGCCGCTGGCGCGGGCCAGTTCCGCCAGGCGCATACTGTTGGAACTGTTCTGGCTGCCCAGCACGATCACCGCGTCCGCCTCGGGAACCAGCTCCTTAACGGCCTCTTGGCGATTCTGTGTGGCATAACAGATGTCGTCGCGCGACGGGCCGACGATCTGCGGGAAACGCCGCTTCAGGGCCGCGATAATGACCTCCGCGTCGTCCACGCTCAGCGTCGTCTGCGTGAGATACGCCAAACGGGCGTCTGCCGCTACGTCCAACCTTTCGACTTCGCCCTCGTCCTGCACTAGCCGAATGTGTTCCGGTGCTTCGCCGGTCGTTCCCAATACTTCGTCGTGACCTTCGTGCCCGATCAGGATAATCGTGTATCCTTCGCGCGCGAAACGCACAGCTTCCAGATGGACCTTCGTCACTAGCGGGCACGTCGCGTCGATGGCTTGCAGTCGTCGTTCCGCCGCCGCCGCGCGGATGGCCGGCGCCACGCCGTGGGCGCTATATAGCACCGTTGCCCCCTCCGGTATTTCGTCCATGCCGTCCACGAAGACGACGCCGCGCTTGCGGAATCGCTCCACCACCGGCCGATTGTGGACGATCTCATGGAAGACGTAAAGCGGCGTACCGAACAATTCGAGCGCCCGCTCCAGGCTCTCGATGGCCATGTTGACGCCGGCGCAGAAGCCGCGCGGATTGGCCAGGATGATTTTCATTTCTCGACCCTCCTTGTCGTTCATGGTAGCGAGGCGCCCCGCGCGCCGCCACTAAGAGTCTATCCGGAAAGGGCGGGGAGACCCCGCC
>DHJA01000264.1:3003-30197 GCA_002404095.1 Planctomycetaceae bacterium UBA4732 | reverse complement strand
GGCGGCGCCCCGCCCGCCCCCCCGCCGCCCTCCCGGCCCCCCCCCCCCCGCCCTTTCCGGACAGACTCTAATCCTTCTTAAGCGCATTTTCAATTGCCTCCGGACTGACGGCTCCTTTAATCAGGACCGTCTTCTCCTTAACCGCCGCCTTGACGCTGTTGACCACGTCGAGAAGGGCGTCGATTTGTTTGCTGTCGGCAAAGGCCAAGGCGGCCAGCATCAGCCGGGCCTGTTTCAGGCCGGCGTCCACCTCATCCTTGATCGCCTTGGCGTCGTTCGCGCTTTTGGCCGAAACGGCGACCTCGATCTTGATCTCGTCGCCGACCGTCACGCCGCCGCTGACCGCATCGACCCGGGAGAACAGATCCGTAACCTCCGGCGATGCGCCAGCGGTCAACGCCACGCCGACCACGGCCACGGATACCCCCTGCTTGTCGTTCATCCGTTCGAGCAGGCCGGCAAGGTCTTTGTTCTTGAGCGCCGGCTTGTCCTTTTTGAGAGCGTCCACGACGTAATCCTTGCCGGGCGAGGCCAGCAGCGTGGACTTGTTAGGCAGCGCGACGAAAACGGGCGGCGCTTGCTCCCCGAGCGCGACCTCGTAGACAAGGAACTTGCCGCCGGCGCCATTAGCCACTTTGTGGACCTTCAATACGTCTGGCTGATCTTTAGCGACTAGCTCCGCCTTGGCCAGGAACTTGTCCAGGTCGAATTTGCCGTGGACGATGAGCAAGCCGCGATCCTGTTCGGCTCCGGCGGGCCGCGCCGCGATCACACGCTCCACATCCGTGAACGGATCGAAACCGAGGTCTTTAAGAGCCTCTTGTACATCATCGGAGTTTTTAAGCGCTTCGCGCGCCTTGGCCTCGATGTTCTTCTTGAAAAGTTCCGACTCGACGAGCTGCTTGACGTTGACCGATATGACCATTTCGGTGTCGTCGGGTAGATATTTATCCACCTCGCCCGCGCGGAGCGGGGCGACGGTCAACACAACGCCCACGGCGGCCAACCAGAGCGAATGGTGAAGGCTCATAGACACTCGTTCCTTTCGAGAACATTCAGCGCACGCGGGCGATGAGGCATTTCAGGTAATGCGATTCCAGACAGGACGCCGAGACGGGATGGTCGGCGGCCGGCCCTCGGCGTTCCAAGACCTGCACTTCGCGCTTTTCCTCGGCGGCCAGCTGCGCTAACAATTCCTCTAGCATATCTATTGTGATAAGACCGGAGCAACAACAAGTCACAAGAAAGCCTTCCGGCTCCAACACGCGCACCGCCGCCCTTTGCAAGCGCCGGTAGCCGCGCAGCGCTTCATCGACAGCCCGGCGGTCGCGGGCGAACTTTGGCGGGTCGAGTATCACCACGCCAAAACGGGCGCCGCGTGCCGCCAGCGCGTCCAATTCATCGAACACATCGCCTTGGATATATTCCACATTATCCAATCCATTAAGGGCGGCATTCTCACGCGCCAGGATCAAGGCCGGCTCCGATTGGTCCACCCCGACGACCGATAGGGCGCCGGCGCGAGCGGCGTGTAGGCCGAATCCGCCGCTGTAGCAAAAGGCGTCGAGTACGCTTCGTCCCGACGCCAAGCGGGCCACGGCCTGCCGGTTGTCGCGCTGGTCGAGATAGAAGCCGGTCTTCTGGCCCTCAGCCAGGTTGACGTGGAAGCGCAGCCCGTTTTCTTCGATGACGATTGGGCCGTCCGGCGGCAGGCCCCATAGCAAGCCGTCCTGTAATTCAAGTCCTTCCAGCTTGCCGATGCCGCGTTCCGTGCGGAGATAGACGCCTTCCGGCCGCACGAGGTCCACGAGGATTTCTGTAAGCAATTCGCGTCGCCGCGCCAATCCCAGGGCGGTGAATTGGACCACCAGCCAGAGGTCATAGCGGTCCACGGTCAGGCCGGAGAGGCCGTCGCCTTCGCTGAAGACCAGCCGGCACGCGCGGCCGGGACCGTCGAGACCGAGAGCCGTGCGTAGGCGCAGCGCGGCCATTAACTTGTCGCGAAAAAAGGCGCCGTCGATCTCAACAGCGGCGTCCCATGTATAAAGGCGAACGCGGATCTTACTACGACTGTTATAGAGGCCGCGGGCGACGAAACTGCCAGCGTCCGTGACAAGGTCCACCACATCGCCGTCGGCAGGTTCGCCTTCGACGACGGCGACGGCCCCGGCGAAGACCCAGGGATGACGGCCGTAAAACGGACGTGCGCGCTTCGGTAGAAGGACGACGCGTTTCATATGAGCCGCTAATTCTATGGGCGAACGGCCGGCGTAAGCCGGCTGGTACGTCATCTTGTCGGCGATAGCGTGACGCACCAGCCGGCTTACGCCGGCCGTTCGCCATTTTGTTACTTACATAGGCCGCCTCGACTTTGGTAGAGTATGAGCCGTCGCCTTATGAGAATGAGGCCCGAACGAAGCCGAGAAGAACCCATGCAACTCAAGCTGGCCTGCGCCGATTTCGCCTTCCCCTTGTTGCCGCACGATCATGTACTGGACCTCATCGCCTTGTTGGGCTTTACGGGCGTGGACATCGGCCTGTTCGAGGGCCGGTCGCACTTGTGGCCGTCGCGCGTCTTTCCGACGCTGCGAAATTCCGCGCTGGAATTGTCGCGTAAGCTAAACGACCGCGGGTTGCAGCTGGCCGACGTATTCCTGCAAACCGCACCGGATTTTGTGTCGCTGGCGCCCAATCACCCCGATGCCACCCGTCGCGCCCAAGCGCGCGAGCTGTTTTCGCGGACCATCGAGTTTGCCTCGGAATGCGGTTGCCGGCACGTCTCGGCCTTGCCCGGCGTGCGCTTTGAAGAAGAATCCGCCGACGATTCTTTTGAGCGCTGCCGCGATGAATTGGCGTGGCGCTGCGGCGAGGCGGCCAAACAGGGCGTGACGTTTTCCGTGGAAGCGCATATCGGCTCCATCGCGCCGTCGCCTGCTCAGGCCGCTCGGCTGGTGCGCGACACGCCCGGCCTTACCCTGACCCTGGATTACACGCACTTCACCCGCGAAGGCGCGGCCGACGCCGAAGTCGAGCCGCTTATCGCGCACGCTTCGCATTTTCACGCCCGCTGCGCCCGGCCCGGCCGTCTCCAGGCGTCGTTCAAGGAGAACGTCATCGACTACGGCCGCGTCCTGCGAGCTATGGAGCGCGACGGCTATTCAGGCTATATAGGAATCGAATACGTCTGGATCGACTGGGAACACTGCAACGAAGTGGACAATCTTTCGGAAACGATCCTGTTACGCGACTTTTTCAGGTCGCAAAAGATGACCTTATGAACCCGAACCCGCTCCTCGGAGTGCTATTACACGCCATTGGCGGTCTGGCCTCGGCTAGTTTTTACCTCCCATTCCGGGGCGTAAAACACTGGGCCTGGGAAACCTACTGGCTGGTCGGCGGTTTCTTCAGCTGGATCATCGCGCCTTGGGCGGTGGCTCTCCTCCTAGTTCCCGATCTCTTCGAGGTCCTGCGCGACTCCCCGGCCCAGAGCCTGCGCTGGACGTACTTTTTCGGCGTCCTGTGGGGCGTGGGCGGGTTGACGTTCGGCTTGACGATGCGCTACCTGGGCATCGCACTTGGCATGGCGATGGCGCTGGGGTACTGCGCGATCTTTGGCGCCCTGATGCCGCCGCTCTTCGAGGGCAAGATGGGCGGGATCCTGACTTCCACTTGGGGCCTCACCACGCTGACGGGCGTGGCCGTCTGTCTCATCGGCATCGCCATCAGCGGCTGGGCGGGCCGGTCGAAGGAACGCGAACAATCCGCGGCGCAGAAGCAAACGGCCATCAAGGAATTCAACCTGTTCAAAGGCATCCTAGTGGCGGCGTTCGCCGGCGTCATGAGCGCCTCGATGTCGTACGGGTTCGCGGCCGGCAAGCAGATCGCGGAGTCGGCGGTCGCGCACGGCGCCGACGACATGTTTAAGAACATCGCCATTCTTCCCGTCGTCCTGGCCGGCGGCTTCACCACGAATTTCCTCTGCTGTCTGATCCTGCACATGCGGAACCGCACGGGCGGCGATTACATCAACCGCCCCGTTGTCCCCGCCGCCGGCGGGCCTCCCGGCGGGGTCCGGAAGGCGCCGCTCCTCGCCAACTATTGCCTGTCGGCGCTGGCCGGCGTCACGTGGTACATGCAGTTCTTCTTTTACGGCATGGGGGCCACGAAGTTGAACAACGACTTCTCCAGCTGGACGCTGCACATGGCCAGCATCATGATCTTCGGGACGCTTTTGGGCGTTGCCATCGGCGAATGGAAAGGGTCGAGCCGTGCCACTTTCAGACTAGTCGCTCTTGGGTTAGCGGTCTTGGTGGCTTCGACTATGATCGTAGGTTATGGCAATTATTTGCGCAGGCCTTCGCCATCGCCTTCAAAAGAAGCCTCCGGTAGTGTCTCAGTTTGCCCCATTAGTCCCATAGGTCCTATACGTCCTATAGGACCTATGGGACTAATGGGGCAAACTGAGACACTGAGACACTACCGAGCCTCCTCTTCGCTTGACACTGCTTTGTTCCATCGGGTATGACGCCGCACAAGGCATGGATGCTTGCGCGATCGCTTCGCGCGGACCCCGACGGAGGTGCGTACCGTGTCGGTAGCCGTTGCTGCATCCAAACGCGAAAAGGCCAGCTCCAAGGCGCCGGAGGTTCGCGCTCGAAGCCGGCGCGTCCGGGCGCAGCGGTCGTTCATGGCCGTCCTGAGCGGCCTTGTGATGTTCGTCGCTGTCCAGCTTGGTTTGGCCGCCGTCGTTGAAATCAGCATGCCGGAATTGCGCGACCCCGTCTACGGCTGCCGACTCGACCGCGTCCGGCGCCGCCTTCTCACAGCCCCGGTGAAGCCGTGGACCGTTGTGATGCTGGGCAGCTCGCGGACACAGTTCGCTTTCCGGGTAGGAAAAGGTGAAGAAAAAGCCTGGACTGAAACGCTCGGTCATCCCGTGGCGACCTTTAACTTCGGCGTGTCCGGCGCCGGCTCCCTGACGGAACTGTTAACCTGGAGCCGGCTGCGCCGCGACGGTGTGCGGCCAAACCTGCTTTTGGTCGAGGTGTTGCCGCCCCTCCTGAACGCTCAAGTTCCGGCGCAGGACTACGGCGAAGGTTTTTTGCCCGTAAATCGGCTCAGCTGGCAGAACCTGCCGCTAGTCGAGCGCTATGAAGGAACCATTCGGACAAATCTGCGGCGCGATTGGCTGGAATCCTCGCCGGTGGGTTGCTACGCTCATCGCCTCAATTTAATTAATCTCGTCATGCCGGACCTTCTGCCGCCTGCTTATCGCCGGGCAGGTGATGAAGCTCTTGACGATTCGGACGCGCCGCTGGCCGGTGAAGTGCGCGTCACGTCCGAGCAGCGCCTTCGGGGAATTCAATTCGCACGCAAGGACTATCACCGACGCTTAACGGGGTTTCGCCTGGGCGGCCAACAGTGCCAGGCGTTGCTCGACTTGCTTGCTTCCTGCCGTAAGGAAGGAGTGTCGGTCGCTCTGGTGCTGACGCCTGAAAGTCCAACTTTCCGCAGCTGGTATCCTCTGGAGACCTGGCAGGGCATCCAGGAATGGCTGACTCAGGTCAGCCAGGAGTACGACGCGCCGCTCGTCAACGCCCGCGAATGGATTGACGACGAAGAGGATTTCATGGACTCCCACCACCTGCTAGCCAGCGGCCGCGCCAAGTTCACGGAACGACTGGGGCGGGAAACCATCTTGCCTCTATTGCGGCGGCCTTCGCTTTCTTCGCCTTGACGCCCCGACTTGCCGACGGGTAAGACGCCCGTGGTTAAGACGCTCGCGGCGAAGAGAGGAGGACGCCTCCCAATGGTCTTCTGTTCGATTGAATTCCTCGTCTTTTTCCTACTCGTAGCCGCGGCCTACTGGACGCTGCCCTCGCGTCCGGTTCGCGTCCTTCTATCGGCCGCCAGCGCGGCCTATCTCGGCTACATCGGCTGGTACTGCCTCTCGCCGGCCTCCGCGGCAGGCGGGTGGAGTCTCGATGCGTTTCACGCCGCCTGGGCTGGCCTTCCCTTCAACGGCGAACTCTTCTTTGTCGCCGCCATTGTTTTCTTCGGCGCCGGCATGGCCTGGGCCTTCGGCCCTCATCGCGGCCGCGTCTGGCTCTTGCTTGCCGCCAGCTTCTATTTCTACGCCAGCGTCACCCTCTGGCTGGCTCTACTCATCTTCGCCTCCACCATCCTCGACTATTTCCTCGCCCACGGCATTCAGGCGCTAAAGGCGCCAGGCTGGCGCAAGGCGCTTGTCGCCGTCAGCGTCACGGCCAACATCGGCCTCCTTTGCTACTTCAAATACACCAATTTCTTTCTTTCCTCGCTCGAAGCCGCGCTGCACCGCTCCGGCTCGTCCGCCTCCTTCCCGCTGCTGAGCATCCTCGCCCCTCTCGGCATCTCGTTCTACACCTTTGAAGCTATCAATTATATTGTGGACGTTTACCGCGGCCGCGTACGCGCCGAACACAATCTCGCCAATTTCATGCTCTTTATTCTCTTCTTCCCCCATTTGATCGCCGGCCCCATCGTCCGCGCCCGCGACTTCTTGCCGCAGATCCGTCGCCGCAAACGCTGGGACTGGATGCGTACGCAGGTCGGCCTTCGCTTCTTCCTCATGGGCTTGTTCAAGAAGTGGGTCATCGCCGACCGCATGGCCATGTTCGCAGACCCCGTGTTCGCCCACCCGACGACTTACAGCGCGGTCGCCGTCTGGATGGCCGTGATCGCTTACTCTTTGGAGATATACGGCGATTTCTCCGGCTACACCGACATGGCCATCGGCACGGCCCACATGCTCGGCTACCACCTGGCGAAAAACTTCGACATGCCGTACTTGTCCGCCAACGTGGCGGAGTTCTGGCGCCGCTGGCACATTTCGCTATCGACGTGGTTGCGCGACTATCTCTTCATTCCGCTGGGCGGCAGCCGCGACGGGCAATGGAAGACCTGTCGCAATCTGCTCATCACCATGACGCTCGGCGGTCTATGGCACGGAGCGAGTTGGACGTTCGTCGTCTGGGGCGTGCTGCATGGCCTGCTGCTGATCGGCCACCGGCTGTTCCAAGGCGTCTGCGAACGCAGCCCCTTGTGGACGTGCGCGCTGCGATCTGGGCCGGGAACTGCCGTGCGCGTGCTGTTTACCTTCCTGTGCGTGAGCCTCTGCTGGGTCTTCTTCCGCGCGCAATCCTTCGGAGACGCGCTACAAGTGCTGAGCGGCCTGGTGCGGCGGCATGGGGAGTATCTGCCGCTGAGCCGGATGGGCCTGGTGCTGACGGTTATTGTGGTGCTGGCCTGTCACCTCCTGGCGCGGTGGAACATTTGGCAGCGGGTCGCCGTGCGCCTTCCGGCCCCGGTGCTAGGCGCGTGCTATGCGTTGCTGTTGACGCTTTGCCTGGTGCTGGCCCCGCCCGCGAGCAAGCCCTTCATTTATTTCCAGTTCTAAGAGGAGAA
The DNA here is from genome assembly GCA_002404095.1 of Planctomycetaceae bacterium UBA4732. Lineage (GTDB taxonomy): Bacteria > Planctomycetota > Planctomycetia > Gemmatales > Gemmataceae > UBA4732. The sequence goes on along the minus strand of DHJA01000264.1, from coordinate 22,751 downwards.
ACGCCGTGTCGATGCGCGTCGGCCGTCCCACGGTCTCCAGGCGCCGGACGCAAGCGCGTCAGGCGTCCGCGGCGGTCCTTTGCGGCCTCATCCTGTTCGCGCTGGTTCAACTGGGCCTGGCGATCGGCCTTGATAGAGGACTGCGAGAGGTGCGCGACCCGCTCTATGCCTACCGGCTCGACCGCGTCCGGCGCCGACTCCGTACGGCCCCGGTAAAGCCGTGGACCGTTATGATGCTGGGCAGTTCGCACACACAGTGGGGTTTCCGGGTAGGAAAAGGCGAAGAAAAAGCCTGGTCTGAAACCCTCGGTCATCCCGTGGCGACCTTTAACTTTGGCGTCCCCGGCGGCGGCCCACTGACGGAATTATTAAACTGGAGCCGATTGCGCCGCGACGGTGTGCGGCCCAATCTGCTTTTGGTCGAGGTGTTGCCGCCCCTCCTGGCCGCCCAGAATCCGCCGCAGGACTTCGGCGAAGTTTTTTTGCCCACGAATCGACTCAGCTGGCAGGACCTGCCGCTTATCAAACGCTACGCGGGAACCGTTCGGGCCGGCCTGCGGCGCGACTGGCTGGAGGCCTGGCCGCTGCCTTGGTACACCCATCGTCTTGGCATAGTAAGCCTCGTCAGGCCGGACTTTCTGCCGCCCGCATATCGCGTGGAGGGCGATGAAACTCTGGATGAATCTGGCGCACCGCAGTTCATCGTCGCGTCCGTCACGTCCGAGCAACGCCTTCAGGCGACCCAACGTGCGCGCAAAGAATACGGCGCGGCCTTTAATGGGTTTCGTTTGGGCGGCCCGCAGTGCGAGGCGTTGCGCGAACTGCTTGCTTCCTGCCGCCGGGAAGGAGTGTCGGTCGCGTTGGTGATGACGCCCGAGGGGCCAACCTTCCGAAGTTTGTATCCGCCGGAGGCTTGGCGGGCCATTCAAGAATGGTTGACGCAGGTCAGCCAGGAGTACGACGCGCCAATCGTCAACGCCCGCGAATGGATTGACGACGAAGACAACTTCATGGACTCCCACCACCTGCTGGCGCGCGGGGCCCACTTATTCACGGAACGATTAGGGCGGGAATCCATAATTCCCTCGCTTCAGCGAATGCCGCGCTAAAAGCCGTATAGCCGGTGGTCAAATAGGCCAATGGGGAGCAGCCCCTTAGCTCGACTTTTGCCAAGTCCGCTCAATGAACGTCGTGTCCACCTTGCCGGCGATGAAGTCGGGATGATTGAAGATTTCTTGAAGCCGGGGAATGGTCGTCTTGATTCCCCCCACGACGAACTCCGCCAGGGCGCGGCGCATACACGCCAACGCCTCGGCGCGCGTCGGCCGCCATACCAACAGCTTGGCCACCAGCGAGTCATAGTTGGGCGGAATGCGGTAGCCGGCCGTGACGTGCGTGTCCAGACGCACACCGGGACCGCCGGGCGTCTGCCAGCGCGTCACCAAGCCCGGCGACGGCCGGAAGTCGTTGGCGGGGTCTTCGGCGTTGATGCGGCACTCGAACACGGCCCCGCGATGGATCACGTTTTCCTGGCGGAACGACAGCGGCTCGCCGGCCGCGATGCGAATCTGCTCCTTCACGAGATCGATGTCCGTAGCCAGCTCCGTGACGGGATGTTCGACCTGGATGCGCGCGTTGACCTCAATGAAGTAGAAGCGGTTTTGTTGATCGACGAGGAATTCGCAAGTGCCGGCGTTCTGGTAGCCGGCCGCTTTCGCCAGGCGCACGGCGGCGGCGCACATATCATTGCGCACGGCTTCGGGTAGGTTCGGCGCCGGCGTTTCCTCGACAAGTTTCTGATGGCGACGTTGCAACGAACATTCACGCTCCCAAAGGTGGACGATATTGCCATGACGGTCGCCGAACAGCTGAACCTCGACGTGGCGCGGCCGGTCGATGTAGCGTTCGAGGTAGACGCTGCCGTCTTTGAAGGCGCTCTCGGCCTCCCGGCTGGCGGCCTGCAAACCCGACCTGAGCGACGCCTCATCCCGGGCCACGCGCATACCGCGACCGCCGCCGCCCGCCGCCGCCTTGACGAGAACGGGAAAGCCGACGGCCCGCGCGAACCGTACCGCCTCTTCCTCGTTCTGGATCAGCCCTTCGCTGCCGGGCACGACGGGAACGCCGGCCTTGACGGCCAGTTTACGGGCCTGATTCTTGTTGCCGAGCAGGTGCATGGCCTCGTGCGGCGGGCCAATGAACTCGATCTTGCAATCGCGGCACTTCTCCGCGAAGCCGGGGTTTTCGGATAGGAAGCCGTAGCCGGGATGAATCGCTTCCGCCTCGGTGATCTCGGCGGCGCTGATGATTTGGGGGATGTTGAGGTAACTCTGCGCGGCCGACGCCGGCCCGATACAAATGGCTTCGTCGGCCAGCGAAAGGTAGGGCGCGTCACGGTCGGCCTCACTGTAGACGGCCACCACCGCCACGCCTAGTTCCTTGCAGGCGCGGATGACCCGTAAGGCGATCTCACCACGATTGGCGACCAGGATGCGTTGAAACATGCGTTACTAGCCCCGAGCGCAAGCGAGGGGTTTCGTCTCCCCCCTCGCTTGCGCTCGGGGCTTGTAGAAACCTATGCGGAAGGATCGACCCGGAACAGCACCTGATCGTACTCGACCGGCTGCTGGTTCTCCACTAGGATCTCGGCGATGACGCCGGCGCAGCCCGCCTGAACGTCGTTGTAAAGCTTCATGGCCTCGACTAAGCCGACGACCGTCGCCGGCGTCACGCGGCCGCCGACCTTGACATACGGTTCGGTGTCGGGGGTTGCACGGCTGTAGAAAGTGCCGACCAACTCGCTTTTAATTTCAAGGAGTTTGTGAGTCGGTTTTTCCGCTACGGGCGTGGAGGACGCGGCCGTCTCTGATGGTGGGCCGCTCGCTCCGCGAGCGGCATTTCCAACCGACTCGCGGAGCGAGTCGGCCACCTTCACGACGGTTGCGCCGCGCAGCAAGCGGACGCGCCGATTGCCTTCGCGCAGGTCGATTTCGCTTAGATCATGCCGGCTCATCAGGGCGGCGAGCAGCCGGATGGTAGGCACGTCGAAAGGACCGGGTTCGTTCCTGGAATCGTCGGCCACCGTACACAACCCTCCGTCGTCGGTCAGCGGTTCGCCCCCAGAAGCCATAGGTCGCGCGGGGCGGTCGTCAGCATCTCGCAGCCGTCGGCCGTGACGCGCACGTCGTCCTCAAGGCGGACGCCGCCCCAGCCCGGCAAATAGATCCCCGGCTCGATGGTGAAGACCATAGCCTCGGCCAGCACGTCGGCGGAGTTCGCTCGCAGCGACGGCCCTTCGTGAATCTGCAAGCCGATGCCGTGGCCGAGACCGTGATTGAAGGCGTCGCCGTAGCCAGCGTCGTCAATCACACGGCGGGCGGCGGCGTCCACCGCTCTCGCCTCCACGCCCGGACGCACGGCGCGGATCGCCGCTTCCTGGGCCTGCCGCACCACTTCATAAACTTCTTCGAGCTTCGCGCCGGCGCCTAGCGGCGCGCAAGACGATTTTGTACGGGTCGCCAGAACGCGAGTCAAGTCGCTTTTATAGCCGCCGGCCGACGCGCCCCAATCGACGAGCAGGATTTCGGAAGCCGACACCGGCCGATTGGTCGGTGGCGCGTGCGGCAAGGCGGCGCGGTCACCGATGGCCACAATGGGCGGAAAGCTTGTCCCTTGACCGCCCGCCCGGCGGATATTCGCCTCCAACACATCGCACAATTCGATTTCGGTGTCTTCAGGTCGCAAAAGGGCGCAAAAGGCCGTGAACGCTCGCTCGGCCACGGCGATGGCGCCGCGGATGCGCGAAAGCTCGTCGTCGTCCTTAACCAGACGCAGCCGTTCCACGCGGTCGGCGGCGCCCTTCCAGTCCATAGTCGGCGCCAGTTCGCGCAGGTACTCGAACTCGGCCACGGTGAGGCCGTTGCCCTCGAAGCCGACGGCGTGAATGGCGAGTTTCGTCAGCACCTCGGCGGACGCCTCGGCGATGCGCTGCGTCGGCGGCCGGATGAATGTTTCCAAGCCGGGACACTCGTCGGCGATCTGGCCCATGTAGCGAGGATCGCTGACGAGAATGGCGCGGTCGCGGGTGAGGACGACGGTGCTGCTGTCGCCGGTGAAGCCGGTGAGATAAGTCACGTTGACGGGGTTGCTAATAAGCAGGGCGTCCAAGCCCTCCTTAGGCAGCAGCGGCAACAACCGGTCGCGGCGCTCGGCGGCGCGGCCCATGCGACAACCCCCAAACAAAAAACCTACGAAGTACCAAGTACAAAGTACGAAAGGACCGTGGCGGATGGAAGACGCCGGCTGACCGCCCTTATTCTTACTTTGTACTTCGTACTCCGCAGCCTTATTCGTCGCGGTAAGGCTTCTGGTCTTGATACAGCTTGAGGCGCTTCCGGGCGTCCTCGATCTGCATGGGGGAGGAACGAGGAGACGCCACGACCTTCGTTTGCCATTTCACCGCCGCGTCGAAGTCGCCCGTTTCCGCGTAGGCGGCGGCGAGTGTGTCCAGGTAGGTCGTCTCTTGGTCTTTGGTCAATTCACAGGCCAGGCGGGCGTCCTCAATGGCCCTCTTGCCGTCGCGGAATTGCTCTTTCGGACAAGCCGCCAGAATCCGCGCCCGGAGGTTGAGAGGCGCCGGATACTTAGGATTGATGCGGAGGGCCTCATCGAAGTCGGCAAGCGCTTGGGCGTATTCCTTTTTCACGCGCCAGATGGCGCCCCGGTTGGACAACGCCACCGCGAACTTGGGTGCCAGGCGGACGGCTTCCGTATAGTCGGCGACGGCCTTGTCGTAGTCCCACTTGTCGAATAAGACGTTGCCCCGATTGTTGAATGTCACCGCGATGTTCGGGTTCAGGGGGCCGACAAGTTCCGGCGGCGCACGGAGAGGGACCGACGCCGTTTGGGCCTGACGGCTAAAAGTCTAATGTCGCCATTCCGGCGCTGGATGTCAATGAAAAAACGCTTGGAATACGACGTGCGAGGATACTCGTTTTTTCGGACGCGCCTTGGTACGCTAGTAATTAGCTCCTGATGGCGAGCCGGGTCGCGTAAGCGCCCGGAGATGGTTTCAGCGACTGCACTCCGGGCGCTTACGCGACCCGGCTCGCCAGCGATTAAGCAACCTGGAATCGCAATATGAATGCTCCCCTCCCGACCCGCCGGTTCTTTCCTTTCGGCCTCCTCCTCGTCATGACGTTTCTACTTGGCGTCTTCCTCGACCGTTCGGGTTGGCTTCCCGGAAGCGGCGGCCGCGAGCCGCCCGGTCTCGGCCAAACCTTCGCGCCCTTCTGGGAAGCGTGGAACCTCGTTCACGAAAACTATGTCGATCAAAAGAGCGTGGAACCGGTCAAGATGACGCGCTTCGCCATCGCTGGCATGTTGGAATCCCTCGGCGACGAAGGCCATACCGGTTATCTGCCGCCGGACGCTGTGAAGCGAATGGAGAGCGACCTCAAGGGCGAGATGGAAGGCATCGGCGCCCGGATCACCATGCGCAAGCTCGTACCCACTATTTTCCAGACGATGCCGAACTCGCCCGCGCGCACAGCTGGCGTGAAAGCCGGCGACGCCATCCTCGAAGTGAACGGCCAGCCGGTCGCACGGGAATCGCTGCAACAAATCGTGGAGCAGGTGCGCGGAGCGGCCGGGACGGAGGTGAAACTTCGCGTCATGCACGAAGGCCAGCCGGGGCCGGTCGAGGTGGCGATCACGCGCGGCAAGGTCGAGGTGCCGGACGTATCGTGGCACATGTTGCCAGGCGAATCGCTCGCGCACATTGGTATGGAATCGTTCGGAGACAAGGCGGACGAACAACTCCGCACCGCGCTAAAGGAGACGCGGGAGCAGGGAGCTAAAGGCGTGATCCTCGACCTTCGCGGCAACTTGCAGTGCAGATTCGGGGCGTTCAACAGCTTACGGGAGCTAAAGGCGTGATCCTCGACCTTCGCGGCAACCCCGGCGGTCTGAAAGACCAAGCCATAGAGGTCACAAGCGAATTTCTCAAGGACGGCGAAGTTTTCATCGACCAGGACGCTCATGGCAAACAGACGGCCGTCCCCGTCACACAGGACGGCATGGCCTTGGACCTTCCCCTTTGTGTGCTGATCGACGGCGGCACGGCAAGCGCGGCCGAGATTTGCGCCGGCGCCCTGCAAGATTACGGCCGGGCGAAGTTGGTCGGCGAACGCACGTTCGGCACCGGCACGGTGCTGCAACGATTTCCGCTAAGCGACGGATCGGAGGTTCTCCTGGCGACCTCGCAATGGCTAACGCCAAAGGGACGGCAAATATGGCACAAAGGCATAACGCCGGACGTGGAGGTCGCGCTTCCCGAAGCGGCGTCGATTTTGCTGCCGGAGATGGAGGACGGTATGGATACGGCCGCGTTCCAGCGCAGCGAAGACGCCCAACTCCACAAAGCTATCGAAATACTCCGAAAGGAAATTCAGGGCCGTGCGCCGGACGTGAAGTGACGCGAGCCGCTACGCCGTCATCCCACCGCTTGCTTGGCCTCACAGCAACGGCGGACGGCTTCCAGCAGCCGCGCCGCTTCGACGGGTTTGTGCAGGTAGCCGGCCACGCCGAGTAAGGCGGCCTCCTCCGCCGCGCCGTCCATGCCCGAAAACACAATGACCGGAATCGAGGCCAGCGCGTCGTCCTCCTGCTGCTGCCGGCGGAAGTCGTGGCCATCTAACACGGGCATCGAGAGATCGAGCAGAATGACGTCGGGCCGCCGGTGTTCACGCAGGCGACACAAGGCGTCGGCGCCATTATTGGCCAGGGCGACGCAATAACCGGAAGCGGCCAGAATCATGCTGAGCGCTTCGCGCGTCACGGGATTGTCGTCGATGAGAAGGATGCGTTTGTGCGATAATGTGACGGCGGACATAGTTTTTCTCCTCGACCCGGTCCAGTCCCTAACGATTGTTATTCCTTAGCATATTATGTACCATCGGTCCTGCCGGAATAATCCGCAGCTTCACTATCGTCGGGATGGCGCGATTTTTGCTCCCTACTAATGTCAATGGAGCGCCCGTTCATCAACTGGGAGATGGATTATGGTAACGAGAGACGACTTAGTGGCCGGTGTTTTCGACGATGCACGGCGCGCTGAACAGGCAATAGCGGATCTATATCAGTCGGGATTCGCATTGGATAAAATCGACATGGTAACGCGAAGTCAGGGCGAAACATCGGCCACGCCGGACTTCGCCGCCCAAAAGACCGCGGCCGATGGTGCGATCACTGGGGCCGCGACGGGCGCGGGGGTGGGTGCGGTAGCCGGTGCGGCTGCCGCCGCTGCAATGATGCTGATTCCGGGCGTCGGTATTGTCTTGGGCGCCGGACTTCTGGCCGGCGTCATTGGCGGCGCCGCGCTCGGGGCGACGGGCGGTTCGCTGATCGGCCCTTTTATCGCTCTTGAAATGCCCGAAGAAGACGCGCACTATTACGCCCACGCCGTCCAGGACGAAGGCCGTATCGTCGTCCTTGTGCAGACGCCGAGCCGGCAAGCGGAAGCCCGCGCTGTCTTGAACCGGCACGGCGGCCGTGATCGACGCGTGGCGCCGGCCGTTTAGCCGCGACCCGAAGGGGAGCGCGTGGGAGACGCGCTCCCCTTCGGGTCGCGGCTAAACGACTCTCATCGTCGCAGCATTAGGATCAGATTTACCAACACGCTCAGTCCCAGCAAGCCGCCGAGGACGCCGATCCATACCCACGGCATCGGCGGTCCCGGCGGACGCTCCGCCTCGTCTTCCGGCTCGTCCGCATCGCCTTCCGCCAGTTCGCGAAGCGTCCTGGCCTCGATCTTCCGTCGCGCCAGTTTCGGCGGATCGCCCGCCAACAGACATTCGAGATCGATGATTAAGTCATCCGCCGTGGCGTAGCGCTTGCGACGGTCCTTCGCCATCATGAACTCCACCACTTCGCCCAAACCGGATGACAAATTCTGGTTAATGTGATCCGGCGGCGTCAGCTCCTGCGTCAAGTGGGCTTCCAACAATCGCTCCACGTCCTTACCCGGAAACGGCGGTTGCCCCGTCGTCATGTGATACAGCGTCGCACCTAGCGAATACATGTCGGCGCGAACGTCCACGTCTTGACGGCCTCGCACCTGCTCCGGGGCGATGTAGTAGGGCGTACCGATAGCCAAGCCGCGCTCGCGCTTCGCCTGCGCCGGGTCGGTCGCATCGCGGGCCATACCGAGGTCGGCCAGCTTGGCCACGCCATCGGCAGTCAGTACGATGTTAGCCGGCTTCACATCTCGATGCACCAGGCCGCGCCGGGCCGCGTGCTGAAGCGCTTGCGCGATCTGGACGACAATCTCAAGCGCTTCGCGTTCGCTGTACTTTTTGCCCGCGTCCATTTCCTGGCGGATGGTCTTGCCCTCGACCAACTCCATGACAAAGTAATGCAGCGGGCCGGCCGAACCCACATCGATGGCCTGCACGATGTTGTTGTGGCTGAGCTTGGCCGCCGTGTGGGCCTCGCGCGTCAGCCGAAGCAAAAACTCCGGGTCGGCCGCCAGCTTCGGATGCAGCACCTTGACGGCCACGAGCCGGTCCATGCTGGCTTGCCGTGCCTTGTAGACGACGCCCATCGCCCCCTGGCCGAGTTTTTCCATGAGATGATAGCCGGGGATTTGTTGCCCAAGGAGAGTGCCTAACTCTTCCTTTGCGCGCTGGGCCTGGCCGACGGTAAGGGCGCCAGCGATGGTGAGCCGGGCCAGCAGCGCCTCCGGGCCGATGGCGCCGTCGGAGCTGCCACGGCACGCGCGGGCCTCCTCCCGCGTCAGTAGGCCGCGGCTGACAAGGGCGTGGGACAACCGTTCTTCATCGAGACGCGGGTCGGGGCGGGGGATGTCGGCCATGCGGGAGCCTCGGTCAGTTCCAAAAGTTCCTCTCCCCGGCACTCCAGGGAGAGGGATCAAGGGACAGACTCTTAGGCGGGAGGCACACCCTCGGCGCCTTTATTTCTTGATCGCGCCGCGAAATTCCTTGACAATTCTTCATCTTCATGGAAATATGATATTTCGGTAGTACGGGTAGGCACGGCCCCGCCATGCGTGTTCCCCGCTTCGTCCTAAGAACTCGGTCCATCCGCGGAGAACTCTCGCGTGAACACGAGCCTCATCATCACGTGGGGCGGAATCTGTTGAAAAGGGATAACGGGTTTCGGGCTTCCCCCAGCGATTCTCTTTCTTATGCATTATTCTACTACGATGGCCGAACTGCCTAGTGCAAGAACAAGTTACTTTCTTTCCGAGTAAGCGAAGAGCAATCCTTCGCTTACGCTTCAGGCTCGGAAAGACGGTCGCTTGAACATGCACTAGTGAAAAGACGAGCAAGGACTTCGATATCACGGCGGCCCAGGCAAAAAGGGTGGACGCTCGCCCGCCAGTCAAGGGGACGGGCGCGTTGACGGCGCGGCGGAAGTGAGAACCGGCCGCACGCCTCCGTCTGAAAGAAGGATCTTATGACAGGCGTTCGTTGGGTAGCCGCGCTGCTAGGCGCCTCTCTGGCTGCATCGCAACTGTCCGCTCAAGGATTCATCGTCCCCTATTCCGATCCGTATTACGGATTGTATGGCCACGCGTACCACCACCACTATTTCGGACTGTCCCTCGGCGGTTACTACAACCCCTATTGCGGCCCTCCGAGCTACGGTTACGTCACGAATCGCGTGACGGTGGTGATTACGGCGCCTCCGCCGTTGCTGGCGCCGTCGCGGCGTTTCGACCTGGATGATCTGACGCTTGAACTGCTGCGGGATCGTCTGCTGGACGATCCGCCGCCGCGCGATCTGCCGCCGCGTGGCGAACAGCATTTCGGCGGCTTCCGCAAGGTCGAGCCGCGCGGTCAACGCCCCGCGCCGCCGGAACAACCCAAGCCGGCTGTGCCTCCGCTTCCACCCCCGGTCCCTCCAATCATGCCGCCCGCGCTGCCAGACCGGCCCAAGCCTCCGCCCGTCCCGCCCGCACCGCCGCCGGACTTGCCAAAACCGTCTGCGCCGCTGGACGATCCCAAGGCCGAGTCCGCGCGCCTCGTTGGCCTGGGGCGTACCGCCTTCGCCGACCTCGAATACGGCCGTGCCGCCGAGCGCTTCCGTCAGGCCGCCGTCCTGGCGCCGAGTCAACCGTTGCCGCAATTCCTCCTCGCTGAGACGCTGTTCGCGCTGGGCAAGTATCACGACGCCGTAGACGCCATTCGCGCCGGCATGAAGCTCCAACCCGATTGGCCCGACGCGCCGTTTCATCCGCTCGATCTTTATGGAGCGCACGCGGCGGACTATGCCGATCACCTCAGCGCACTTCATGACGCGCTCAGTCATCGACCGGGCGACGCGGACCTTCTCTTCCTCGACGCCTACCTGTTGTGGTTCGACGGCCACAAAGACGAAGCCCGCGAGCGATTTCAGAAGGCTTTGCCCGCTTTCGCCGAACCTGCCGTAATCCAGCGATTCCTTCGCCCCGCCGCGGTCTCTTAATCGCCGCTCGGCTGGTTCCGTGCTTGAGCGATTGATAGCTTATCGGAAGGATGATGGGCGATTCTCCCGCGCTCCCCTTCGGGTCGCGGCTAAACGTGGAACCATGTAGACGATGCTATTGCTTAGCTGTTCTCGCCTGTCGCGCGGCTTCGACGAAGGACCGCTGTTTGAAAACGTCGGCTTCGAGCTGCACGCCGGCGAGCGCGTCGGCCTCGTCGGCCCCAACGGCGCCGGCAAGACCACCCTGTTGCGCCTGCTCGTCGGCGCCGACAAGCCCGACGACGGCGAAGTACGCCTGCACGTCGGCGCGCGCGTCGCCCTGCTGCGTCAACAACCCGATTTCCCTCCCGGCCGTACTCTCTTCCTTGAAGCGAAATCCGCACTGGATGAACTGCTCGCCGCCCACGATGACATGATCCGCACGGCCGAAGCGCTGGCCCAGGCAACGGAGGAAAGCGAGCGCAAATCGCTGGCGTCGCGCTACGACCGCCTTCACGAACTGCTGAGCCACCACGACGCTTTCAACCTCGACAATCGCATCGAACAGGTGCTGAACGGCCTCGGCTTCGGCCGCGACGACTTCCACCGTCCCGTCGAGACATTCAGCGGCGGTCAGCAGAGCCGGCTCATGCTGGCCAAGCTGCTGTTGTCGGCGCCCGACGTGATGCTGCTTGACGAGCCGAACAACCACCTCGACATCGACACCACGCGCTGGCTGGAGGATTACCTCGTCAAGCAGCCTGAATCGATGCTCATCGTCAGCCACGACCGTTACTTCCTCGATCGCGTCGTCACCAAGGTCTTCGAGCTTCACGCCCATCGCGTCACGTCGTACCCCGGCAACTTCAAGCAGTACTGGCGGCTGCGCCAGGACCGCTATGAAGCGGATTTGAAAGCATACGAATCTCAAAAGGGGTATATCGAGAAGCAGGAAGAGTACATCCGCCGGGTCCACTACGGCCAGCTCCACAAGCAGGCGGCGTCGCGTCAAAAACAGATCGACAAAATCGAACGTCTGGAGCGGCCGACGCTGGTTGAGGCGCCGCGAATGCACTTCGGCGAGGTACGTCGGTCGGGCGACGTGGTGGTGAGCGTGGAGGACTTGAGCAAGTCGTATGATCGGCCGTTATTCAAAGACCTGAACTTCAGCCTGCCGCGCGGCCGACGTTTGGGCATCATGGGACCGAACGGCAGCGGCAAAACGACGCTGTTGCGCGTGCTGCTGGGCGAGGAGGCACCCGATTCGGGCAAGGTGAAGCGCGGCCACCTGACAGAACTTGGCTATTACGACCAGCATTTGAAGTCGTTATCGCCGGACTTGCCGGTGATGCGCGCGGTGTGGCCGGAGGCCGATCCGGACGCGGTGGAACAAGGGATGCGCGACTTGTTGAGCCGATTCGGCCTGGTGGGCGATCAGGTACACCAGCGGGTAGGCGAATTGTCGGGCGGCGAGAAGAGCCGAGCGGCGCTGGCACGGCTGGTGGCGCAGGGTGTGAACGTGCTAGTGCTGGACGAGCCGACGAACCACCTGGATTTATGGGCGTGCGACGCGCTGGAGCAGGCGTTGACGGCGTTCGACGGCACGGTGATCGTGGTGAGCCATGACCGATATTTCCTGAACCGCGTAGTGGACTTGCTGCTGGTGTTGGACGGCCAAGGCAACACGCAAGTGATCCACGGCAACTACGACACCTATGAGCTGATGCGCGCCCAACAGGACGCGGCGCGGGCGGAGATCAAGGAGAAGCCGGCAGCGCAGGCGAGCCGGGGGCGTCAGCCCCCGGAGACGCGCGCGAAGAGAAAAAGACAGTTTCCGTATCGCAAAACGGCGGAAATCGAAACGGACATCGCGGCGGCGGAGACGAAGCTGCGCGAATTGGAAGAGCGTCTGGCGTCGCCGGACCTGTACAAGGACGGCGACAAGGTGAAGCAGACGACGAAGGAATTTGAGGTGATTAAGACGGAGTTGGCGCGGCTGTACGAACATTGGGAAGAGGCGGTGGAGCTGAATTAATGAAACCCGGAGGCTAAACGATAGAGTCTCACTGACGCTAACCTACCCTATTTTTGGGCCCATTATCTCGGCGAGAAATGCGAGACATTTGACTTCCTGGTAGAATTAGTGGACGCGGGCGAATTGACGCCGTTTTTCTTTGCTCAGGTCAAATCAACCCGCCAGGAGTTCACACAGGCTTCCCGGCCGCCCCGACTACCGATCAAGGTCTCGGAAAAAGACATCCGCCGCATGGTGGCATTCCCGGCTCCCACGTATGTGATCGGCGTCCATGAGGATGAGGAGCGTGCGTTCGTCGTTTCAGTTCATGGGACGATGAGTAAGGCCGTCCGGTCCATCACCACCGGCCACGAACTAACGTGCGAAACTCTCAAACGACTGTGGAACGAGGTGAGGGAATTCTGGCGAAACCGCGAGATGAAACGCCCGACGTCCCTATTCTTGAACTGAGAGGCCATCGTGACGAGCGATTCACAAAAGCATTTTCTGGCGGATCGTGTGCGGGCACTGGCAACGGTCATTCTGACTCGACGGGGCGACCTGACCGTCATTGATACCAAGAAGGACACCGGCGTGGACTTCCACGTGTACATCGAGCGAGAAGACAAGCCGATGCGATTAACGTTCGGCGTTCTTCTTCGCGGCGTCATGTCGCCGGTGACTGCGGAACATGCGAACAAAGTGCTTAGGCCGACGATGGGGCAGTTCCAGGGGATGCGGAAATTCACTTACCCCGTATGCCTTTTCTTTTTCGCCATGCGGGAAGAACAGGAGTTCTTTTCGTGGCTGGCGGAGCCGGTTGTAAGCGCCGGCTCTCCGAAGCTACTGCACCACCAGGCGGTGAACTGTATCCCGCTGACTGACGACCTGCTGAGCGGCGTCGTGGAGCAAATCGTGGCCTGGTATGACGCGGTGGAAACCGTGTTGATCGTCTAGAGAAATCCGTTGGCTTGACGCGATCTTCTGCTCCGGCTGGCAAACTGGCACCGCTTCTTACTTGAGACGCTCGGCAATGGTCGCGGTCAGTTCATCGGCATCATAAACCTTGCTCACAATTTTGCCGTCGGCGTCGAGCAGCCAATACTCCGGCACGCTGGATACGCCGGCATCCTCAACAGCGTCAAGCCGGCCCTGCGGCCACGGCAAATCATGGTTCTTCAGCGCGGCTTGCCATGTCTTGAAGTCATCGTCAAGCGAAAGGCTGAGGAAGGCCACTCCCTTGGCGGCGAAGCGTTCCTGAAGTCGTCGCAGCGCAGGAAGCTGCTTCTTGCATGGCCCGCACCAACTCGCCCAGAAATGCACTACCGTGTAATGACCATTAGAGTCGGCCAACGCGCCGGCGGTTCCATCGGCCCGACGAAACGCCAAGGCCGGCGCGTCGCCTATCGCGGGGACAGGCTTGACGGGCGCGGCAATCTCCGGCAACGCCAGTTCGCCCTTCGCCGTGTCCGCCGCCGTCACCGTCACGCGCACTACCTTTCGCGCGAGCGGATCGACGAGGCAGCCGCTCGGCTTGGCGTAGATTTCAACCGCCAAATCGTACTCTCCGGCCGGAACGCCGCTGATGCGAAACGTGCCGTCAGGGGCCAGCTTCACGAACCAGTGCGGTAGAGTACTTAAATAGGCGAGACCCTCGGTAGTCTTTATCCATGCGCCGCGCCAGCCGTTGCGAGCGTCGAATCCCAGAGCGGCGATCTCGGGCGGCGGTGTAACGCCCCGCTCTCTAGGAACCAAGTAGTTAATCGAATAGGTGCAGTCGAGGCCGGGCGGTATTTTGCCGGTCAGAACTACTTTCCCCGTCACCACGGCACCGCCGTTGCCGAGGTCCAACTCGACGCGCCGTCCCGGTTTCAGTTCCAGCGGCACCCTCGGCCCAGAGCGAAAACCCTCATCTTTCCACGGCCCCAACGAGACCCAAAGGCAGACCGCGCCCGGCGGCGTCTGGGGGAATTCAAAACGGCCTTCCGCGTCCGTGACGGTGTACAATCGGGTACGCATCTTCGGCTGGTTGGGGGCGTCCAAGCGAATCGGGTCCACCATGATCGTGGCGCCGCGAACCGGCTGGCCGCCGTCGCGGAATTGGCCGCGAATCGACGCCCACGGTTGCAATCGCAGCGTCCCGAGGTCGTGTTGGTTGGCCGGGAACTCGGCCTGTGCGATTCCCACGTCCGACCGCACGACGACGGCGCAGGCTTCGCCGGGATCGGGAAACGCGAACCGCCCCGCCGCGTCCGTGGTCAATTTGTGGTTATCTCCATCCTGCATAAGCTCGCCCTGTTCCGTCGGAGTCGCCAGCAAGACTTCCGCGTTCGCCACCGCCTTGCCGGCGGCGTCAGTGACCACGCCGCCGACCGGCGCGCTCGGTTGGAGACGGAAGTCCTGTTTGCGGGCCGTCTCGTCGCCGAGCTGGAACGCTTGCCCGTCCTGTGTGCGGTATCCCATCGCCTCGATTCGGATCCGCAGTGGATAGTCGGTGCGGTGCCCCGCAAAACTCAGCCGACCGTCCTGGCCCGCTTTGGCGCGGCCGCGCTCCGCACTCAGAAAGTCCTTGCTGAACACAACAACTGGAATCACGGTAAACGCCGGGATAAGCTCACCCGTCGCCGCATCCGTCACACGGCCTGCTACGTGATCGATTTTCAGCGTAACCGTGCGCTCCAGGGCGCCGCCAGCGATCTCCAACTCGGCTCTTGCGAAGCCCTCCGACGTAATGATCAGTTTCACCGGGTCGTCCGGCGCCCAAGTCCATTCATAAACGCCGTCCGCATCGGCCTTGCCAGGTATCTTGGGGTTGGGAACCTTGGGATGGTTGGGGTTGAATATCGATTGAAGTGAGTGTCCGCCCTTCCAGCCATTGAGGGTGACATAGGCTTTGGGCGCTGGCTTGCCGGCGGCATCGACAAAACGCAGCCGGATGGTCTTACCCAGTGCCATGCGAAAGTCTTGCGGCAGTAAGCTGGTCTGAACGTTGACCTTGCGGAGTTGAGGCGCCCAACCGTGGGTAACGACCGTCAGAGTCGTTTCACCCGGCGCCAACGCGGGCAGTCGATAGCGGCCGTCGGCGTCGGTGGAGAACTCCGTCGGCGCGGCGGAATTATACGGCTCGTTCCCCAACACAATTATCGCATCTTTAATCGGCTTGCCGGCCGGGTCCGTCACCTGGCCGCGTAGAATGACGCCGCGTTTCAGCGTCAACGTCGCCTTCTCCTTTAACAGCAGCGCGGTATTAACACCGCTGGCTTCTTGCCAGGACTTATCTGACGCATAATCCGGGTGGGAAACCAACAGCATCAATTCCGCTCGCGGAGAGTTTGGAACGTTGTCGATGCGCCAGTGTCCTTCGGCGTCCGTTATGGCCGCGTCGCTTCCATACGCCATTGAATTGTCGTACCTTGTGCGGCCGTCGCCGTTGAGGGGCTTCGGTTCCCCCGCCAGATTGACTTGGACCTTGGCGCCGACGACAGGCTTGCCGTCCTCATCAACGATCCGGCCGCCTGCAGTAAGGCCGCGTTCCAGCCGAAAAGTATAGTCCGCTGGAAGCCCCTTTCCGCTTGCTAATTCGGTCTCCTCCCAATTGGCGAACATCGTGACGAACGGCTTTGCTCCGGCCCACATACGAACGCAGGTAGTGTTTTTCGGCAACTCCACCTGGATAGCGCCGGCGGCGTCGGTTTTCAAATCTTGGTTGACGATCTTGTATTCGCCGGTTGAGATGCTGGATGAGATGTTGGCATAGATGTTCGCGGCCGGCAGCGGCTTGCCCTGTGGATCGAGGACCACGACGCGCATTGTCCCCAACGCCGCCGGCGCCGCCGCGGGCGGCGCAGGGTTTTCGGATGCCGCGTGAACGGGGGGTTTAATAGTCTTGTCGCTCTGCTTATCGTCCGGCCCCTTGGCCAGCATCACGCCGCCGACGGCCGCCATGCAAAGGGCCAGTAAGACCACCGCCGCCATTTTCAGTTTGCTCACGAGCATGGCTTTAAGCACCCCTTCCGTCAGAGAAGCGACCTTGGCAGAAATCAACCCCGCGACCGCGCCCTTCGCCGTGAACTGGGTCGCGGCCGCGACCGTGGCAACGACGAGCGCAAAGGGCGCCGCCGTCGCCGCCTCGTGTCCCAAAGCGCTGGCGAGCAGCACGGCGGAAAGCCCGATGCCGCGACGAATCAGCCGCGCCCGGAGCGCGTCGCGTCCGCGCTCCAGTCTGCCCCGGAACGTCCCCTCACTCCAGCCAAGCGACAACGCCGCTTCGTCCCTTGTCCTGCCCTCCAGGTAGCAAAGGACAAGCGGCGCGCGGTAACGCTGGGGCAGAAGGGCGAGTTCTTCATCAATCGCCGCCCACACCTCGCGCCAGGAAACTTCCGCGACAACGTCCTCTTGGGTGACATCCGGCCGCGGTATTTGGAGGGCGCCGCGCCTTGACTCGGCCCGCCGGAGATTGGCGGCGACATGGTACGCGACGCCGTGCAGCCAACTGGCCAAGGCGTCCCTCTTGCGGATGGAAGGCGCCTTGCGGGCAAGCACCAGGAATGCGGCCTGGAAGGCGTCCTCGGCGTCGTGAGCGCGGCCAAGGACGCGGCGACAGACGCCAAGGACCATCGGCCCGTGCCGGTCAACCAATGCGGCGAACGCGGCTTGGTCTCGGTTGACGACAAAGCGGTCCAGCAGAACGCCGTCGGCCAGAGCGTTCACAGTCCGCCCTTCGACCCGCTTATGAAGGTAGTGTAGAACAGCTTGGAGGTGTCGGTCCGCCATGTGCCTCGCCTTCGGGAGCAGACGCCGCGCGTTCCTTTACCTTATAGTCTCCGAAGGCGGGCTGAGGGACATGCTTTTTTCTGAGCCTGAGCGCTAAGCGCCTTCGCACCCCGAGTTCATGAGTACATTCACCCGGGGTGCGAGAACGGGTTTTCACCCCAAATGTCTTTTCGCCGCCTCCGCCAGCTCTTGCAGATACTGCTCCGAATCCCGGTCGCCGCGCTGACGCGCGACCGCCAGCCCATCCTCAGCGAAACGCAACGCCCGTTCCGCCTGCTTGAGCGTGAGCATCGCTTCGGCCGCGCTGCCGCGGTACTTGAGTTCGTCGGGAACCCGTTCGATCAATCTCTGGAAAACGTCGGCCGCCGCATCGGCCTCGCCGCGCTTGACATGGACCTGACCGCGACGCAGTTCGTAGTCGTTGCGGCGACGGCCCTCGTTTTGCTCGCAGTCCACGCGCTCGCCTTCATTGACGTAATCGAGCGCCGCGTCCGGCTGGCCGTTCTTCAAGGCGTGCTGCGTCAGGAACGCGAAGTACGGGAAGCGATCCGTCTTGTCGTGTCGCGGCGGACGCGCCGTTAAGCCGCGCGCGAAGGACACGGCTAAGTCTTCGGCGTCGAGCTTTTGGGCGGCGGTCAGCGCTTGCTCCAATTGCTCATCGGTCATCGACTCGACCTTCAGCCCGGCCAATTCGACGGCGTTCATGCCGCTCACGTCGGCGGTGGTCCCGGACGTCGCCGCAGGCGCGCCAACGGTGGGAGTCGATGGGGCGCCCTCGATTAGACCGAGCTTGTGGCGCAGGCGGTCGAAGTCATAGCCGGCCAACAAAGTGCCGACGGCGGATTCTTGAATGAAGCGCACCACGCCGCGCAGCTTCTTCCGGAGAACGGCGTGGCCAGCGGCGTCGATCGGCGTGTTGCCGGTCAGCGAGCGGCGCGGCTGGTTAATCCACGTCTCTTCGTAATAGCGCTGGGCGTGTTCGACAACCTTGGCGGAGGCGTTGGCGTCGCGCAGGTTCGTCGGAAAAACCATCGCTTCGGTAATAATGTCGTGGAGCTGGATAGGCCCCGGCTGCTCCGGCGCTTCGCCGAGCGCCAAGCCGAGGCGTTGGCGCACCTCCTCACGCACCCGGCCGAGCGCTTCCTTGTTCGGCCCCCACATGCGGAACACTGCGCCGGCGATCATCAGGTAAGCGGCGAGTCGGCCGACGTCGGCGGCCGGCCGGCCCACTGTGATGAGCGACACCTGCGTCAACTCCAGGATCATCGCGAAGAGGACGCCTTCCTCCTGTTGCTGCGGCGACATTAACCGGCCGGCTTGCTGCCATTCCTCGATCAGCGCGACCACTGCCTGCGGGTCGCGGAATTGAAACGCGAACGAGTATTCGTGATAGTCACAGGATTCTTCCATGCCCTGGGCGCAACGCAGCACTTCGGTCAGGGCGGCGGCCGTCGTCGCTTTCTCTTCATCCGCTTCCAGTTCCAAATAGCGATTCAGACTCTCCAGGGCGGCGGCGTTGTCGCCCATCCAGGCGCGGGCCAAGGCTAAATTGAACCATGCCGGAGCGTCATTGGCGTCTTCCTTTGTTAGGTCGTCGAAGGCGCGGCCAAGCTCACTCAAGCGCGGCGACTGGCCGCTTTGCAAGGCGCGATCCCACGCCGCCCGCCGTACTCCCGCGCTCGCCGGAACTGGCGCCAGGGCATATTCGCGCCGCGCGGCCGCCGGCAGCCGGGACTTCTCGCCGAAGACTTGCTCGAAAAGTGTGCGAGGCTCCTCCGCGGCCGGCTGACAGTGAACGACCAGGCGCAGCGCCGCCCGCGCCGCCACGGGCCGATTCATCTTCATTTCGCATTCGTAAATGACGGAATACGCCTCGGCCAGATAGTCGCGAGCCTCAGGGTCGTAGGCCTCAGCGGCGCGGCGAGCCAGCAACAGGGCGCCGCCGACTTCGCCTTCCTGAAAGCGGAAAACCGCTTTCAACAGAAGACCGTAAGGGTAATTGCGATTGATGGCGAACGCCTTCTCCAGCGCTTCCTCGGCCTCCTCCAACTTGCCGTGAGCGTACAGCAACTTGGCCTTCTGGCCCCACGCTTCGGGGTTGCCGCCGTGTTCGGCCGTCACTTGCTCCATGACGCGCATCGCCGCTTCGTGCTGTCCTTGGGCGTCCTGCTCAAAGGCGCGGTTGATGCCGGCGTAGATGGGCTGACAGCACCATTTGAATTTCTTGCCGCTGCCGCAAGGGCACGAGGAGTATTGGTCAATCGCCATGAAAGCAGTCTCGTGGGTCGGCGCCGGGGTCGATGGGAACACGATAGCAAATCGACGCGGAATCGGGAAGCGGCGTAGGGTTTTGGTAGCGTCTCCGTTTGGCGAGCGGGGGGCGTCAGCCCCCTGATATTTCGACTTAATCAGGGTGGCTCTACGCCCCCGACTCGCCAAACGGAGACGCTACCCAAGGCCGTAAGGCCGACACGGCGCGCGACGGGGGTCTGTC
>DHJA01000264.1:0-2767 GCA_002404095.1 Planctomycetaceae bacterium UBA4732 | reverse complement strand
GGGGTCGTCGAAGAGCATGGGCGGTCCTCCGTGTGCGCTGGAGACAGGGCCACCCAGTGTATCATGCCGAAGGGGGATAGGATAAGGGGAGTATGGGTGCCAATGAGGGACTATGAGCGCGGGGGAAAAATATAGGGCGAGAGGGGTTGCGTGCGCGCTCCGAGAAAACGTAACCCGGGGTGGTTACCTAGGCTTCCGTCTTCAGCTTCGCCAAATGGGGACTTATGGCTTTCTCCAGTCGGACCATCGCGTCGATCATGGCATCTTGGATGCTCGGCCACTGGGGATCATCGCTACGCAAGCCTCCGGGCGCCATGTAGACGAGGCGGGAGGCTTTTCGATGATTCAACCGCAGCCACGTTAATTTGCCGCCGAAAGCCCCATCGATCTCGGCCTGGTGGCTCTGCAAGCTGTCGTAGATGCGTTTGTTCTCCTCCTGTGTTCCCGTGTCGATGTACAGCCCCACCCCGCCCTCGTCTCGGTGGACGTCGTAGGCGAAGCTCACTCCCCGAAGGACCGATTTTGCATGGATGCCGCCCCTCTCGCCCGGAGATTTGTTCGCATGAAGCGATGTCTTTCCGACAGCACGGGTCAGCAGCCCTTGCCAGAACTTTTGCCGTAGGCCA
Source organism: Planctomycetaceae bacterium UBA4732 (assembly GCA_002404095.1). Lineage (GTDB taxonomy): Bacteria > Planctomycetota > Planctomycetia > Gemmatales > Gemmataceae > UBA4732. Next base: position 2,141 of record DHJA01000264.1, on the reverse strand, counting down.
TACCCTTCGGCCTGGTGCTTGCCCTTCTGCTTCTTGTCCCTGATCTGCACCTGATAATCCGCTGCCTCCGGCAATGGAATTACCTGCTGCACGTCGATCAGAACCCGTCCATTGTCCGTGTACGGCTTGATCCGCACACACTGGATGTCAAGTTTTTGCTCGTTCAGCCATAGGACCGCGGTCGTTAGTTCTGTAGAGAACTCGGCGGACGCCAGCACGATTCGCACGTCTCGGGCGAACTCATCGTCGTCCGGCTCGTCCCAGTCGAGAAACTCTAAGAGGGTCTTGCGTGCGTCAGCACCGCTGCCGATCCGTCGCAGGAAGTCGGCATAGACATCGACCACCTTGTCGAAGGTCATGGTGGACACCATCGCCGCATAGCGGATGGCCTGTAACTCCATATGCCCGCCATCCTCGGTGCGTTTCAGTTCGATAACGACGAGTTTGGCGTTCGTGTCCACCCCCAGTAGGTCAATGCGGCGTTTCGCGTCTTCCCACTCACAGAACTCCTCCGCGACAATGAGCGTGTCGGGAGAGATAATCTCGATCTGCTTTCGCAGCAGGCGTTGCAGGTGGGCTCTTTCGGGGATGCCCGCTGCAGCGAAAGTGGTTTCCTCGATCATGCGGATGTTGTCGGACGCGATCTCGAAGATAGCCATTACTTATTCCCTTACCGGGGTCTTGTCAGCCAGTGAAGAACTTCAGCGAGTATCTCCCCCGGACCTTTGGATAATCGGTGTCGGTTCATGTTTAATAAAGATGACCCGACACCGACTATCCCCCGATTATCCCAATCCCAATTATCCCAATTATCCCAATTATCCCGACTCTCATCTTACTCTCGTGGATGATCGTGGTTCTCTGAGGAGAGCGCACGGTGAATGGCATCCTCGATCCAGTGGTTTGCAACCTCCGTGAACCGCGCACCGGTTGAGGGATCGTACGCCTCGACAGCGCGCAACAGGCCAAGGGTCCCCTCTTGAAGCAGCCGTAGAAGGACGAGTTTGCCGTCCGCCTGTCGGCGCGCCATGCCAACCACGAGTGGCTGATTTGCATGTATCAGCAGATCACGCGCTTCCGAGTCACCCTCCTCAACACGGTAAGCCAGTTGCAACTCTTGCTCTCGCGTCAGGACGGGCGCTTCTGAGACGAGACGGAAGTATTCTTCCAGCTGTGATTCCTCGCTTGGGCAGTACCCCACGGTGTAAGCCTTGGCATCTGTGTCAACGAATTCGTCTGATGTCATTGTCAGCCTCCGCTCGCCGAACCAGTGATTCTGAAGCGTCGCGTCCGATGATTCTACCCATTTCCACCCGCCCTGCAAGCAAATCCCGGCCTGCCGTGCGCGTTCTTCCAGGGCCGCACGTCGGCCGACCTGGCGGCGTACTCCTCAGCCACTTAGCGAATCGGGTGCTGACACCTTATCTTCCCGCCAGGGACGACCTCGCTTTACTCGCGATCTCACCCGACGTAACTGCGGTTGGTCATGGTCACTCTCTCCTTCCAATCCCAATCGTCCAGGACATATCGGGCGAATTCGTCCTGGCTCAGCTCGATGTCCGCGTCCGTGGTGAGCTCCAGCATGGCAAGGATTTGATCATACTCCCGGGTCATATCCATCGGCTCCACCAGCTCGACCGCACGGCGGTAGCGCTTGCGCTCCCGCGCCTCCTTCAGCATCAGGTCCAGTTCTCTGATTAGGGCCTTTCGGTAGCCCTGCTGCGCCTGCTCGAAAAGCTTCCGGTGGTCGCCCCGGTTCTTCTTGATGAGTTCAGTCAGTTTCTTGACTGAAAACTTCATGCTGCGCGGCATCGCTTACTCCTTGTTGAGTATGGTCAATTGCCCGTCCAAAACTGGCTTGTGCAAGTGGTAATTCGGCGCCCCTGATACTCGAATGCTGCCATACGCGCTCCCTTCGCTGCGAGTCTTCCGCCGATCCACTGACTCTGTATCGCCGCACCTAATAATCCTACCCATTTCCACCCGCCGCGGCGAGCAAATCCCGGCCCGCCGTTGCGCGCCGCCGGCGGTCCCTCAATGGTAGAGGGGCACAATGGGACAAAACGAAGGAATGAGAAACGATAGAAAATAGATGCGTCCCCTTTGTGCGCCGTGCCAAGGCGTGACCTCTCAGTGGGTGC
>DHJA01000008.1 GCA_002404095.1 Planctomycetaceae bacterium UBA4732 | reverse complement strand
GATCAATTGGGGCGACGGCACAACCAGCGATGGTTGGGTGGACGGCTCGAACGGCTCGTACACGGTCAGCGGAGATCACGCCTATTTACATCCGGGAAGTCTCCCTGTCCAAGTAACGATCACCGACCCCGCCGGCGGATCAACGACCGTCGTGGAAACGGCGAGCATCGCAGAGGTTGCGTTGACGGCAACGGGCGGCTTCCAAGAAGGAGAGGTAAACGGCTTGTCGCCCACGCTGACCGTCGCGGTATTCAGCGATCCCAACACCTACGACGCCGCGAGTAGCTACACCGCTACGATCAATTGGGGCGACGGCACGGCAACAGCGAGCGGCGTGATCGACGGCGAAGACGGCCAATTCCGCGTCACCGGCGCTCACGCCTATACGGCCAGCGGGACGTATACCGTAAACGTCACCATAACGGATGACGACGGCACGACCGCGACCACGACCAGCACGGTAACAGTCGGCGACATTTACGCCAACGTGGCGGAGAACGTCACGGCGGCCACGTTCACGGAGAACAGCCTGACGGGCGACGGCTCTACGTATACGGCGACGATTAACTGGGGCGACGGCGCAACCACGCAAGGAATCGTATCGGGCGGGCAAGGGGGCTTCAGCGTAGCCGGAACGCACATGTACGCGCAGATCGGCCTCTACACCGTAAAAGTGACAGTCGTCGATGCGGCGGGAACCACAACCGTCGCTTACGACAACATGCAAGCAGTGACCGCGCCGGCGACGGGCTACGACGGCAATGTTGCCGTGGCGCTCAACACGGCGAGCGGAACAACGCTGGCCGTAGGCGCGGTCCCCGGCGCCGCCGGCGGCGGCCTAGTGGACAAGCCGCAGAACCAGGCGTATACGTCGGCGGGGTTGTACGCCGTCCAGACGCTGATAAACAATCCGCAGGGCGCGCTTGTTGCCGCCGCGGTGTCGGGGGTTTATGCCTACGGGCAGACCTCCGTGACGGGTCCGGCCGTGGTTCCGGGAAACTCCAAGTACACCTACATCTTCAACTTTCCGCCAGTAAGCATCCTGAACTTCAACCCGTTTTTTTCCTTCGGGAGCAATAACGTCAAGGTAACCAAGTTGTTGGGGCCGAACTTCACCGTCACCGGGTTAGAGGTCCAGGCAACCTTCGCCAACAAGGCTGCGATAATCCCATTAACACTGACGAACTGGCTACGAGGAGTTCCCAACGCCAAGATCGTTTTCCCGGTGACCGTGGTGCAAATCGTAGTCGCCAACCCGGCGAACGATGCGGCGTTCACTCCCAACAATGTTCCATTTTCTGATACAGGATATGGCGATACGTTTGGCACTGGCACTAAAAGAGCCGGCGTATTAATCGACTCAGGGATCCCCGGCAAGGCACTCGGACTGGCTTGGAAAGCGGACGTTACTCTGAACGGGCCAAATGGCAACCAAGGTTTGAACAAAATCCAGGTCGGCTTCATTCAGCACATCACAACATCCGTCGAAATAACCTATAAGAGCGGTGCAATCCTAGTGGCAAAATACAAGGGCAAGCCGTTCGCTGATTACGTGGCTAGACTTGACCACGCGAAGGGGGCAACGCCGCCATGGTACACGGATAATCCAGGCGAAATAATCAAAGGAGCAAATAACGGCGTGCCCGTATCCATCAGTTCCCGCGACACTCCTAGGTCTGACTTCCCCCTGACGTCCGATCAACTTCCCGTTGGCGTATGGAGTTCCAACGCGTGGCCGGGCAAAGACTTGATCACGAAGATCACATTTATAAATACCTTTAGCCTTGACGTCGCGGCGCGGACGACCGATGCATCGAACAACGCATCAAGCCTTTATTTTGCGGAAGCCAGCGGCGATTGGTCTTTTGACGGCTCCGGCGCCTTCAAGTTGAACCTGCAAGTGCCGGCCAAGAATTCGACGCTAATTTTCACAGCCGACAAAAACCCTGCCGTGGTTGATGCCGGGGCATGGACTGCGGTTGCCGCACCGAGGTTGGAGAATATTTCCAACCCAAGCCCTGCAGATTGGTTCACGGCCAGGACTTTCTCCAAACCATGAGAGAAGTGAGGAACCAGGCGTGCCGAAGGCCGCCTGGTTTCCTCCAGCGTTTTCGCCGTGAGCGCAAAACAGTAGTTGACCGGTTGATTCGTAGGCCAAGAACGAAAACCAAGAATTCCTAATCCAGAGGGCATGTCAATGTTTATGGCAACACTGATTCTTGCGACGGCCGCGGCCTCCCGCGCTAAGACGGCACCAATAGACACACCAATGGTCCTAGCAAGCGCCTACCTTGTCGAGGCTCGTGTGGTCCATGCGGACGAGAAAGCCTGGGAGGCGGATCTCGTCATCGAGCGCGTCTATGTCGGAGATAATGCGCTGAAGGGCCGAACATTTACAATCTCAGAAGTCCAGCCTCCTTGGGTTGGTACCATGCATGGCCACCCTTCTTCTGAGCCGCTGGTCAAAGGCGAAGTAGGCATCTGGTGGATATGGCGCCGCGACGCTTCGTCCGACGAAAGTAAAGATGAAAGGAAGCTGATCCCATACGTCGATATAGATGATGGGCTTCCTTTCATTTATGTTCCCTTCTCGGCAATATTGAGCGGCGCTCCGGTCACTTCTGAGATACATCACTACGGAGATTTGAAGATCGACCCCTATGACTTCGGAGCGAAGGTAATGCTCGAATGGGCCGATGCGATCAAAAAGGTTTACGGCACGGAGGGCGACGACAAGCGAATCATTTTGCTGAAAAAATACGCAGGATCGGACAATCCGCCCCTTTCCGCCTGGGCGCTAAACAGTTTGTCACGCTTTCTTGAACCGGAGGCCAAAAGCCAGTTATTTGATGAAGGGGAAGTTCGAAGGGAGGTCGAATGGTTACTCCAACATGACTTGGCGAAGCGGGTGCGGAAAGACGTTAAATCGGTGTTGGAGGACTTCGCGGACGATCCGAAGCTGCCCATCTACGCACAAACAGAACTCGACCGCGTTTTGACTCGGATAGACGACGATTGGCCGAAATCGGATCGGCGAGCCAAGATGCTCAAGCGATGGGAAAAAGTGAAGGTTCCCGTGGATCGCTATTTCATCAAGGATCAACTCAAACAAGATGCCTCGAAGTAGGAACAGTCACCGATGGCTCGACCTTTGCCTGCGAACGCCGGGGGTAACGCCGTGTCACTCGCCAATGCGACCGATCCCAACGGCTACACGCTGAGCTATGACGCCACCAGTCTACCGGCCGGCCTGACCATCAACCACTCGACCGGTCTCATTTCCGGCACCGTGAGCTGCGGCGACGCGGCGGCGTTCGGCGGCGTCTATCCGGTCACGGTCGTCGTCGCCGACTCCGGCGGCGCCAGCGCTTCCGAGAAGTTCAACTGGACCGTCACGGATACGGTGCAAACGCCGGTGCTGAATACTACCTTCACTGACCAGACGAGCATCAACGGCGACGTCGTCTCGCTGCAAGTCAACGCGAGTCAGCCCCAAGGCGACCAGATTATTTACGACGCCAGCGGCCTACCGTCGGGCCTCAGCATCGACAGTCTCAGCGGCCTCATTTCCGGAACGATTGACGGCAGCGCGTCGGCGTCCAACGCCGTGACGATCACGGCAACCGACCAAGGAGTGACGGCCAGCGAGAGTTTCAACTGGAACGTCAGCGTCACGCACGCGCCGACGTTAGTGGCGCCGTCGGACCAGACCAACGCGGCCGGCGACACGCCTTCCCTCACTTTGTCCGGCGCCGACGCGCCCGGCAACACGCTTA
>DHJA01000108.1:3186-7671 GCA_002404095.1 Planctomycetaceae bacterium UBA4732 | reverse complement strand
TGCGGCCCGGAGCCGATGCTGCACGCACTGGCGAAGCTGGCGGCGCGGCGAGGAACGCCGTGTCATGTATCCTTGGAGACGCCAATGGCGTGCGGCGTCGGCGTCTGCTTCAGTTGCGTGACGCGCGTGAAGACGGCTGACGGCTGGGATTATCGCCGCGTCTGCGTGGACGGGCCGGTGTTCGACGCGGCGGGGTTGGTTTGGGATGCGCAGTGAGCCTTTAGCCCCCCATAACCATAAATTAGGCAGGCGTCGCCTGGGTGCGCTGCGCACGGTCCTGTCCGCTCAGAGCCATCAGGCCAAGTCGCACTAATGCTTGAAATCAATAATGAACAGGTCGTCAGATGAAGTGGAGTCGTCGCTTACAAAAGAGAAGCGGTGCGTCAAGGCTCCGTCGGCGACGGGCAGAGTGTACAGGAAAAACCGCTGATCCGCCGGGTGCCGCCATGAGCGGTAAAGGTGGTAACGCCCCTCAAGGTCGTCGCGCAGCCCGACGCGGAAGCGTACCATCGCGTCGCGCGACAGTTGCGGGCGGCACTCACCCAATCTCCGGCTCATCTCTTTGTTGATGCAAAGGCGGCGCACGGGCTACTCCCGCACCCAGGAGCCGCCCGCTTGGACGCGGGACAACACATCGGCCAGCTCTTCATGGTCGCCCCGCGCGTAAGCGGTCTGCGCCCTAGCTATCCGCTCAGGGTCCAAGGTCAGCGCGGGGAGGCCAAGAATCTCCCAGCGCGCCAAGCGTTCCCGTGCCCAAAGGGGAAACTCGGCGGCCTTGACCTCCAATTCGTCGATGCGCGTCAGCGGCCGATCGAACATAGGGGCGTATTCTCGGGCGTCGCGGAGCGCCTCCTGCAATGCCTGTCCGGCGTCTTCTAGCACCCACTGCAACATCTCCGCCTCAGTCGCCCGGTCCTTGTCGTGATCCCTGAGAGCCGCCTCCCACCTCGCCTCCCAAATGCGGGCCGCCTCATCCGCCAGCGCGAGTACACCGGCGATGTGACGTTCGGTTGCAACCCTGAACTCCTCGGCTGCGGTTCGTATCTGTTCAAGCAGTTGTTCCAGCCGCTTCTTCCCTTTCGAGATGACGTAACTTTTGGAAGCGGAAGCGAACGCTAAGGCGCCGGCCTGTATCTGGTCCAGCAGGTCGCCTTGGGGCTTCGCCTCGGCGCTTCTCAGCCTCCGCGTTTCTTCCCGGAAACGTTGTAGCGCGTCGGTTGCCATAGCCTTCCTCCTCCTCACTAGGGCGGTTGTTAGGTCCGCATAGACCTACGGTTAAGTCCCGGCCTGCGCGGCGCCGGCTACTCCCGCCGACTCGAGCGGTTTCGCGGGGACGGCGCGAGGGGGACGGCCCTGGCGCAACCTGAGCCCATTCTCCGGGTCTGCCGGGATGACCGGAGTGGAGAAAGCCTGGACTGGCGTCGTGCCTTCCTGAAAGGTCTGTTCGGAAGCGTCCGGTTTGTTCTTGCTCATGTTCGCTCCTCGCCGCCCTCAACGGAGCAGCAATGGGGTGTCGCACACCCAGGTATTGTCGCAGAAAATTTCGAGTATATACAGACCGGGCCGCTCGAATCGGCGCCCTTCAATCGTGAGGGCCAGCTGGACAACCGTGCTACGATTTGGGAAGGTCAATTCCCTGACCTCGGTCGTCCAGACCAATTCGTCCGTTTCCGCGAACCGGACGTCAATGAAGAATGGTACTCGTCCAAGTCCATTGTTTAGCTGGGCGAAGACGCAGAATCGCCCTCGCGTGTAGGGAAAACCGGATGGCGGCCGAATGGCGTTAAAGAGTCCGTAGAGATCGACTTTCCCATCGGAGTAGCCGACGTGGTAGTCGCACAGGTAGAGAGCTTTCGCGACAGGCAGTATCGGCGCCGTCATTCGGTCTTCCCTCCCGCGCCGCTGAACCGGCGATTCCATCGCGCCGCGCGAGATAATCCTATTTGATCGCGATGCAGTTCATCCGCGATACAGTTGGCCAAGCGCGAATGGAACGACTCCCCCGCGCGATGCGGGTATAACGGCGTATGGAAATGATCGAGCAAAGGCATGAGAGACTCCGACCGGGATCACGCCGTACCGTTGGAGGGCGCGGCATGTTGAATCGGCTCCAGGCGTACGATGTGCAGTAGGTCCACGATCGTGGCCACATCGTAGATGGGCTGTGTTTGTGTCGACAAAATCAGGCCGATCATGGCGGAACGGGCGCCGGGCACGCACAACTCCGGGTGGCGCACTTCTAATGACTCGCCATTAGTCAGCAGGAGCCGAAACGGCATGAACGGCCGCGCACGCACGGCCCGCTGAAGGTCTTCAAGCGTCATCGTCCATCCTCCCTACTTCTTTGCTCGTCCCATTTTATCCAGGTCGCTTCCCATTTTCATTCCTGGAGAGTTCGGTTATTTCTTGCCAATACAATAAAGATATTGTCGCCCTTTAAGGTAGATGCGACTGTCGGCGACAGCCGGCGAAGCTGCGCATCCGTCGCCCAGGTCGTTCTTGGCCAAGATGTTTATTTTCGGCCCTACTTGGATGACGTAGCTTTTGCCGGCGCTGGCGAAATAGATGCGGCCGTCGGCCGTGGCGACGGGGCTGCACGCCGTGGAGACGCCAGGCAGCCGGGCCGTGAAAGCCTCGTCGCCGCTGTCGAGCTTCCAACAACGCAACGTTTCGGGACTGTGAAGGCGGTAGAGGTCCTCGCCCACCGCGACCGGCGACGAAAAGCCTTCCGGCACAACGTCTTTCTTCCATTTGAGATGCGTTTTGGTCACATCGCCCTTGCCAGTCGGGTCCACGGCGACGCCGCGCCCGCCGCGGCCGCTGTCGATGTAGACCACGCCGCCGGCGTATACCGGCGAAACAGTGTCGCCCGCGGCCTCACAGGACCAGATCACCTTGCCGTCGGCAGGATCGACGCCTTGAAGTTGGTTGGACGCCGCGACGAGCAGTTGCCTCCGACCCCCGATCTCGGCCAGCACGGGTGTGCTGTGCGTGAAGCCCGCGTCAGGCCGCATCTTCTCCCATTGAAGATCGCCGGTTTTGCAATCGAAGGCCAGCAGCCGCGAATGCTTCTCGACCTGATCGCACTGCAATAGCACCATGTCCCGGTAGACAATAGGGCTGCAACCGACGGCCACGTCGAATCGGTACGGCGTGATGTCCTTGCGCCAAACGAGCTTGCCGTCGTGATCGAGCGCGGCCAGGACGGAGGAGCCGAACAAGACGTAGACCCGTTCGGCGTCGGCGGCCGGCGTCGGCGCCGTATAGCCGCCGCGCAGGTCGGACAGCTTCCACGGCCCAGGTTGGACCTTAACGTCCCACAGCGGCGCCCCGTCGTCCGCCTTGAAGCAGGCGACGTGATGCTCCGGGTACTCCTTTTGGTCCACGCCGGCCGGCCAATAGCTGACGGTGACGAAGACGCGGCCGCCCTGCACGATCGGGCTGGATTGGTTGTTGTCCTGCTTGTTCTTCGGGTCGCGGCCGGGCAACGGCTGCTTCCAGAGGATGTTCTCGTCGTCCTTGCCGCCCCAGTTCAAAGGAAGGTCTTTTTCGTCGCTAATACCCATGCCGGTCGGCCCGCGCCAGCTTGGCCAGTCCGCGGCCGATGCCGTGAAAGCACAGAGCAACAAGGATACAGCGCCTACCGACCCGAAAGATCGTCTCACGATCCGCTCCCTTTCACGCGCTCAACCTTTGAGCTTGGCTTTGCACTCATCAAGGATGGCTTTTGTCGCCGTTGCGCCGACGCGCGTCACGCCGAGCGCTCGCACCGCGACTAGCCGGTCAAACGTCCGTACGCCGCCCGCCGCCTTCACCTGCACGCGCGGCGGCGAACAGCGCCGCATCAGCCGCAAGTCGTCGTCCGTCGCGCCGCTGTCGCCGTAGCCGGTCGAGGTCTTCACGAAGTCCGCGCCGACCTCGCCGCAAATCTTGCACAGATGTTCCTTCTGAGCATCGTTCAAAAAACAATTCTCGAAGATAACCTTCACGATCGCGCCGTCTCGGTGGGCCGCCTCGACCACGGCGCGCACGTCGTCGGCCACATATTTCCAATCGCCTGTCAGCACCTTGCCGATATTCACCACCATATCCAATTCCTTGGCGCCGTCGGCCATCGCTCGGCGCGACTCGGCCGTCTTGATTTCGCTGACGTGGCCGCCGTGCGGAAAGCCGATTGTCGTGCCCACCACCACGGTTGAACCGGCCAGCAACTCGACCGCGCGGCGGACGGCGTAAGGCTTGATGCACACCGATGCGACGTCGTATTCGCGCGCCAGCCGGCAACCGCGCTCGAGGTCGTCGTCGGTCATGGTCGGCTGCAAAAGGGAATGGTCAATCATCTTTGCCAAGTCGGCATAGGTGAAATCCGGCATGAAGTCCTCGGCAGGGGTGACAAATAGGGCGAACTCGGACGGATGGTCAACTTATCTGATTACACCGCCAGACGCCAGGCTCGGAGAGTGGGGCGCCCGCTCCGCGGGCGCC
>DHJA01000108.1:1725-3171 GCA_002404095.1 Planctomycetaceae bacterium UBA4732 | reverse complement strand
CCCGCGGAGCGGGCGCCCCACTCTGCGACGGCTAAACCGCTCTTGTGGCCGGAGCGAACGACGCTATAACCGTTGCATTTCGGACGAGCGCTCGCCATCGGCCGCATCGGATAAAGGGCCGGCGATTTGCACTCACGCGGCCCATCGGCCCAACCGAGAGAAGGACATAGGAGAGCGCGCCGTCGCCCGTGCCGCGATCCTGGAGGAGAGCCATGCGAATCGCCACGCTGTTGGGTTGTTTGGCCGTCGCGGCCCTTCTCGGGCTGGCGGAAGCAGCGCGGGCAGACGACGCCGTCACAATCGAAAAAGAAACGGACGCCCGTTGCGGCCGCGGCGACGGGACGATGTTCTACCCGACCAATCACTTGAAACCCGGCGACCGCGTGCGCGTGCTGAAGGAGGAGGAAGGAGGCTGGCTGGCGATCCTGCCTCCCAGTGGGTCGTTCAGCTGGATTAACAAGCAGTTGCTTTACCACCGTGCGGATTGGCCCGCGAATACTTGGACCGTAAACGCCCCGGAGGCTCCCGTCCGCATCGGCAGTAACTTGTCGCCGACTCCTCCGACCGTGATTGGGCTAACGCTAAAGCGCGGTGCGATTGTAACCACCATTACTGGCGGCCATGAACAGGTCGATCAGGAAGGGACGTGGTTGCCTATCGATCCTCCCAAGGGTGACTTTCCACGTTGTGAGGTCCGCTATATCCGCGCCGAGACGATCCAAAAGCCGGCGGCCGGAGCGGCAGGAGTCTTCGCCGCGTCACCCAACGCCAACCCGACGGCGCCGGGCGACGCCGAGGTGCTTTATAAGCAAGCCATCGCGGCCGAAAAGTGGAACCCCCAGCAAGCCATCACCCTTTATGACCAAGGGGCCAATAGCGACGCCAACCCCGACCGCCGGCTTCAGGCGCTCAACCGGGCCAACTGGCTGCGCGAAAACCTGAAAAATCCCACGACCTCGATCATGCCGGGCGTTCCCCCCGGCGGCGATCTCCGCATGGCGGCCGCGCCGAGCGAGAGCAAGGTCTATCCCCTGGCCAGCAGTCCTCAGCCGAACCCTGACGTGCGACTGGCGCCGCCGCAAGGCTCCGGTGCGCCGACGACGAATTCCTGGTCGGCGACGCCAACGGCTTTGAGGACTTCGCCCGCGCCCGCCGGGCCGCCGACCGCCGGAACGGAATACTCCAGCGGGCCAGGGTGGCTGCAAGTTTCCGGCCGCAGCGCCGAGGGACGCAAGACGTATGTGATGGTGTCCGACAAGGGCGTGCCTTTCTACTACGCGACCAACCAGCCGGGCGTCAACTTGGAGCTATACCTGAAGCGCCGCGTCGAGTTGTTCGGCCAGGCAATCTACAACGGCGACCTGCGCGCCAATTACATGCGCGTGTCGCGGATTGAAATGCGCGAAGGACAGTAAGTAGTAATCTCCCCTCTCCCCGGAGTACCGG
>DHJA01000108.1:0-1652 GCA_002404095.1 Planctomycetaceae bacterium UBA4732 | reverse complement strand
CCGGAGTACCGGGGAGAGGGGAGACTTCCTAGGCAACCACCTCGCGGATCGGCGCGCCCCATGGCGCCAACACGAACGGCCGCGATTGACGATCCACTAACTCCAAATCCGGCGGTATGCCCAGACTTTCGTAAATCGTCGCGATAACGTCGGCCGGCGTCACGGGCTGCTGACTGGGTCGGGCGCCGATCTTGTCGCTGGCACCGTGGACGTAGCCGCCTTTGAGACCGCCGCCAGCCATAAGCAAGCCGTAGCAGAAGTTCCAGTGGTCGCGCCCGGCTTGGGCGTTGACCTTCGGCGACCGGCCGAACTCGCCCATCGCCACGACTAACGTCCTTTCCAGCATTCCCCGATCCGATAAATCCGTTAATAGGCTCGACAGAGCGGCGTCGAACTGCGGCAACAGCGAGCCTTTGAGCTTGGTGAAGTTGCCGCCGTGGGTGTCCCAGGTGGCGTTGGCGTCCGGCGCCCAGGAGATGCAGGCGACGCGCGTCCCCGCTTCGATCAGCCGTCGCGCCAGCAGAACGCTTTGGCCGTAAATGTTCCGTCCGTAACTTTCGCGCACCCGATCCGGCTCGTTCTCCAGTTGAAACGCCTTTTGCGCGACCGGCGAGTTAAGTAGGTCGAGCGCCCGCGCTTGGAATCCTTCCAGTTCCCGGGCTGCCGCGTTGCCGTGCGCCCCTTCGGCGATCTCGTCAAGGAGGTGCTTACGGGCGTCGAGGCGGCGGCCGTTCACGTCAGCGGGCAGGCCCAATTCGGGCATGGCGAAGGTCGGCGCGTTGGGATCGCGGAGGACGAACAGCGGGTCGCGGACGCGGCCGAGGAGTCCGCCGAAGAAACCCGGTTGCGGTGGTCCGCCGGCCCCTTCCTTGGTGACGTAGGGCATGGACACATATGGCGGAGCGGCCGTGAGCGGCGGCCGACACATGCCGACGACGGAGCCGACGGCGGGAAGGTCGTCGGGCTTGGCGGCGCCGCCGACCTCGCCGCGGTCGAAGCCGGTCAGCGCGGTATAGACCGCGGCGCCATGCGCGTTGTTGACGCTATGGTGGGCCGAACGGATCAGGGTGCAGCGGTGTATGTTCTGGGCGAGGCGCGGCAGCAATTCGCAGAGCTGGAGGCCGGGGACGGTGGTGGCGATCGGTTTGAATTCGCCGCGAATCTCGGCCGGGGCGGCCGGTTTCATGTCCCACATGTCGAGATGACTGGGGCCGCCGTCAAGAAAGAGCAGGATGCAATGGTCCGCGCGAGGCTTTGGGCCGGCCGACTGTTCGCCGGCGCGAAGGAGATTGGGCAGCGTCAAACCCAACACGCCGGCCGCGCCGGCCTGTAACACCTCGCGCCGAGACATCCGCGCCGGCCCCGCACAGGCCGCGCGATGAGATGCGTTTTTCATGTCCTGGCCCCCCACGGACGGATGCCTACTTTCCTATGACAGTGTAACGCGGCGCGCCGGCGGCCACAATGAGAGAGGGGAACTGGAAGGTTTTTCGCGGGCGCCCTGTTGCCAAAATGCGGACATTCCTATTGTGTTCTGACATCTTCTCTCGAAGGCTCTTGCCAACAGCGGCCCGCCGATGTACTCTGCCTTCACGTCGTTCATCGCCGAACACCTCTACAAAACGACTCTTCTCAAGCGCGGCGTGTACTCC
>DHJA01000203.1 GCA_002404095.1 Planctomycetaceae bacterium UBA4732 | reverse complement strand
CGTCAGCTGCGCTGTAGTGCTAAGCAAAGGGCTGAAGCCCTGGCCCCACGTTTTCGCCGTTTTCCCAGGCCCGAAAGCCTGGGCTATCAAGGGATGCTCGGATAAAAGGACCACACTCGCCCTCACCGGGCCATTGCCGGAATCGAAAGCTACACCCACTTTCCGCGACTTTCATTTTGATGATTGACTTCGAGCGAAAATCCGTGTACGAATGAATGAACCCTGCCTTTTTTGGGACTCACCCACACCGAGAGGACATTCCGTGAATACGACCGAGAACAAAGGTCTGTCGCGTCGCGACGTGATCAAGACGGCCGGCGTCATCGCCGCCGCCTCCAGCCTGGCCGGCGTAGCGATCCCGTTCGTGCATGGCGCCGGAGACGACACCATCAAAATGGCCCTGGTCGGCTGCGGCGGCCGCGGCACCGGCGCCATCGGCGACGCCATGAACGCCAAAGGCGGCCCCGTCAAGCTCGTCGCCATGGCCGACGCCTTTAAGGACAAGCTCGATTCCAGCCACAAAACGCTCCAAAGCGACGGCAACATCGCCAAGCAAATGGACGTGCCCGACGATCGCAAGTTCGTCGGCTTCGACGCTTACAAACACGCGATGGACTGCCTCAAGCCGGGCGACATCGTCGTGCTGACCACGCCGCTCGCCTTCCGCTGCCCCCAGTTCGCCTACGCCATCGAGAAGGGTCTAAACGTCTTCATGGAGAAGCCGATCACGGCGGACGGACCGACCACGAAGAAGATGTTCAAACTCGGCGAAGAGTCGGTCAAGAAAAACCTCAAGGTCGGCGTCGGCCTCATGTGCCGGCACTGCATCGTCCGCGGCGAGCTGTTTAAGCGAATTCAGGACGGCGCCATCGGCGACATCACGCTGCTGCGAGCCTACCGCGAGAAGGGGCCGGAAGCCAACTGCTTCACCCCGCGCGTGCCGAAGGGCATGAACGAGTTGGAGTTCCAGATCCGCTATTTCCACGGCTATCTGTGGGCCAGCGGCGGCTGCTACAGCGACTTCCTTATCCACAACATCGACGAGTGCTGTTGGATGAAAAACGCCTGGCCGGTCATGGCCCAGGCGACCGGCGGCCGGCAGTACCACGAAATGAACGGCGTGGAGATGGTCGATCAGAACTTCGACCATTACGCCGTCGAGTACACCTTCGCCGACGGCACGAAGCTGTTGCTGCAAGGCCGGACGATGGACGGCTGCGATCCGCAGGAGTTCGCCAGCTTCGCCACGGGCACCAAAGGCGCGGCGGTCATCTCGCAATCGAGCCACACGCCGGCCCGGTCGCGCATTCAAACGAGCTTTGACCTCACCAAGAAGCAAGGCGTCACCTGGCACGGGCCAAAGGACGAGCCGAACCCGTACGGCCTGGAGTGGAACGATCTGCTCGAAGCGATTCGCGCCGACAAGCCGTACAACGAAGTGAAGCGTGGGGCGGAGGCCAGCCTGGTGGGGTCGATGGGCCGCATGGCCGCGCACACGGGCCGGCTCGTCAAGTGGGACGACATCCTCAACTGCGAACACGAGTTCGCCCCGAACGTGGACAAGTTCGTGATCGGGGGACCGGCGCCGCTCCAGGCCGACAAGGACGGCAGGTATCCGGTGCCGCAGCCGGGCAAGGTGACGAAGCAGGAATACGAAGATGTCGCGCTGCGGTCCACTGGAGCGCAGCGAGGTCCGCAGTCGAGTACGGTGACGAAGTAGGAATACGAAGCCGGCTGTGCGATTGCGGTTGCGAGGTCCGGCGGCGGCAAGGTTGCCGGCGCCGGACCTCGGCATTTAAGGCCGATGCCATGAATCTAGCCTTTTTGACGAGTCCGCCGACCTCGGGCCGTAGCCTAGTGCTGCCCGCCGTGGATTGGCGCACCTATAGCAGGCTGCTGCGCGTGTTCGCGGAACAGCCCGGCGTCCGTCTCACTTTTGACCGCGGAGAATTGGAAATCATGTGCCCGACTATGGCGCATGACGACGACGGCCGCCTCATCGGCGTCATGGTGTTTGTGCTAACCGAGGAATTGGGGATGCCGCTGAAACACGGCGGTTCCACTACCCTGCGCCGGCGACTCAAGCAGCGCGGCATAGAGGCGGACGAGTGTTTCTGGATCGCCAACGCGCATCGCATGGCCGGCGTCCGCCGGCTTGACCTACGTACTGATCCGCCGCCCGACCTTGCCATTGAGATTGATGTTACTCACAGTTCGCTCGACCGCTTCAGCATCTATGCGGCCCTCGGCGTACCGGAAGTGTGGCGACTCGACGGCGACGAGTTGGCCTTTTACGTCCTATCCGGCGGTTCCTATACCAGCGTTACGGTGAGCCAATCGTTTCCCATCCTGACGCCGGTTGACCTGCTCGGCTTCGTTCAGCAAGGCCGACAGGCCGGCGATGAAAACATGGTAATCCGCCAGTTCCGCGAATGGGTTCGCCAGCGGCGCGCGGTCGCCGGCGCCCCTCCTGTGCAATAAGGCGACCTCAGTAATCCCCGATCAGCATCGTATGAATCTCCAGCGGCGGCATTGCCACCACCACATCGCCGCCGTCCTGCCTCGCCTCAATTACCTTGCCTCCTGGCTCGCAGCGGAATCGCTTCGGCGCGTCCTTATGAATACGCACTTCGATTCCGTGGATCGGTACGACTTCCTCGCGCAACGGTACTTCCGATGCCGGAAGGCCGTGGTTCGCAGCCGTGTTGACGCCGTTAAACAGGTGGACGATCATTCGCCGATTGTCGCCGTCTTTCTGCATCCAATATGTCGCCTGTACGCACATGGGGGCTGCGACCGAAACCGGCGCCGGCGAACGAGCCGCCCACTCTAGCGCCCGCGCCAGCAGCCGCCTTTGATAGGGGTAAGCGTAAGTCCACAGGGCCGCGTCCACCGCGGCCGCGAAGTAAGCGACGCGCCCCTCGCCGAACCGCCGCAGCACCGCGGCCGGCAGCGGCGGCCCGTTCATCCCTTCCGGCCGCATCCGCACGGCGACCTCATCCGCCTGCTTCGGCTCGCTCACCGCGACCAGCGGACCCCGGAAATTCACCGATTTGTGGGGAACCAGCCGGTTCAGCCGGTCGTCGCGTAGCAGAGGATGGTCCGTCCATGTCAGCGTCGCCAGGCCGGCGCGCTGTTTCCAGTAGCCCTCGTCCAGCGCGACAGCGAAATTGGCGTCGAGCATCGGACGCTTCAGCGGCGCCTTCGGCCGGCCCTGGTAGGAGACGCCGAAAAGGTCCGCTAAGGCGAAGTCGCCGCGCGGCCGGCCGAGTTCGTCGCATAGCGACGTTTCGCCCGTCGCCACTAAGCCGCCGCCCTTGCGCACATACTCCCGCACAGCCTCCACCTGGGCGCCGGACAGCGCGGCCGCATTCGGCAACATCACCACGGCGTACCGGGCTAGCTCGGCGGCGTCGAGATCCCAGTCGTTGATGAGCGTCAGCGGCAGATGTTCCTCCGACGCCGCGCGGAAGGCGCCGACGACATGCGGTATCCAGCGATCCGCAATGTCCTTGTAAGCGTAAAACTGCCGCGTTTGCTCGCTTACCAGCAGGGCTGCCCACGGCAACGGCGTCGCGTGTTTCATACCACTTTCACGCCGCGCCACTTCACGAAAGTCGTCCGCCACGCCGTTCTCATGACCGGACCAGCCGAATGACATCGCCAGCGCGCCGCCGTGCGTCAGCGACAGCAGCACACGGGTCAGTCGTTCATGGGCGGGAAAGCTATCCGTGCCGTAGGGATTGCCGCGCGACATCAGGTACGGCTCGGAGGCGCAGGGTCGGCCGCCAGTCACGGCCTTGAGGTAGGCGGCGCCAAACGACGGGGCGAGGCTGCCGCCCAGGTTGGTCTCGTCCATCCACCATTCCTGCATCGGCAGGTCGAAAAGCCGATTGAGCCGCGTCGGCATGGCTCGCGGCGAGTACAGGAAATGTCCGTACCGTCCGGCGTTCACCGTCCATGAGGTCAGCACCGCGTCCGCGTTTTCCTTTTTGATGCGCTGCTGCATTCGGCGGTAATGGTCTTCCAACCGCTCGCCGCGCCATACCAGATATTCGCGGTAGGCCACGTCGTCGAGGTCGATCTTGGCCGGCAGATCGCGCTTGCGGTCCCGCTTGTAGGCGGCCTTACATGCGGAACAGAAACAGAGCGGAGCGTGATAGTTGCCGTCGAAGGAAAAACCGTCCACCCCATAGTCGGCGATCAGTTCGGCGCATACGTCGATGAGGTATTCGCCCCACGGGCCATTGTTGCAGCAAACGCGCGTGCCGAGGTTGTTCTCGTCGGCGACGACTTTTTCGACCGTATCAGAATCTTCGGGGTGGACGCGCCAATCGGGGTGCTTCTTGACCAGCACGGCGGGCGGAAACGGCGGCAGGCCGACGCAGAGCCGCACGCTCGCGCGGCGGCAGTCGGCGACGAGGTCGCGCATCCGGTGGTCGTCGTCCTTAGAAGGCCCGCCGCCGTCGCGGCGCAGGGGGAAGTAGGGCCAGATGACGTTGGTATGCACAACTTGGGCGCCGGCCTTGCCCGCCCGAAGAACGTCGCCGGGTGTGACGAACGCCATGCGCGTGACGCTATGGACCCAATCGGGGATCGCTATTGGCTCGAACGCCGCGGCCGGCTCGACGGCGGCGCCCGGCGTGACATCCGACAAGACGGCGATGGCCATCGCGCCGCCGGCTTGCGTTAGGAAATCGCGGCGAGTGGTTCGCGGAGCGTCGGATTCATGGGTCATGGCGGTTTCTCTCCGATGTTACGAGCCGCGAAGCAAAGGGCACAATAGCAGGAGGGACAAAAAAATAGCGACTCAGTCCTGGCGAAAACAGACGCGCAATCCCACCCAATTGAGGCGGGTGCCCGGTGCCTGCGCGGATCGAGCGGCGGCGCGGCACCACTCAGCACCGCCGCTCCAGGAGCCGCCGCGAGACACACGGGCGAGTCTACCGTTTTCCGAGTTTTGAGGGTCTTTTTGGGGGCTTCTGGCATAATAGTCCTTGGAGTGCCAGTCGGCGCACCACTGCCAGACGTTGCCGTTCATGTCGAACAGCCCCCACGGGTTGGGCGTCCGCGTCCCCACCTTATGAGTACGGCCTTCCGCGTTGACGCCGTACCAGGCATATTTACCCAAATCGTCGGCATCCCCGAAGAAGTAAGGCGTCGTCACCCCAGCCCGGCATGCATACTCCCACTGCGCCTCTGTTGGCAACGCATACTTCCACCCCGTCGGCTTCTTCGCGTCCAGACGGTTCAACGCCTCGCAGAAGGCTACGGCCTCGTTCCAGCTCACTTGCTCCACCGGGAATCTGGACGTATCCAGACCTTCCACCCTATTCTTTCCTCCACCCTCCTTTGAGAACCAGCTGGGGTTCTGGCCGGTCACCTGAACGTACTCCGCCTGTGTTACCGGATAGACGCCCAGGTAGAACGGCCGCGTGATCTCCACCGAATGTTGCGGCTGCTCATCGTCGGGCCGGCCTGCTTCTTCCGTGGGCGATCCCATCAGGAACGCGCCCGGCTTGACGAGATTCAGCCTCATTCCGATGGAGTTGACGATCTCGTTCCGAAGTTCCTCTGTTTCCTGTTCTGGTTCCTCCCTTTCGCCCGGCAGCGTCCCACCTTGGCTTTTGATAGTCTTTACTGCCCGATCCGCTCCTGTCCGAGGCGGATACAGGCATACCACGGTCCCCGCGCTAACCACCGCCAAGAGAATGACCAAAGATGAGCAGGCCCACAGCATCCAGTTCGGCCCGAAGCGGCTTGCCATCACCGTACTCAAGCCGCCTGCGTTGCCCCCTATCGGCAAAGTGGCCGGCGGCTTCTTGTCTGGCCGGCCGGATCGGTAATCGGCCGTTTCCTTGTCCCACTCAAACACCGAGGCCGGCGGCCCGGCCGGAGCCTTTGTCGCCAACGGCTCGGCCATGCGTACTGCCGTCGGCGCCCAGGCCCGCAGCGCCGCCGCCATCGCCTCGCCGCTGTCAAAGCGGTCTTCCGGCTTCTTGGCCATCGCCTTTAGACAAATCGCTTCCAATCTCGCATCCAAACCAGGTCGTCGCTCTGAGGGCGGCGCCGCTTCTTTGTGAACGATCAGATACATCAATGCCGCCGGGTGGCCCTCCGCGAACGGCCGGCTGCCAGTTAGCAATTCGTACAACACCACGCCGGCGCTGTATAGGTCCGACGCCGGCCCGATCTGGGCCGTGTTGCCCGACGCTTGCTCCGGCGCCATGTAGGCCGGCGTCCCCATGATCGCGCCAGCCTTCGTCAACCGCGTACACTCCTCCTGTGTCCAGCCCGCCAATCCGAAATCCATCAGACGCAGCGATCCTTGCTCGTCCAGCAGGATGTTCGCTGGCTTCACGTCCCGATGCACCACTCCATTACGATGTGCATAGCCCAGCGCCGACGCCAACTGCGCCGCCAGTTCAGCGGCCCGGCGCGGCTCCATGCCGGTCTCGGGGATGGCCGACGCCAGCGTACCGCCTTTGATGAAGGCCGAGGCGATGAAGTAAACGTCACCGGCGCGGCCGGCGTCGAAGACCGCGACGATGTGTGGGTGGTCGAGCTTGGCCGCCGCCTTGGCCTCGCGCAAGAAACGCTCGACGGCCTGCGGTGAGGAGGTCATCTCGGTTCGCAGCACCTTCAGGGCAACCTCGCGCCCCAGCCGCGGGTCGAAGGCTCGGTAGACCGAGCCGAAGGAACCCGAACCCAAAAGTTCGCGCACCTCGTAACGATCGATGATGACAGGCGATTCCGCCAGAACCGGCGAGCGTCCGGCGACGCCTGCTCCCACTGGCAACGTCGGTACTCCGCGCGGAAGGGGGAATTTCGTGTTGCAGCGTTTGCAGCGGACGTGACGGCCGGCGTGGCCCTCGGGGGCGGCGGCCACGGCCTGGCATTGAGGACATTGGACCTTAATAGACATCGGACGACTCCGGCGCGACGCCCTCCGGGACGTTGCGCGTACGACTACACGCAATGTCATAAGCCGATTGTACAGAAAGGACTCATGCTGTGAATCAGTCCAGGCGGAAACAGACGCGGAACCCCAGATTAAGGTGGCAGGTGCCCGGCGGGTTCCCGGACCGATAGGCGGCGCGGCAGAACTGCGCATAGTCGTTCCAGGAGCCGCCACGCAACACGCGGGCGCCTCCCTTGTTTAGACTTACAGGGTCCTTATTAGGGCTATTGGCGTAGTAGTCCTTGTCGTGCCAGTCCGCGCACCATTGCCAGACATTGCCGTTCATGTCACACAGCCCCCACGGGTTGGCCATCCGCGTGCCTACCGCATGGGTGCGGCGTTTTGAGTTGGCTTCGTACCAAGCATAATCACCCAGTTCCTTGGAATCACTACCAAAGAAGTAAGCCGACTTCGACCCAGCGCGGCAGGCGTACTCCCACTCCGCTTCCGTCGGCAAGGTGTACTTCCGCCCCGGCCGTTTCTTCGCTTCCAGACGATTCAGCGCCTCGCAGAAGGCCACGGCCGCATCCCAACTTACTTGCTCCACCGGAAATCTCGACGTGTCAAGCCCTGCAACTCTCCACCTATCTACCCCCTCATTCGAGCACGCGCTAGGGTTCTTTTGGCCAGTCACCTGGACGTACTCCGCCTGTGTTACCGGGTAGACGCCCAGGTAAAACGACCGCGTGATCTCCACCGAGTGTTGTGGCTGCTCGTTGTCGATCTGGCTTGCTTCTCCCTTGGGCGATCCCATCAGGAAAGTACCCGGCTTGATGAGCTTCAGCTTCATGCCGATGGAGTTGACGATCTCGTCCTGGAGTTTCTCCTCCGCCGAGGCCTGACCTGAATTAGTTGGTCCAGTCGATTGGACTGCCCCCACCGAGGGCCGCAAGAAGTAGGACAGCATCGCCGCAACGATTAGAAGCGCAAGTACGGCGGCGGAAAGGTAAGCCCAGGCCTTCCATTTTGGACCAAAACGATCCGCTATGACTGTACTCAGGCGATTCCAGTTGCCTAGGAGCGTCGAAGGGGCCGGCGCCGGCTGGATCGTCGGCGGCGACGGAGCGCCGACAGTTTCCGTGACCCATTCCCAGACCGAAGTCGGCAACCCGGCCGGGGGCTGTGTTGCGACAGGTGTGGCCAGGGGGTTTGCCGTCGGCGCCCAGGCCCGCAGCGCCGCCGCCATCGCCTCGCCGCTGTCAAAGCGGTCTTCCGGCTTCTTGGCCATCGCCTTTAGAGGGCGTCTTGAAATCAGGT
>DHJA01000216.1:46846-81480 GCA_002404095.1 Planctomycetaceae bacterium UBA4732 | reverse complement strand
AACTGCAAACCGTGTCGTGCGCCCTAGCCAAAGGAGGAACCAATGATGTCGGCGACGAGTGTCAATGATCACGATAAACTACTACCGCCGTGGTTGCCGCGATTGCTCGCCGTCCTGCTTGCGCTGGGCGGTTGCTTCTGGGGTCTGCTTCTATCACCCTGGATATTCCGTCCGGGCGTGTCGCCGGCCGCCATATCGGGTTTCGGACCCGGCTACTTGGTCACTCTGGGTTACATCGTCCGTTCGGTCAGCACCCCACCGCTGATAGCCCGCCGGTTGATCTGGGCCGGTTCGATAATGGTACAGGGCAGTTGGCTCGTATGGATCGTCTGGGCCATATTTGAGCAGGTGCTGGCCGGCCATACGCTAAATGAGCCTGTCCTGTTTGTGGCGTGGTGGCTATTCGCTACGGCTACTTCGGTAGTTGGGCTTCTGGCTGAGGGGCCAAAGCAGGCCGAACCAGACGTTCGCGACCGGATGAGGGAGGTATAAGGCAATGATGACGCATAAGGCATTAATCAAAAAGATGTTCAAACAGCCGGTGGTCAGGGCGGAATATGAAGCCCAGGCGGAGGAGTTCGCCTTGCTGGTAGAGTTGCTGAAGGCGCGGCAGGAGGCGGGCTTGGTACAGACTGATAAGGAAAAAGGCACAGCAGAATGAGGGTTTTGTCGCCGCCGGTGGGTCTCGCGAGTACGCTCGACCCACCCTACCCCCTTATTCCTTCCGCTCGTAAACGACTTTGCCGCCCACCACGGTCAGCAGCACCCTCACGTCGCGGATTTCGTTCACCGGGCACGTCAGAACGTCGTGGTCTATCACGATCAGGTCGGCGACTTTGCCCACTTCCAGGCTGCCTTTGGTCTTTTCCTCATTATTCAGATACGCATTGTTGATGGTATACAGCCGCACGGCCTGTTCGCGCGTCAGCCGCTCGTCCGGCGTCAGAACGAGGCCGCGCTCGGTTCGCCGCTCCAGCGCCACCCACATGCCCAGCCAAGGGTTCCACGGGTTCGTCGCCTCCAGCGAATCCAGCTTGACCATGTGGTCGCTGCCGCCGCCGATGGTCGTGTACTCCAGCCATGTTTTATACGGCTGGAACCATCGCATTCGCTTCTCGCCGAGTACCTTTTCCAGTGCGTCGCCGTCCTTCCACAGCCACGCCGGCTGCACGTCCGCGCCTACGCCCAATGTCTTGCACCGTTCCAGATTGCGCCGCGACGGGAAGTTGGCGTGCGTGATGCAAAAGCGGAGGTCTTTGATCGGCGTCTCGCGGTCCACGAATTCGTAGGCGTCCAACAGCACATCCATCGCCCCTTCGCCGGAGGTGTGCGCGGTCATCCGCCAATGGCGCTTGGCCGCTTCCTCGACCACCGCGCGCAACTGCTCCGGCTGAATAAAAAGAAGGCCGCGATAATCGCTTTCCGTGATCTGGTAAGTCGCCCCTTTCGGCCACGGCTCGCGCATATAGGCGCTGCCGCTCAACATGCCGCCATCGAGGAAGAGCTTGATCGGGCCGATGCGCACCCAATCGTCGCCGGCGCCGGTCGGGCCGCCGAGGCCGTCCTTGCCCGGCAGCTCGTCCAAGCGACGGACCATTTCTTCGCGCGTGCCGGACGGGTCGAAGCTGCGCGCGACGTTGACGCGCACCGTCAGTTCGCCGCGCTCGTGCAGGTCGCGATACAGGTCCAGCGTCGCGCGGTCGGCGTTGCGGTCGCCGATGCTCGTCAGCCCCTGTTCGTTGTAGAGGTGGAAGAGTTTCTTCAGCGCTTCGCGTTTGGCTTCGGCCGTGAGCTTCACGGCGTCGCGCGGCAGCCCCTTGAGCAGGTGGAAAGCGTTGCGCAACATCCCCGTCGGCTCAGATGTCGCCGCGTCCTTGGCGACGACGCCGGCCGGCGGATTCGGCGTGTCGCGCGTAATGTCGGAGGCTTTTAGACCGAGACTGTTGACGACGCCGGCCGGCCCGGCGTGGAAGAGGACGGGATGCTCCGGGTCGGCTTCGTCCAACTCGGCCTTTGTCGGAAAACGAGCTTCATCGAGCCGCGTGGGGAAGGCGTAGCGCACGACGATCCACTCCCCCTTCGGCGTGACGGCCGCGCGTTGGCGGATGTACGCGAAGACATCCTTGAGCGACCTTAGATTGGGCAAAGGAGCGGCCAACTCGCTTGTCGATGCGTCGAGCGGGTGGACGTGGCTGTCGTAAAGGCCGGGCAAGACGGTATGGGAATCGGCGTCAATGATGCGCGTTTTCGGCCCTGCCCACCGGAACACCGCGTCGTCGTCGTCCACGGCCACGATGCGGCCGTCCTTGACGGCGACGGCCTCGGCCGTGCCGAATTTCTCGTCCACGATAACGACTTTCGCATGGTGGACGATGAGGTCGGCCGGACCCAGCGCCTTTGGACTTTCGCCGCGGCTTACCGCCAGCAAGCCCCCAACCAGGGTCAAGGCGAGTAGTTTCCCTCGTTCCCACGCTCTGCGTGGGAACGAGGAGAGCTGATCCCGGTGCGTTGCAAGAATGGTTTCACGGACTTGTCCAACCTTTGTTATCCCTAATACGCCAATTAAGATTGCCGACGACCCTGCATCCAGCCGACGACCGCCGTGACAAGCCGGCGCGGAAGAAATCGCACCGACGAGGTAAACAACTTGTTCAGCAAACCGGGAACAACGATGCGCCGGCCGCGCATCAGGCCGCGGTAGCCGGCTTCCGCGACGACGCCGACGTTCATGACGTTGCGCCCCGTGAACAGTTTAGATTCGCCAAGACCCGCCCGTGCCTCGAAACCCGTCGCCGTCGGCCCCGGACAGAAGGCCGTAATGCGCACTTTCGTGAAACGCAGTTCCTCATCGAGCGCCTCGGAGAAGTGTAGGACGTAAGCCTTGGACGCGAAGTAGACGGCCATGAGCGGCCCCGGCTCAAACGCGGCCGTGGACGCCACGTTCATGATCCGGCCTTCATTCCGCTGAACCATACCGGGTAGAAATAGTCGCGTAAGCTGCGTCAGGGCGACGATGTTCACCTGCAACATCTGGAGCGTCGCCGCCAGGTCGGCGTCGGCGAACGGGCCGTAGCCGCCGAAGCCTGCGTTGTTGACCAGCACGTCCACCGGCCGATCCTGGCGTCGCGCGGCCTCGAACAATTGGTCGGGAGCGTCCGGCGCCGCGAGGTCCAGCGGGCATGTGGCAACGGCAACGCCATGCGCCGCAGTCAGCTCTTTGGCGAATGATGTGAGCTTGGCGCCGTTACGGGCCGTCAGTAGGAGTGGGTAGCCGTCGCGAGCGAAAAGTTTGCACAACTCGTAACCAATGCCGCCGGACGCTCCAGTGACGACGACAAGACCGCGTGGCGCACTGGTCATTTCGGCGACCCGGCCGGTAAAAGCGTTTGTTCCAGACGGCTCACGTCGGCCCCGGATTCGAGCGCGTCCAAGGGCCGGAATTGAAGCGGCATGGCCGCTGTGAATGGCGCATCAGGGGCCGGGGGCAAGCCAGGGCCGAATCGGAACGGTTTTACCAGCTTTCCGGTGTCCTTGCCCCATATCGACTCCCATCTTTCCGAACCAAGGGTCAGGGGCATCCCTTCGCTGGGCGGCGTCTGGTCGAGCATCGTAACGTAATTGCCGTAGACGGTGCGGCCGCCTTCCGCGCCCCAGAGGATCAGCTTGTCGTGGACCGCTTCCTTGTCGGGGAAGTCGGAGTCGTCGAGGTGGATCAAGGATTGCGGTTCCTTGGCTGCGGCCACGAACAAGCAGTCCGTCGGGGCGCAACGAATGGCCGCCAGCGTATGGTAGTCCTTACCGGCGCGCAGGTGAATGAGATTGCCTGTTAGGTACGTCGTAACCCGCGTCAGGGTGAGCGTCATCTGGCCGGCTGGCGAGGCCGGCGGCGCGTCCGATCCGACTTCGACGTTCAGGAACGAGCCTTTCAAAGCGACCAACATGTTGTTCGCTTTCAGGTCGAGCGGCCGGCTTGTCTGGCAGTCGATCAAATCGCCGTCGCCGCGAACGAAACAGCCGTCGAGGTTCAGCTGCGGCGATTGGTCGGCCGGCCGCGTCGGCTGCATCATACTCTTGCCGGAGTCGGAAAGCGACGCCACGGCAAGCTGGGTCGCGGTCAGCGGCAGCAAGTCGGAGCGGTCCAACGTGACGAGGCAGTTCTTCAGAGAACACTGCCCCTGGCCGGCCAGATCGATCACCGACTGCCGGCGGAAGCCTTTATCGGGTTGCAAAATAAATCCCAGCCCTTCCAGCTTCAGGCTGCCGTCGTAGACATGGAATAGGGCCGGCTCCGAGTCGCGATCCTCCCCAGCCGCCAGTCGCAGCACCGGATGGCGCCCCACGTCCGGGCGGATGGTCACGTCCTGCAACTTCTGCTTGTCAAGGCGGATGGGCTGCATCGACTGAACGTCGTCCCAGCGAAGGACGATCTCGTCGCCGGCTTCGTAGGCAAACAGCGCCTCCTCCAAGGTTTTATACAAGCGTTTGTCGATCTTACTTGTCTGCGTCGGATCGACGATGCGCCGCTTAGCCTGCGCCTTTGTCGTCTGCCGGTCGGCTTGCGCCATGAGCTCCCCATAGTTGACGCCGCCAAGGCTGAGCAGGCCGACCGGCGTGGACGCGGAGACGCGGAGGTCGAGCATCTGTTCGTTGACCTGGAAGGCAGCCGCGAAGTAGTCTTCGCGATCTTCTTTGTAGCTGTATTTTCGCAGCGGCTCAAGCGGGTCGTTCTTCCAAGGCGAGACGGTGAGGACGGCGGACTTGGTTCCATTGGCTCGCTTCTGGAATTCCTCCCAGCCGTTCTGGTCGGAACCGCCGCCGGCCCAGTAGCCGTCGAAACCTTGGTAGCGGTTGTCGCGATCCTGGCAAACGACGCCCTCCGAGTCGGCCTGTCGGATCACGACGGCCTGACCCATCCCTGCGGCGGCGGAGGATTCCGCGTCCGGCCGGGAAAACAGACAGGCGCGAATGTCCAGCTTGACCGCGGCGCCGGTGAGGACGTCAAACACGGCGGATGGGGAGGGGACGGCCATCAGCACGGAGCAGTGTTCGACCGACAGCGGCGGGGCGGCGTCCCTGCCGCCTTGAAGGCGGAACATGGCGGCGTGGGGGCCGAACGCGCAATCGGTCGCGTTGATCTTCACCCGGCCGTCGCGCACCACGGCATCGTCGCCAGCGAATTCTTTGTTCGTCAGTGTGTCGCCGTCAAGCCCCTCGAAACTCAGGAATCGACACCCCGTCAGGGTCAGATCGCCGGGAGCCGCATCGCCGCCCACGGCTTCGAGCGACGCAAGTCGCTTTTTCCCGTGACCGGATCGGGCCTGAATAAACTCGCAATTATCCACCTTGAACGAGCCGCCCGACGCCGGCGCGTTCAGGCGTAAGCCCACCATGCGCACGTCGGCCGAACGTCCGTCTACGATGATGCGCACCCCCCGAACGGTGACGTCCGGGCTGTCGATGCTCACGGCCGTCCAGGAGTTCGGCCCTTGGGGGCGGCTGTTATGGGTGAAGCGGATGGTGGGCCGGTAGTTGGGGTCTTTCGCCTGTATCGTCACCATCGAACCGGAGAGGAAAAGGCCCGTCTCCACGTCGTCGGGCAGCGAAACGTCCCGGATAAGAGTGATCTCTTTAGGAGCGTCCTTGTCGGCGGTCTTTAGCCACTCCAGAAGGCTTTTCCCGTCTCCATCGTCAAAGCGGGTGACGAGTACGGCCGACGGCAACGCGGGCGGGTCTTTGACTCCATCGACCGGCGGCTTGTCCTTGACCGGCCCTAGCGCCAAAGGCGGCCCGTCCAACGGTTTGGCGGGATTGCTTTTGATCGCGTTCTGGTTCGCCAATGCCGACCCCGCGCCCGGCGTCGCGGCAGGGGTCCGGCTGAACACCTCCAGCAGTACGATCAGCGCGACGACAAGCGCGGCCGCAACCCCTGTCAACAACAGCGGCCGGCCGCCGGGCGGCGGCGGCAGGGCGGCCTCGACGCTCAACATGCCTTCGGGCACATTGGCCGGCGCCCCAAGTTTGCGCGCCGCCATCAGTAGGTGATGCACCAGCTGTTCAGGCGACTGGTAGCGGTCTTGCGGCTTCTTGGCCATCATGCGGTCGAGGATGACGGCCACTTCGTCGGGCAAGCCAGGGACCATCTCGCGCGGGTCGCGCGGCTTGACGTGGTGATGGTGATGCAGTTTCTTGGCGGCGGTTCCCTCCGGCACGGGCGGCTGGCCGGTAAGCACGTGATACAGCGTACAGCCGAGCGAATAGATGTCGCTGCGCACATCGGCTTCGCGCGGTTCAAGGGCTTGTTCGGGCGAAATGTAATCGAAGGTGCCGAGCGTCATGCCCGATTGCGTCAAGCCTTTGTCGTCCTGGCGTTCGAGGCTGCGGGCGAGGCCCATGTCCACGAGCTTGGCCCGGCCGGTCGGCGTGATGATGATGTTGGACGGCTTGATGTCGCGGTGGACGACGCCGCGCTCGGCGGCGTGGGCCACGCCGGCGGCCACCTGAAGGCCGTAATGCAACGCCTCGGCGACCGGTAGGCGGCCGCGACGCTCCATGATGGTGCGCAGGTTGTCGCCCTCGACGAACTCGAAGGCGATGAAGTGGAGCCGTTGGTCTTCGCCGCAGAAAAATACGCGCGCGACGTTTTCATGGTCGAGCCGGGCGGCGCTGCGTGCTTCCTGGTGAAAGCGGCGGACGTTTTCCGGGTCGGCGGCCATGTCCGGCGGCAGGATTTTGAGGGCGACCAGCCGGTCGAGTTGCATATCGCGGGCGCGGATGACGGCCGCCATGCCGCCGACGCCGATGGGTTCGATCAGCTCGAAGTGGGCCAGCCGCCGGCCGCGTAGGCCGGCCGTGGGATCTTCCTGGCCGGAACGGGGGCCGTTCCGGGAGATGATGGTGGGCGTATCGTCGGTGGATTCGATTTGACCGTTGAGCGCAACGAGATCGCCGGCTTCCACGGACGCCGGAGCGTCGGTCGTGGAATCGCCGAAGTTCGGTTCGCCGCCGGGCGAGGCGGGATGATGCGTGTCGGACATAGCATCCGCGCGGGTGCGAACCCGCTCCCCTCTTGGTGATGCTCGGCGCCCTGCCTTCGCACTCCCTGCATCGGCACTGATGCTGACGCGTCTCGCTCCTTCCGCCAAGAGATGACGATTGGGGAAGGAACGCAAATTGCGATTCGTTCAAAAGAGTATAACCTGCGGGCGGCAGGGCTGTCAATTCGACAGTCGAGGCATTCCTTCGACGAATGGAACGACGCTTTGGTTTCAGAAAAACCTCAGAGGCGAGCCGCCGGGCTTGTCCCGGCGGGTGGGCCACTTGGACGGTGGGCGTAAAGTCCACCGCTCGCCTTGGTTGTCCTCCCTTTCGGTTGCTCAACTCTCAAATGGCGTACCAACGGCCAAATTCTCGAAGCGCATGTATTGCTTGATGTACGCCAGGGTTATCTCGCCGGTCGGGCCGTTGCGTTGCTTGCCGATGATGACCTCGACGGCCCCCTCGTTCTGGCCCGGCTCGTAGCGGTCGGGGCGATGTAAGAGCATCACGGTGTCGGCGTCTTGCTCAATCGATCCGCTTTCGCGTAAATCCGCCAATCGCGGCCGATGATCCTGCCGGTCCTCGGACTGTCGATTCACCTGCGCCAATGCCATGACCGGAATGGCCAGTTCGCGCGCCAGGAATTTTAGTCTCCGGCTAATTTGCGCGACCTGCTCCTGACGTGGATCGCGGCGATTGTCCGGGTCGATGAGCTGAAGATAATCGATCACGACCAGCTTCAAGTGATGACGCAGTTTCAGGCGCCGGGCGTTGGCGGCGATGCGCAACATGCCCTGCCCAGGCGTATCGTCAATGAACAGCTTGGTGTTGCGCAGCACGCCGCCGGCTTCGATCAACTTCTCCATGTCGTCGGAATTGAGACTGCCCTTGCGCAGTTTGTGGCTGTCCACGCGAGCTTGGCAACAGAGCAACCGCTCAGCCAACTCGATCCGCGACTGCTCCAGGCTGACGAAGAAGACGGCCTGGCCTTCGTCAACGATGATATTACGGGCAATGTTGAGTGCAAATGAGGTTTTTCCAACCGACGGCCGCGCCGCGACGATAATCAACTCGGAGTTTTGCAAACCCGCCGTGATTTCGTTGAGGTCGGTGTAGCCGGTCGAAAGGCCGCTGATCGACATCTGCTCGCCGGTGTTGCGTGTGTCGATGCGGTCGTAGGCTTCGGCCAGCGCTTGTTCCAGAGTGAACGTCTGGCCGGTGACGCCCATCTGGGCCACGTCGAGGATCTTGCGCTCGGCCTGCTCGACGAGTTCGTCGGCCGGTTGCGCCTGGTCATAGGCGTCGCGGAGGATTTCGGTGCTGGCGTGGATGAGATTACGGACAACCGCGCGATCGCGGACGATCTTTGCGTAATATTCGGCGTTGGCGGCGGTCGGAGCGGCGTCCCAAAGCTCGGCCAGATAGGAGTAGCCGCCGATATCTTCGATTTGTCCGCGTTGCTTTAGTTCCTCGGCCAACAGCACCACATCGACGGGCTGGCCGCCCTTATCATTTAGGTCGCTGATCGCCTTGTAGATTTTTTGATTGGCGTCGGAGTAGAAGTTTTCCTGGCGCAGCAGCTGCACAACAACGCTGATGACGCTGTTGTCGCGCAACATGCTGCCGAGGACGGAACGCTCGGCCTCCCGACTCTGCGGCGGCAGACGTTCCGTCCCGTCAGTCTCAGGCGGCATGGCCTGACCTCCCTGTAGAGTGGGCGACTCGCTCCGCGAGTCGCTTGTCTAAGGCGGCACTACTTCTTTTCCTGCGCCCTGATGACTGCAACCTTGACTTCGGCCTCAATGCGATTGGCTTCGTCTGTGTCGGACCCGAGCTGCAGCTTGACGGCGTACAGGCCCGTTTCCTTGATTGGGCCTTCCAGATGCACCATTTCCGGCTCAATGAGCAAACCCTTGGCTTTCAAACCCTTCGACACTTCGGCGGCGCCGACGGAGCCGTAGAGATGCCCTTCTTCGTTGGCGTTGACCTCAATGGTGATGCCAGCCATCTTCTGAATCTGCTCGGCCAAGGCTTTTAGATCGGCGACGCGCGCCGCGCGGGCCTGCGTGACGCGAATCTTGAAACGCTCTAGCAAGCGGAGATTGTGAGGCGTCGGCTGGGCGGCGAGGCCGCGCGGCACAAGGTAGTTGCGCCCGTAGCCGGCGCGTACCTCGACCACGTCGCCTTGTTTGCCGAGGTTGGCCACGTTTTCCGTCAGCACCAGCTGCATGCCGCCGTGCGGCCCCTTGAGCACCTGGTTGCGCTTCTTCTTCCGCTTTTCCGCAGTTGCCATGACCTGTCGCCTCGCGGTTGCTCCCGTCCCTTAGAACGGGATGTCGTCTTCCTGGCCGCCGCGTCCCGGCGGCGGTTCCATTGCTTCCGGTTCTTCTTCGTAGCCATCGGAGGCGCCGTTGTTCCGGGGGACGTTGCCCTCGGGCCGACGCACCGGAGCGGCCGCGCCGCGCGCCGCGCGCGGGCCACCCTCGGCGTTGCCGCCGTCGGTCCGCGGTTCGAGGAATTGGAGTTCGTTCAGCACCAGCTTCAGCTTGGTGCGCTTCTGCCCACTGTCCTTGTCCACCCACGAGTCCATCTTCAAGCTGCACTCGAGGTACGCCTGATGTCCCTTCTTGAGGTACTGCTCCACCAGATCGGCCAGCTTGCGGCCCGTATCGCGGTTGAACGCCGCCACTTCGAGGAAGACCGGCTCTTCCTCCCACTGCCCCGTCGATTGATTCTTCTTGCGGTTGTTGACAGCGAAACCGAAATTAGCGACACGGCCACCGTTGGCCAAGCTCGTCATTTCGGGGTCGCGCGTCAGCCGACCGATCAGCAGGACCTTGTTCAAGTTTGCCATAAGGGCGGACTCCAACACGGATGGTTAAGGCGGATGCGTTAATGCCCCGAACCGACAAAGGTCCGGGAAACGCCACATACTATACATCCGTCTTCCACGCTCCGCAAGGTCGGTAGGCAAGCGCCGCACTCGACTAAGACCGTTTAGCCGCGACCCAAAGGGAAGCGCGTCTTCCCCGCGCTTCCCTTCGGGTCGCGGCTAAACGGTCTTAGTCCTCTTTCATTTCCGCCATGGGGCGCCGACCGCGCGCCCCACGGTCTCCGCGATCATCGCCGCCGCCGCGCATCATGTCATCATCCGGCGGCGGCTCGTTTACTGTTATCAGCGCCACCGCATGTTCGTCGCGCGCCATCGCCAGCATCGCTTCCACCAACTTCTCATCGACGTGGATCACCAACATGCGGATGATCGCTTCGTTGAGTGCGCAATCGCGCTCGATGCCGACGACGTTTTTGCCTTCCGTGCGGAAGTACGTCAGATAATACAGACCCTTTTTATGGTTCTTGATGGGGTAGGCCAAGCGGCGCTCATCCCACGGCCGGCTGGCCAGGATCTCGGAGCCGTTCTTCTCCAACATGGCGTGGAGCTTTTGCACCGCGGCCGGCACGTCGTTGGAGACTTTGTTCGTGTCCAGCAGAAACATACATTCGTAGACTGCGGCTGGCATGTGTGGCTTACCCGTTCAGTTAAGGTTCTTCCCGCCCTTGTCCTTGGCTTCCGCATTGTACTTATTCATGACCGCCTCGACGCCCTGTCGCGCCCAAAACACCACGGCTTGGGCCGCCAGAGCCACGGCGTCGTCAATCGCCGCACGTTCGGCCGGCCGGAACCGACCCAGCACATGGTCTATTGCGTCGTCGCGCGGCGCATCGACGCCGATTCGCAACCGGGCGTATTCGACGCCGCCCAAGTGATTCTGAATGTCGCGCAGGCCGTTATGGCCGCCGTGCGTCCCCTTGGCACGGATTCGCAGTTTCCCAAGCGGAAGGCTGATGTCGTCACAGACCACGAGCAGGTCCGTCGCTTCCACTTGGAAGAAGTCCATCACCTGCCGAACGCTTCGGCCGCTCAGGTTCATGAACGTCTCGGGCTTGACGAGAAACAACTTCTCGCCGTCCTCAAGCACTTCCGCGACCTGGGCCTGAAACCGGCTCTGAAAGCGTCCGGCGTGCGGGCTGGCCGCCAACGAATCTACCACGTCGAAGCCGACGTTGTGCCGCGTCCTCTGATAGCGGGCGCCGGGGTTGCCCAGACCTACGACGACTTTCATACCTCGCTGTTCCGTGGGCGATCACTCCGCGGCAGGTTCCTCGGCGGCAACGCGCCGACCGACGATTTCCGGCTCGGCCGCGCCAGGGGCCGCCTCGACGACGCCTTCTTCCGGCTCGGCCTGCGGCAGCGTGACGTGGACGACGATGGCGTCGGCGTCCGTCAACGCCGTCACGCCCGGCGGCAGCGTCAGGTCGCGCACATGGATGGCGGCGCCCAGCTGCAATTCGTTGATGTTGACGCGGATCGAATCCGGCACGGCCACGGCCAGACATTCGATTTCCAGGGCGTGCAGCGGCTGATCGAGAACGCCGCCGCCCGTGACGCCGGGGGCGATGCCGCGAACTTCAATCGGCACGGTCAAATGGATGCGCTCGTCGGCGGAGACGCGGCGAAAATCGACGTGCAACAGGTCTACACCTAAATGGTCCCACTGCACTTCAATGATCTGGGCCTTCTCCTTGGCGCCGGTTTCCGGCTCCAGATCGACGACGCGCGAGCCGTGGCGGATGGCGGCGGCCAGGGCGTCACGGGAGAGCGTGATCGAAAGCGTCTCCTGTTTGTGACCGTAGATGACGCCGGGCACCATACCGCTTTTTCGCAGCTTCGCCGACTTACGGCTGCCGCTGCCTTCACGCTTGGTGATTTTGAGAACCGCTGACTCGGCCATGTCCGCCCCCGTGCCGCCAAACAAAAAGGGAACACCCGTACTCCGTGGATGTTCCAACTCGCGTCCGGATAAAGGAAAGGACTATTATTTGAAGATGGGGACGGAGTGGCAAGGGGGCGCCGGCGGATTTGTTCGGTTGGCCTGGGAAAGAATCCATCTGGGTTGCCACGGACAACCGCCCTACCTCAAGCCCCCCCCCGCCATTTGTGGATGCCTTGAATTGGCGGCTCCCCCCTTGACCCACGTCGTCCTTCCGGCGACCATAGAGGACGGGAGTATGGTTTGTTTTTTGCAATAGCCCGCTATGTTATGGCCCCGCGCTGGAAGGGATGCTCGCGGGATGCGCGAGCGACCGAATTACCGAACCGATGCCGAAATTTAATACGGCAAAGATATTGCCGTAAGACGAGAACGGTTAGTCGCTGCGCGCCACCGCAATACATGAACCAGGGAGATGTTGTGCGACGGAAGAGGCTTCTCCTGTGGTCCACGATCATTCTGGTCGTGCTCGGTCTGGGCGCCGGAGCCTTACTTGCTTATCGCGCTTACAAGATTGCTGAGGTCCAGAAAGAGGAAGAGCGGCTGTTTGAATGGATGAAAATTGGTATCTGGGAGGTTAATCCGGTTAAATTTGTGAGGGTCTTCGGTGGGAACGAACCGAACTGGATTGGCGAAACTGCCGTTTTCACGCAGTGGGAAACGCCGACGGGCGCGACGGTTGCGGTTAACGCCTACATAAGGTCGTCTACCACAGAAACCCGAATCGTGCGGCTTGAACTCTACTATCGCGGCGGCGCACGTGTGGAAGACATGACGCCTGCGGAGCTGGCAGTGGCATTTCAGCATCCAAGCGGAATCACAGTGAGTCTGCCCGCCGATGTCGTTTACTCCGGCAAGCCCCTCGATTTGCAGCTGCAACTACCCACCGCGTTTGGCAAGCCGGCGCCTTGATGCCACACGGCAACGGTATCTGATCTTCGACGTTGGATAAGTGAAGGTTCGTGGAAGCGAGGGCGACGAAGATCTGGCCGCCCGCGTCTATTTCTTCTTTGGGTGTGAGGACAACGGCCGGATGCGCATAAGTCTGGCTCCCTCACATATCAAGGAATTCCGCCCAGACGATGCGGCCCGGTTCTGGCCTAAGAGGTACGGGCACACGGCACTCCGCCACGCTGCTTAGAACGGCTTCTCTTCCGCCGTCTTAAGCCACTCCGGCGGCGGCGGATTTTTGGCCGCGAACGCCCGCAGTTTGTCGTTAGAGAGGTTGAATCGCGCCGCGATTTCGGCATTCGCCATGCACTCTAGCTCTTCTACCGTATACGTCTTTCCGCCGTTATTTACGGTCGCCGCGGCGATTTCGGCCAGCGACCGCCCGACAGCGTCCGAAGGCGGTTTACTCTTCACAGGCTTTTTGCTTGAGCGCTTTCCCATACGACCATTGTGCTTGACGTCCGGATCGAAGTCCAGAGTAGTTGGGCAGAGCCGCCTCATTCACAACCGCTCGACGGTGCCGGTTTCCGGTTCCAGAACGACGGCGGAGTGGCGAAGGGGTGCCGGATGATTTCTTCCAGACGTTGGCCGTTCACCGCTAAGGACGACATGGTATGATAGGCGATGGCCAAGGGGAAGCTGCTGACTTAGCCGACGAGTTCGCCTGTCATGAGTGAACCTCCCTCGGACAACGGAGGAAAGCAAGACCCTTCAGGGATCGCAAGGAGGGGGAAATCGGGGAAAAATCGGTGTCAGTTCGCGATTAACCGTCCACAGTCCCTAACGACAGTGAACGCCGCCTTCACGATAGGCGACGCGACCAAGCGGTGCATGTCAGGCGCCCGGAAGTTTGGCGCAATGGCGCAAGCTCCTGAAAAGACGAATACGCCAACGAGTTACGTTGCGCCACACCGCTGCGCCAAATGGCGCAATGGCGCAGCGGATCGGCGCCCATGTGTGCGGGTCGCTGCCAAAATTCCCGGCAAACGGAAACCGCTTGCGAAACCGGCGCTCCACCTTCTATACTCCACGTACACCGACGAACCCATCTCCGTGCGGGGAGTACGAATATGAACACGACGGCGAAAGCGTTTCGCCCCTGGCGAACCACTTCGGCGCTGACGGTTCTCGCGGCGTCCGTCCTGGTCCTCCTCGGCGCCGCGGCGGCCGATCCGCCGCCCAGTGCGACGGCCGACGCCGTCAAAGAATTGCAGACGAAGTACCGAAGCGAACGCGCCGACGCCGACTCTCAGGCGTTAACCAAGAAATTCTCTCCGGAATGGTATCAAAAGGCCGCCGCCTTCGCCAAGCAAGGCGACGACGCCCTGACGGCCGGCCGGCTCGTTGAGGCCGCCGACGCTTTCCGTAAGGCGCGCTGGAGCCTGCCCGGCTTGCCCGCCAACTTGCCCGACCATATCGCCCGCTTCTTCGGCGACGCCGATCTCCGGCACAGCAGCATCGTTCGAGCGGTCGCCTTCAGTCCCGACGGCCAACGCCTTGTCTCCGCCAGCGATGACGGCGCCGTCGTC
The DNA here is from genome assembly GCA_002404095.1 of Planctomycetaceae bacterium UBA4732. Classification (GTDB taxonomy): domain Bacteria; phylum Planctomycetota; class Planctomycetia; order Gemmatales; family Gemmataceae; genus UBA4732. The sequence continues at coordinate 67,133 of DHJA01000216.1, read as the reverse complement.
GTCTGGGACGTGCAGGCCGGCCATGAAGTGTGCCGCTACACCGGCCACGTCGGTACTGTCCGCACCGCCGCCTTCAGCCCCGACGGCAAGCTCGTCGCCTCCGGCGGCGACGACAAGGTTCTCAAAATATGGAACGCCGACACCGGCAAGGATGTGAAGCCTCTTACCGGCCACTCCGATTTCCTGTGGAGCATCGCCTTTAGTCCGAACGGCAAATATCTCGCGGCTGGCGGCAACGACAAACACATCCGCATCTACGACCTATCCAACGATGCCGTAAAGTTCGATCTGATTGGACACACTCTCGGCGTCAAAGGCGTCGCCTGGAGCCGCGACGGCGAGCTGATCGCCAGCGTGGGCGGCGACCGCGCCCTACGCATTTGGAAGGCGGCCGACGGCTCGGCTCTGAGTATCCTTCAGCCTAACCGCGACAGGGGAACGCTCGAAGCCGTGGCCTTCGGAGCCGACAACAAGACCGTGGCGGTCTGCGGCAGCGACCCCAACTCGGCCCGGCTGCTCAACGTCGCCGACGGCGCCGAACGGCAATCGTTCGAGGGACATACCGCGAGCGTGAACTGCCTGGCCTTTAGCAAAGACGGCAAAGTCTTGGCGACCGCCGGCAACGACCACACCGTTCGCCTCTGGGACACAGCCAACGGCCAGGCTTTCCGCACACTACAAGGGCACACCGATACGATAACCTGTCTGGCGTTCAGCCCGGACGGCCGCCTAGCGTCGGGCGGCGTGGATCAGACGGTTCGCCTGTGGGAACAGGGATTGGTCGAGCAGTCGCGCGATATTGGCGCCCATGACGGAGCCGTATGGTCGGCGATCTTCAGCCCGGACGGCTCGCAAGTCGTGTCGGCCGGCGCGGACAAGATGGTGCGCATCTGGAACGTGGCCGCGGCCAGTCCCGGGCGCGTGCTGACCGGCCACACGGCTCCTGTGACGGCCGCTTTGTTTAGCCCCGATGGTCGTTTCATCCTCTCCTGCGGCGGCGACAAGGTTCTCAAGCTATGGGACGCCAAGTCCGGAAATGAGATTCGCACTTACACCGGCCATACGCGCGCCGTCACGGCCGCCGCCTTCAGCCCGGACGGTAAGAGAATCGTTTCGGGCGGGGCCGACTGGCTCATCAAGATTTGGGAGACGGAAAGTGGCAAGGAATTGAAGTCGATTCCCGGCCATCAGGCGGTGGTCGGCAGCGTGGCCTGGAGTCTTGACGGCAAGCACATCGCTTCCGGTAGCGGCGACCACACCGTCAAGCTGTGGAACGCCGAGACGTTCGCCGCGGAGCGGACGCTGGCCGGCCATAGCGCGGCGGTCGGCTGCGTGGCGTTCAGCAACGACGGCAAAAAACTGGCGTCGTGCGGAGGCGATACTCGCGTGCTGGTTTGGAGCCTTCCCGAAGGGTCGAGCGTGTCGTTTGTCGGCCATAACCACGTCGTCAGTTCCGTCGCGTTCAGCCCGGACGGCGAACACCTCGTTTCCGCGGGCGGCGATAAAGTTATCAAATTGTGGGACGTGCGTTCGCGGCAGGAGGTCCATAGTTTTCGCGGCCACAAAGACTGGATCACTTCGGTGGCGTTTAGCGACGACGGCCACTACATCGTGTCGGCCAGCGTGGACAAGACGGTCAAGGTATGGGAAGTCGGCGGCGGCGCGGCCGCGCCGGGCTACGGCCATTCGCGCGAACTGACGATTGTGGCCGTCAGTCCCGACGGCAAGCTCATCGCCTCGGGGTCGGCCGACGATACGGCCCGGTTGTGGGACGCCGCGACGGCGCGCGAGCTATTCGTCCTTAAGGGCCATACCGCGCCCATCACATCGCTGGCCTTCACGCCGGACGGCAAGTTCCTCGTGACCACGGCCGGCGACGACAAGACGCTGAAATTGTGGGATTGCACGACAGGTAAGGAGAAGCTGACGATCAAAGACCCAGGGCCGTCATCGGCAGTGCCGGCGTTGGCGGTCCTGCCTGGCGGTAGGCAAGTCGCGGCCTGGGTGCCGCCCTCGCTCTTGGAGTTTTACGACCTCAATACGGGTAAATTGGCGGATTCATTGAACCTGGATGACGGCCTGAAACGAGTGGCGAGCCTGACCTTCAGTTCTGACGGCGCAACCCTGGCACTGGGCGCGTCGGACGGCAACGTGCGCCTGTGGGACTTGGCGAAGAAAAAAGAGGCTCTTGAAGGCGGCGACTTGCAGGCGCACGATTCCAAAGTCCTCGACCTGGCGCTATCGGCGGATCGCAAGATCCTGGCGACGACCGACGAGGCCGGCTTGTTGAAAATCTGGGACCTCGCCACGCGCAAAGAGGTGCAGACGCTGAAAGCGTTCATCGACCCCAATCAGCGGGCGGTCGCGTTCGTGCTTAGTCCTGACGGGGCGCGCCTGGCGACGGCGGGCCAGGACAGCGTGGTGCGCTTATGGAACGTCGCGGACGGCAAGGAACTGCGCCAGTGGAACTTGGCGGCGTCCGGCCAGCCAGGGCGGTCGTTCGTGCGCGCCCTGGCCTTCACGCCAGACGGCAAGCAGGTCGTCACAGGCAACGCCAACACGACCTTGTATTTGCTCGATTGTCCCTGAAAAAAGTTTTCACCGCGGAGAACGCAGAGATCGCGGAGGAATACAATGAAGAATTGATTTGCTTTTCTCCGCGATCTCTGCGTTCTCCGCGGTGAAACGATTGCTTCCGACGCCAACGCTATCAGAGATGGGCCGACTCCAATCGGTCGTGGCGGTCGGCCGCTCATTTTCCACCAGGAATTTCAGCGTCTGTTGCCAATCGCCCACTTGTTGGGCGACCACATTGGCCAGCACAGGCGCCACGACGGTGGCGAAAACACCGGCCAGGATTTTGCCGAGACGTCCGTATTTCCTTGCAGACATGGCTCTACTCCTCCATGAGAGGCGGGCGTACCATCCAATTGCAAGAAGAGCGCCAGTCGAACGCGTAGAGTCGGAGCGTCTGCTATTTTTCAATTGATGCTGGAAGGCTGTATCGGTTAGGCGGATTTGAGAAAAGCGAAGGCGCTCATCTGAAGCAGTTAACGCTTATCAAACCCCAGAGAAGTTTCGCCGTCTCGCCGGGGTCGCCTCGTCCCCCTCACCGTCCGCCGTCGCGCCGTTTAGCTAAATTACACCCGAAAGTTACAATCGTGTACGAGTCTGTAACCTTCGCGTCCACAAGAAGGGAAGTAGCTTGCGCACCGGCCCTGGTTGGGGGAACTGTTCTTCCAGCCCCTTCCACTCCTATCAGCGCTCCATTAACTCGCCGTTATAGAGCGCTAGATCGTCGAGGACCGCGCTGGGCCGTTCGCGGCCTGTTTCCGTCGTGGTGAAACAGCGGCCGGTTTGCCTGTCGCGGCTGGCGGAGAAGTCGCAGGCAGTGCAGTAATACTCAACGCGGTCGCCCCATTCGGAGCGGAACACGCAGTGGCGGCCGCGGCAGCAGGGACAACCCTGGTGTTCCTCCGTGTGCCAGAACTCGGCCGCCTCATACCATTCCCCCGTTGTGAGCTTGCCCTCAGGCGCCATTGCCGTATCTCCCATTGGGGCGAATCCGCGCGTTGTGAACCACGTCTGCAAACCTTAGCATATTTTCCGTCCTTGGTTGCTTCGCGCTCCCCTTCGGGTCGCGGCTAAACGTCTTCGCAGACGCTCCGCAAGATTTCGCGCTTCCAGTCCGGCTCATGCAACGGCCATCCCTGCACCGTCCAACCTTCAGCGGACACCACGCGCGGCCGGCTATAGTGATGCACGTAGCGCTGACACTCGCGCTCGGCCGGTTGCAGCGTCTTATTGACGCGCCAGGCGTTGCTACGGCGACGGTGGACGTGATCGTTCTCGACGATCGTGATGACGCACGGCTCCGGCAGGTCGAGCAGCCGCCAGGCCACGACTTCATAGCCGGCCGTGTCATAGAGACGCTTGAGTTCCGGCACGTCCCAGCCACAAGCACGGGCGTCGGCCGCGAACCAGCTGGTCGGCGTCAAAAGCCGATGCGCCAACAGGCCGGCGAGCGATTCGCCCGGTAGGCTTTGGCGCGAAGTGGGATCGAAACCAAGGCGGCGCAGCAGGTCCGGCTTAAGCCGTTCGCCGATTGCCTGCGCGGCTGACCATTGCCGGCTTTCCTCGCTGCCGCGCGGGGCGGATGCCGCCGGTTCCCGAAGGGCCATTTTGAGATGCAGCCGAGCCACATCGACGGCGTTCACCGGCGGCCGCGTCACGCCAGCAGCTTCCAACAGCTCTTCCACGAGCAGGTCCGCCGCGTGGTAAACGTCCTCTCGCGTCAAATCTTCGTTCATTGCCTCCTCCCTGGCGTCATGGCAGCTGGTTTAGCGTGTAATAGGCCTCTGGATGCAGCACCGCATCACCGTCGGCCGACTTCACGCCGTCCAGATGCAACTCGTAGATGCGTCCCGGCCGGAAGCCGTCCACCTTGAGCGACGCCATTTTTCCGTCCGCCGACACCTTCACCGTCTGCACCTTCTCCGCCTTACGGTCCACCTCTGGCGAGCCGTAAGTTCCCCAATAGTAATGCGTGAACGACGACAGGCTGTACGCTTCCACCTTCGCCGCCGTGGAGGCGTCCAGCGGCTTGGTAAAGGTCAGGTCGAAACCTTCCTTGGTGAGCTTCATTTCCTTAATCTCGAATGGCAATACTCCGGTATAAACCAGCCGTTGCAGGCCGTAGGGCTTGCCGCCGAGCGATCCCCAGCCGCGGTTGGTCATGCCGACATACATACTGCCGTCCGGCCCGAACACCAGCCGGTTGACGCCGCACTCGAAGCCGCTGCGGAAAGGAAAGCACGCGCCTTGATACCGGCCCTTAATCTTCTCCAGGTAGACGCGCATGACGAAAGATTTCGTCTGATCGCCGACGAAGCACTGGCCAGCGAACGGGCCGAACTTACCGTCGGTCGTGTCCCAGCGCGGCTCGCTGGCTGACTGTCCCATACGACCGTAAGGGAACCAGATGCACGGCGGCGTCACTTGCGGCATTCCGGAGACGCCGTTCTGTCCCTTCTGGCCGTCGTAAGTCATGCCGCTGGGGTACGACTCCTGAAGCGCGGCCGCGAACGGCGATTGCTTTACCCAGCGCAAGCCGGCCGGATGACCGTAATAATCTCCTTTTATGATCTGGTGCATCGCACAAGTGGCCACCCATTCCCCCTGGTTGTCCACGTAGAAAAGGTCGCCGTCTGGGCTGAAATTGATGCCGTTCGGCGAGCGCAGACCGACGGCCCACGGCGTCAATTCGCCCTTGGGAGATATTTTAACGCACCAACCGCGCCACGGCGCCTTGGATTGATGGCCGCCGCCGAAGCCGACGTTGAGCGTAACGAAGAAGTTGCCGTCCTTGTCGCGGGCCGGACCGAAGGCGAACTCGTGATAGTCGCCGGATACGCCCCACTTGTCGCAAATGGTCTGATATTCGTCCGCCACGTCGTCGCCGTCGTTGTCGATCAGCTTGGTCAACTCCGGCCGCTGCACGACGTAAACGTCCTTGCCGTCCACGTTGAGGCCGAGCGCCTCATGCAGGCCGCTGGCGAAGAGTTTGAACTTCACGTCGGCGGGGTTGTCGGCGTTCGGCTTGTCGATGAGCCAGACCTCGCCGCGGCGTGTGCAGGCCAGCAGCTTGCCGTCGGGGCGCATGGCCAGGCCGCCGACTTCGAGGACGATCTCCTTGGGCACGGGCAGCGTTATGATGCGGTAATGGACGGCCTCGTCGGCGTTGACGCCGGCGGTCGTGAACAGAAAGGCGGAAGCCAGCAGGAAGGTTCGTATCATTGGTTCCTCACTAATGGGGCGAGCGGGCGCTCTCCCGAAGAACGATCCACAGATTTCACAGATTTACGCAGATAAGAAGGAAAGAGGAGTCAGGATTGTTGGATAACAGCGCCTTTATCTTCTCTTGGTCTTAATCTGCGTAAATCTGTGAAATCTGTGGATCGTCCTACCGGAGAACCTTTCACATCCCCATCCCCAGCTGCGAAAACAAAAAGCTCCATACGTCGGTCAGCTCCTCGACCACCTTGGCGCGCGGCTTACCCTGACCGTGGCCGGCCTTCGTCTCCAAGCGCAGCAAGATCGGTTGGTCCGACGAAGTGGCCGCCTGTAGTCGTGCCGCCATCTTCCGCGCGTGCAGCGGATCGACGCGGCCGTCCGACTCCGCCGCCTCGATAAGCACTGCCGGGTAGGGCGTGCCGTTCTTGACGTGGTGATACGGGGAATAAGCATATAACCACTTAAATTGCTCCGCATTATCCGCGGAACCATATTCGGGTATCCATAAGCGGGCGATCAGGAACTTGTGATAGCGCAGCATGTCCAACAGCGGCACTTGACACACCACGGCCTTGAACAAATCCGGCCGCTGCGTCAGGGCGGCGCCCATCAACAGGCCGCCGTTGGAACCGCCCTGAATGGCCAGCTTGTCGCGATTCGTGTACTTATGCTCGATCAGCCACTCGGCCGCTCCGAGAAAATCGTCGAAGACGTTTTGCTTCTTGCCGAGCATTCCGGCCTGATGCCATTCCTCGCCATATTCGCCGCCGCCGCGCAGGTTGGCGATGGCCAAGACGCCGCCTCTCTCCAAGAACAAAAAGCGGCTGGCGCCGAACGAAGGCGTCAGGCTGACGTTGAATCCGCCATAGCCGTACAGCAGCGTCGGATTACTGCCATTGAGCTTTAACCCCTTCTTATGTCCCAGAAACATGGTGATCGACGTCTTGTCTTTCGACGGATAAGTAACTTGCTCGACCTCATATTGCGTAAAATCAATGTCCGCTTCGACCTGACCCCACAGTTCCGGCTTCGCTTCCGCCGGCTTCTTCAAATCAAGCCGGTAGATGCTCTGCGGCCGGGTGAACGATTGGAAGCCGAACAGAAGCTCGTCGCCGTCATCCTCCGCCCCTATGCCGGCAAGCGTTCCCAACGTCGGCAGCGGCACTTCCTGTAACAGCTTGCCGGCCCGGTCGAACAGCCGCAGACGTGACGACGCCTTTTGCATGTACTGGCCGACGAGTACGTCGCCGACGACGGCGATGCTCTCCAGCACGTCCTTGCCTTCGGGGATGACTTCCTTCCACTTGTCGCGCGGCAACGGATGGACTGGATCGACCTCCAAAACACGCGAACGCGGGCTGTTTTCGTTGGTAAGGATGAAGAAACGGTCATTGCGGGGGATGACGCCGAAGGTTGCGTTCACCTTCTCGACCAACGGTTGGAACACCGGCCCGAGGGCGTCCGCCTTGGCGTTCAGGTCGGCGTAGTAAACCTCCGTCTTGGCCCAGCCCTGCGCCTCCGTGACCACCAGCCAGCGGCCGTCCGGCGACAACGCCACGCCCGGCATGTCCTCCGCGGCGCGCCCCTCGCCGAACACCTTGCGGTCCTTCAAAGGGTCGTCGCCGACCGTGTGAAAGAAGACGTGATGGTGATAATTTTCCTCGCCCTTGGGGACGCCGCCGATGGCCGGATACCGTGTATAGTAGAAGCCTTTGCCGTCCGGTTGCCACGCCAGCGAACAATAGCGCGTGCGCTCAATTCGATCCGGCAAATCCTTGCCATTGGCTACATCGCGGATGTGCAACGTTGATTGTTCGCTGCCGTTGGTTGAAAGGCCGTAGGCCAGCAGCGAGCCGTCATGCGTTGGATACCACCAATCCAGGGCCGTCGTGCCTTCCTTATCCAGTTCGTTAAGGTCGAGGAGGACGCGGTCCTTGCCGTGCAGTCCGTCGCGGACATAAAGGATCGGCTGATTCTGCTTACCGTCGCGTTTCGTGTAGAAGTATTTCCCCTTGGCCGGCTGGGGCGTACTCAGACTGCCGATGTCGAGCAGCGCGCTCAACCGGGCGTGAATCTTGTCGCGGCCAGGCGGCTTGTCGAGAACAGATTGCGTATAGGCGTTCTCCTTTTCGGTCCACTCTTTGACGGCTGGGCTGGCGCCGTCCTCGAGCCAGCGGTAGGGATCGACGATCTCGACGCCGTGAATCTTCTCGACGACCGGATCGACCTTGGTGGATGGGTAGGGCGACGGCTCCTTCGCTTTGGCGTCGGACATGATCGGCAAGCTCATTAGAGTAAACAAGATAAATAAGATCGCACAATTTTGGTTCATTATCCTAGCGCCTTATGACCAGAGTGAAAAGAAAACAATCAGCACCATAAAGCCTCATCGCGCCGTGAACAGTTCCTTAATCAACTCCGGCTCGTTGCGGTACGGCGCCCAAACGTGCAGGTCAATTTGCGGCTTGGTCGCATTGGACGCCGCCGGCAATCGCATCAGCGCCACCCATCCCGCGCCGCCCTTTTGCACGCGCCAGACAGCGCTGGCCGGAGCCTTCGGCAGCATCAACACAACGGCATGATCCCCGTCCGTCGGCAGTAGCAGCGCCTTGCCGGCCGCCGGCGTCTCGACCGTGCCAGCCTTCAGGTCCAGCGCTAACGGCGTCCCCTCTGCGTCAAGCAATCGCGGTTCGGCGACGCTTTCACCGACCAGCAGCCAGGCGCCTTGCCCTGCTGGGACTTGCAACGTGAATCGCCGCGCCAAGCCCGCCGCTGCTCCATTGCGCAGCGACTCCAGGTGTTCGCTTACATCTAGTCGATCATCCGTGCCAGCCTGTAGATGGTAGCGGAACGTAGGCGCGCCGGCCTTGTCTTCACTGTAACCGTCGAAGTGCAGGAGCGGCGCGCCGTCGAAAACTTTGCCTTCAGGCAGCGCGCCGCCGAACGCTGGGTCTTTGGCTCGCGCGGCGAAGTCCGGCGGCTCATTCGAGGTCGTGGCCGCGATTGGACAGCCGGCCGGCGCGTTCCAGATGTGCGGCCCAAGGACGTGAGCGGGACTGCCGCCGCGACCGTCCCACACCGGCGAGGCGTCAAGGAAAGGGCCAGTCCACGCATACGCCAGCCGGCAAGTGTGGGCGTCGAACGCCGCCGACACGCCGTTGGGAAAGCCAATCGCCACCGCGCGCGTACTGGCGTCCGGCATAAACGTCCGTAAGAGATACGGCTTATCCTTGACTGTCAACACCATGCCTTTCGGCGCGTCCATGCCTTCCGGCAACGGCAGTCGCGGCCCTAGTGAAAGGTAGCTCCACATGGCGTCCGCCTGGGCCGTGGCGTCGCCGTGCAGCACGGACGCCAGCAGCGATTTGCCGTCGGTAAAGACCTGCGGCATCCGCGTACCCGGCTGCATACGCTGCGGCTGTTCCAACCAACGCTGATACCATTCGTAGCGTACTCGCTGATTCATGCCGGCCAAGTCGGGGCCGCGCGTGCCCGTGTTGGCGATGCCGGCCAGGTCGTGACAGGAGATGCAGCCGAACGCACTCTTACCGATCAGCGTCCGGCCCGCCTCAATCTTCGTCACGCTCAACGCCGTCTTATGCACCTCTTCATCGGGCAGCGTCCCTTCCAGCGCCGCAACTTGTTCAGGCAGCGCGCTGACGTTGGCGTCGCCGAATTGCGGCATTCGCAGGCTCATCCACGGCCGGGCGCGGCCGGCGTTCAGCAGCACTTGCCTCATCCACGGCGTCCGCAGCTTGTGGCCGACGCCGGTGAGCGGCGGCGGAAGGACCGCTTCGGCGTTCTCGGCGTTCTCAAATTTGCGAAGCTGCTCGACGATTTCGACGCTCAGGCCGCCCTCGCCGTCGCGGTTGTGGCAGGCCAAACAATTGAAACGCCGAATCGTCTCGCGCGCGGCGTGGGCCGGCGCAGGCGAACCCGCCCCGGTCAGCCCCTCGGCCAGAAACAGACGAAGGGAGTCGCGGTCGGCGGCGGCAAAGCCGAAGTCCGGCGCCTTGCCTCGTTGGGCCGCGTCGTCCGCCAGGCACCCCAAGGTCGCCTTTGCCGGCTTTTTGAGATCGTCCAACACGGTGAAAAGCGGGCTGTCGCCGACCGTTTTACCGCCGGGCAGAATTGCGTGACAGTTGACGCAGCCTTTGGCGACGACCAGGCGCTTGCCGAGGGCGTTCCAGTCTTCCGATTTAGGTGTCAACGGTGCCTCCGGCAGAGCGGCCGAGAGTCCTTCGACCTTGGATTGACAAAGGAAATGGGCCAGATCAATGGGTTCGTTCTGCTGGAGCAGCATTCGCGGCATGCGGCCGCTTGGGTCATGGGCGAGCGGATCTTGAAGGTATACCGCGAGCTTTTCCGGCGTGGTTTTGGCGCCCAGGCCGGTCAGCGGAAAGTGCGCAGCGCCCGCGGCGATAAATACGCTCTCGGATGTCGCGATTGCCTTCTTACCAGCGTCGGAGTGGCAGGCGGTACAGCCGAGATTGTTGTAGAGCGCTTGGCCACGGCTCACGGACGCGGCTTGATCTTTCTCACTCGGCGGCTTGGCGTTCACCGGCACGGGGCCGCCTAACGACGTCAGATAGTGGGCGACGGCATAGCGCTCGGCCTTACCGGCATCGTCTTGGGTGAACATCGTGGGCATGATCGCGCCCGGCTGCAAAGCGTGGGGCGCCGCCAGCCAGCGCTCGATCCAACCGGCGTTGACGCGGCCGCCGATCTGCGAAAGGTCCGGGCCTTGGCGGTTCGTCAAGCCAGCGGCCATGCGATTCGACGTGGCCGCGCGGTGGCAGCGAACGCAGGCGTATTCTTCGGCGAGAAAGCGTCCCTGTTCGAGGCGTGCGTCGTGTTCGAGTTGCGGCGGCGCCTGAGCCGGCAAGTGGCCGAGTACCTCGAACGACAGCGGTTCGAGGCGGAAACCAGGCCCCTGCCAGAATACCTCGACGCGGGCCGCGCCGGAAGGCCGCGTGTACTCGGCGACCAGCGGGACGACGCCGGCCTCCAGCCGCAAGCCAGCGCCCTCCTTCAACTGCGGCTTTTCATCCTGGATGTCGCCGGTCAGCACTTCCTTGCCGCCCACGGTCATACGGAACTTGCCGCGAAGATTGGCCTGAAAGTGATAATTGCCGCTGCGAATGACGTTGAGGTATCCTTTCCAAACGACCGTACCGCCGTCGGGTCGAAGGCGCGGATGGGCGGCCTCGTCGGCGTGGAGCGCGACGGCGATGGTCGGTTCCAGCCGCACGACTTCAACAGGCGGCGCGGCCTTATCCGTGAAGGCCGTCACGAGGCCGCGGCGCAGGTCTTCCGGCTCCGGGGCCGCGTCGGCCGCCTTGCCTTGTCCTGGCAACGCCAGCGCCAGCAACACCACGGCCGCGCCGACGGAACGGCGAAAGATTCGCATCCGCAAATAAGACATATGCACTCCGGGAGGCGGGTATTTGCAACACACGCGGCTGCGGCCATGGGCATCAGAACTTCGCGTCCAGTTCCTGCTGGCGGTAGGCCGCGATCATTTCCTGGAGTGCATCCTGAAGGGACTCCCGACAGTCCTCCAAAGTCTTCCCTTCGGTGACCACTTCCGGCCATTCGACTAACTGGCCCATGTAGCCGGAAGGGATTTTTGTGTAATTAGCCGTATAGGTTTTCAGCATTCGGTCCTCCCCTGGAAATACCAACTCCGAGTCTGGCGCCCCAACGACCAAGGAGAAGGCGCCAGGACGGCTGGAACGACTTCATACCACGGAATGCACGAATGTCGGCTCGGTCAACTACAACCGTTGGTTGGCCGATATAGACTCAAGTTACCAGTCAGCCTATGCACCAACGATCATCAGCCGCAGCCACGCGCGGTAGCCCCACACGCTGCACCGCATCCCACCCCGACTTACACAGCTTTGCGGCTTCGAGAGACTGCTCACCCGCGTCAAAACCACCGAACGCGGAACCCAGCTCCGAGTACTCGATCGGCTCACCGTATACCAATGCATTCACCCTAAATTCGATTACAGCCAGGACGCCATCTGACGAGTCAACTCCTGGACGCTTCCGGCCGACCCAGGCGAGCCGGTCACCGGCGAGTATCCTCCACAAATTGGGGCCGAGTACAGGTTCGGTGGGCGTGTGACCCGCCGACAGCCTCCGTTGCATCCAAGCCGCCAACGCACCAGAGACTTCGAGGGGATGGAGGTCGAACCCTTCCGGTAGATCCGCGAGACGATTCGTGACAGTCAAGTGGTTGCCATCCCGTAGTTCCCAGACATCCGCGAGGTCGTACTCCCTGCCAGAAGGAGCCGACAGGCCGCGAAATCGAGCCCACAAAACAAAGTCGCCCGCTCGACACGCCCACCGCAGCGTCATGTCCGAAGTAAAGCGCGTCACCATTACTCCTTCTCCCCTCACCTAACTAGTGAGTAAGCCGACCGGCCCCGGTCGGCATATCAGTGTTCCCGGTCAGCATATCAGGGCCACCGGGCAGCTTATCGCGTTCCCTGTAGAGACCACATCCGTTCGGGGGTATTCAAGAACCGGCCGTCGCGTTCGCGTCCAGTTCGACCTTGGACACGGTAAAGCCGGCCGACAGAACCTGCGTGAATGCTGCGTGAATTGCCTCTTCCAGCGATGGCGCTTCGCGGTCGAAATGAATCCAGGCCGCGCCATTGCAGCAAGCGGGCGTCCCATCGTCGCATCCCTTGGCGAATAGGACATCGGCCTGATCGTCCGTGACTTCCTCAATTTCCTTCAAGAAAACGTCAAATTGGTAAGTCTTCAAGTGTGTGACTCCTCAAGACCGGTTCGCCAACACTTACGGCAACAGGACTGCGACGGCCACAGGCGCTTTTGGCGCGGCAAGGGGGGCCATGGTGTCGCCGGGGTCGAGAATGATGCGGTTTGAATAGCCGAAGCCAAACAACTTGGATGGATCGGCGACCGGGTTGCGGTGGACTTCCAGCTGCCGTTGCACCAGGTTGACAATCCAATAATCGGTGACGCCGGCCACCGCATAGAGGCTGGCCATCGCGTTGCGATCGTAGGCTAGGGTGCTGTCGCTCACTTCCACAACGAGCAGCGCCGACGTTGCGATTGTTCGCGTGGACCCTTGGGGGCTGCCGAGCGTGACGGCCACGTCCGGGTCCGGGATACCGTGAGGGCTAAGATCCAAGCTCCCTTGCACCCGGACCCAATAGCCCGCACCGAAGCTGTTGCGGAGAGCATCCGCGGTCAACGTGATGGCGGCCAGATGTAAGTCATATTGGGCCGCCATTTCTATGATCTCTCCGCCGATAAGTTCCACGCGACACCTGTGAAAGAACCCCATTTCCGACATCTGCAAATACTGCTCGCGCGTCCATCGAACGGGGCGGGGTGCGATCTGTTGCATACGTCATCTCCTCTCTGCGGCAGCCTGGGCAGGAATCTTACCGCGCCTCCGCCATCACCTGCAATTGCAGCAAACTCCGATTCTGCTCCTTTTCCAGATATTCCCGACCCTTTTTGACGTTGACATGATCCCACGGCAGTCGTTCGTCGGTCGGCCGGGCGCGCTGCGAGTAAAAGGCCGTGTCGATGCCGAGGTCGGCGAACGTCTGCCACCACAACTCCGGCTGGAAACACTCGCGCCAGCCGTCCATCCGGGCGCCGCGGCGCCATACCTCTTCCAAGGCGACGGCCACGCGCCGGTCGCCGCGCGTCAATATGCCTTCGAGCAAACTGCACTCCACCTCGTGCTGTTTGATTTTCACGGAACGCATGTTGTTCCGCTTGCGCATATAGTCGCCGGCCCAGCGTAGATACTCGCGCGTCTGCATTCCGTTCCACTGATACGGCGTATGCGGTTTGGGCACGAAGTTCGACACCGACGCCGTCACTTCCTTGTAGCGGCCGCTCGCTTCCTTGCTGATAACCGCGATGCGCTGGGCCATGTCCACGATGCCGTCAAGGTCCACCACGCGCTCGCCCGGCAGGCCGCACAAAAAGTACAGCTTCACCTTCTGCCAGCCGTTGGCGAACGCCTCGCGGCAGGCGTCGTAGAGGTCGTCGTTTTTGATCGGCTTGCGGATCTGCTCACGCATGTCGTCGCGGGCCACCTCTGGCGCCAACGTCAGGCCGCTCTTGCGCGCATCCTTCATTAGCCTTGGTACGGATCGCAAATGGCTGTTGACGCGCAGGCTCGGCAGCGAGACGTTGACACCGAGCGGCGTGAAGACCTCGTGCATCTTCGTAACCAGTTCTTCAAAGTCCGGATAATCGCTGGTGCTAAGACTGAGCAGGCTGATTTCGTCGTAGCCGGTGTTGTGGTAGCTCTCTAGCGCGGCCTGCACGATGGTTTCGACGGAGCGGACGCGCAATGGCCGTTTGATGACGGTCGATTGACAGAAACGGCACTGCCAGGGACAGCCGCGCATGATCTCGATGGCGATGCGGTCGTGCGGCGTCTGCACCCATGACACGATGGGCCGTTTCGGCAGCGGGAAGGCGTCGAAGTCTTTCTTGATGGTGCAGGCCAGCACTTCCGTCGGCACGTCGGAGCGTGTGCGGTGCATGGCCGCCAGCGTACCGTCGGCGTGGTACTCCGGCTCGTAAAACATCGGGGCATAGGCCCAGGTCGTATTGCCCACGATGTCGGCGATCATGTCGGCGCGTGACATCGCGCCATTTTCCTTGAGCGTCATCCAGCGGTCCATCACCCACGGCAGACTTTCCTCGCCGTCGCCGATGACGAACAGGTCGATGAACGGGGCCAGCACTTCCGGGTTCTGCGCGCCGGGGCCGCCGGCGATGACCAACGGATGATCGAGGGTGCGGTCTTTGGCGTGCAGCGGCACACCGCCGAGGTCGAGCATGGTCAGAATGTTGGTATAACAGACCTCATATTGGAGAGTAAAGCCGAGCAGATCGAAGTCGCGCAGCGGCGTGAAGGTTTCCAGGCCGTACAACGGCAGGCCGGCGCGACGCAGCGCCGCTTCGAGATCTTGCCAGGGGGCGAAGGCGCGCTCGCAGGCCCACTGCGGGTCGTCGTTCATGATCGTGTAGAGGACCTGCAAGCCGTGATGGCTGGTGCCGATGGAATAGGCGTCGGGAAAGCACAGGCACATGCGGCCGCGCACCCGGCGATGGTCCTTGACGACGCTGTTGAGTTCGCCGCCTGAATACTGAGCCGGCGCCTTGACGCGCGGCAGCAGGCGGAAGACCGCTTCTTTCAACGGGGCGTTTATCATCGGTCGGTTCCTTTCCATAGCATTGAGCGCCATTGCTGATAATAGCTGAACGCGATACCGTTGGATACATACAAGCCCCGAGCGCAAGCGAGGGGTTTCGCCTTGCCCCCCCCGCTTGCGCTTGGGGCTTGTTAAGAGGGCTTGTTATGGCGACAAAAAAGATACTAATGCTCGTCGGCGACTACGTTGAGGATTATGAGGCGATGGTCCCGTTCCAGGCGCTGCGCATGGTCGGCCACACCGTCCACGCCGTTTGTCCGGGCAAGACGTCCGGCCAGACCGTGCGAACAGCAGTCCACGACTTCGAGGGCGATCAGACGTACAGCGAGAAGCCCGGCCACAACTTCGCGCTCAACGCCACTTTCGCCGACGTGAAACCCGAAACCTATGACGCCCTCGTGATCCCCGGCGGTCGTGCGCCGGAGTATCTGCGGCTAAATGAGCAGGTGCTTCAGATCGTCCAGCACTTTGCCAAAACGAAGAAGCCGATTGCCGCCATTTGTCACGGCGCCCAACTGCTGGCAGCGGCCGGCGTGTTGGAAGGTCGCGCTTGCTCGGCATATCCCGCCGTGGCGCCGGAAGTGAAGGCGGCCGGCGGTCGCTGGATCGACGTCGGCTACGAAGGGGCGCACGTAGACGGCAATCTCGTCACTGCCGCTGCATGGCCGGCGCATCCGCAATGGTTGGCGCACTTTCTCGAAGTGCTTGGCACACGCATCACGCTCTAAACCCAAGGATTCGCATGTACGTTTGTTTGTTCGACATCGACGGCACGCTCATTTCCAGCGGCGGCGCGGGCAAAGTGGCTCTGGAAGCCGCGCTGGCCGATGAGTTTGGCATAACCGGCCTCATCGAAAAGCTGGAACTCAGCGGCCGCACCGACCGGGCCATCATTCGCGACCTCTTCCGTATGCACGTCATCGACGAGACGCCGGACAACCTGCGGCGACTGACCGCGGCTTACCTGCGTCGTCTTCACGAATGTCTGGAGCGAAACAACGGTCGCGTGTTGCCCGGCGTGAAGGATCTGCTGGTCCAGCTTTGTACCCGCAAAGACGTACTGGTCGGTTTACTTACCGGCAACGTCCGCGCCGGCGCCCGCGTCAAGCTAGGGCATTTCGGTTTGTTCGATCACTTCGCCGTAGGCGGCTACGGCGACTACCACTTCGACCGCGACGACGTGGCCCGCGAGGCGTTGACCGAAGTGAAGCGCATACTAAACGGAACGGCCGACCCGAATCATATATGGGTGATCGGTGACACGCCATTGGACGTGCGCTGCGCCCGCGCCATCGGCGTCCGCGTCGCGGCCGTGGCGACGGGCTGGCACAGCCGCGAAGAATTGGCCGATCATCGACCCGATGTATTGCTCACGGACCTGTCGGACGCGGCGCCGTTATTGCGGCACTGGTCGTGATCTCTACCTCCTACCCCCTTGCGGGGGAGGGGGCAAGACTTGAACACGCATTGTGAGGCGCGTCCCCCTTGTTATAATCTGGGGAGGATGGCCCAATTGGTTAGGCCGAATTGAGTCGCCATGAGCGTTTATTCCGTCCGACCTCCGGTTTGCGACTTAGTCTTTCAGCTGTACGGGCGACCATTGCACCCCGAGCTGTTTGACATCCTCGCCGCGCGCACCATTCAGCGCGACGACTACAAGCTCACCGTCCGCGTCACACGCACCGGCCACGTCATCACCTGGGAAAACGCCGACGTATGCCTGACCGAAGTCGCCGCCGCGGCCGATCAGGAGTTGCCGCAACGCCGCCGATTGCTCAATTATCGGCTGCGCGATGAATACGCCGGCCAACTGGCGTGCGCCCACGGTATTTATTATCAGGTCTGCTTTCAGGTCGAAGTATTGCCGCCGGAGATTTTCTTGCACGTCCAGGAAGAACTTCGAGCCGACGGCGAGAAACGCGGCTTACTACACAATTTCCCGGCGCAACACCGCGTTGACGCCGCGCCGCTCGGCTTCATCAACGCCGATGGCCGACCGGGTTGCTTGTGTCTGTCCACATTCCACACTTTTCCGCTCGAACATACCGTCGTTAAGACGCAATCGCTGATCGAAAAGCGGTTGTGATTGGCGCGGCATTCCGCGACTACTCTGGACTTCGGGGCGGACGTCAAGCACAATGTTTCTATGCGAAAGCGTTCAAGCAAAAAACCTGTAAAGAGTGAACCACCTCAAGACGTTGTCGGGCGGTCGCCGACTGAAATCGCTACAGCGGCCGTTAATAACGGCGGAAAGACGTATACGGTAGAAGAGCTAGAGTGCATGGCGAATGCCGAAATTGCGGCGCGATTCAACCTCTCTAACGACAAACTGCGGGCGTTCGCGGCCAAAAATCCTCTGCCGTCAGAGTGGCTTAAGACGGCGGAAGAGAAGCCGTTTTAAGCGGCGTGGCGGAGTGCCGTGTGCCCATATCTATTAGGCCCGAACCTGGCCGCATCGTCTGGGCGGAGTTCCTCGATACAGGAGGGAACCAGACTTATGCGCACCCAGCCGTCATCCTCACAGGCAAAGCAGAAATAGACGCGGGCGGCCTTATTGTCGTGGCGGTCGTTTCCACGAAGCTTCACCTGTCCAAAGCCGAAGATCAGATACCGTTGCCGTGGATGGCGCGGCCCGGCGGACATCCCGTTACCAAGCTCAATAAGAAGTGTGCGGTTGTATGTAGCTGGATTAGGCCGATCCAGGAAAAAGACATATTGGCTTACGCCGGTGTTGTCCCCGACAGGACATTCGAGGTCATTCTTGCAGGGGTAAGCGAACTAATGCAGTGAAACCCGGCCAAGTCAAAAAGACCGCGAGCGTTTCCGTATCGCTTTGAACAGAAGCGAACCGAGGCGTGCATCATTGCGTCCTCTTTGCCGGCACTATAGTGTTGAGAGAACCCCAGCGAGACAAAGACACATGGCGCACGCGCTTCTTGAAATCACCGTTCGACACATCCGCGCGCTGGCCGAGGAACACTCCCTCGCAGGCGCGGCCGACGGCAAATTGCTCGCGCGCTTCGCCGACCGGCGTGAAGAGGCGGCCTTCGCCGTCTTGTTGCGGCGCCACGGACCGATGGTGCTGGGCGTCTGTCGCCGAGTTCTGAAGCGTCACCACGATGCCGAGGACGCTTTTCAGGCCACCTTTCTGCTACTTGCCCGCTAAAGCGGGTTCCATTCGCAGGCGGGCTTCCGTCGGCTGTTGGCGGCCATCGCCAGCCATCGCGTAGGCGACCGCCCCGACCGCGTGGAACCGCGCGCTCGCAAACGCAGGCCCAAACCGTACAAAAACCTAACGCGGCCACGCGCGCAAGCCCGAAAGCGTGAAGTCAGAAAGCGTTCGGGCTAAAGTCAGTGCCATTCGTTCCTGACACCTTTTCTTATTCACCTTTCCTTCTTCGCGGGGTAAGGCTCGGCCTTCACCTGTCCCTGCACAATGCGGTAGTAGCGATCGCCGGCCAGCCCGTCAAAAGTTTGCTTCGCACCATTCGGCCACGTGAGCGTTAGCCGGCCCGGAGGCGTCTCCCGGCCCAACCCAAAGAGGAGCCGCCGATCGCCCGAGGAAAGGTAGGAGCCGCCGCCCTTGACAAAGCGCGTCAGGGTCCGTGTGCTTGTCTGCAATTCCGCCTTGGCCCCTACCACATCGGCGAAGTCTTTACCGACGAGCTGCACGCCCAGCCAGTGGGAGTCCTGGCCGCCAATGCCGCGTAGGACCGCCGCCGGCTCGTTGATGTGGCTGATGACCAGATCCGTGCGGCCGTCGTTGTCCAAGTCGCCGAAGCCCACGCCGCGCGCCAGGTGGTCCGTGTCGTGGTAGCTGCCGATCTGCCGGCTAACGTCCTTGAACGTCCCGCCTAGGTTGCGGAACAACACGGGCGGCTGCTTGCGGCCGGCGCCGGTCTCCGAATAGTGGCGAGTGGCGTGGCCGTTGGCGATGAACAGGTCCTCCCAGCCGTCCAGGTCCACGTCGAGGAACGCCGTGCCCCAACTGACATACCGCTGGCCCATGGCGGCGAGGCCGCTCTCCGACGTCTGCCAGTGGAAGTAAGGCACTCCGGGCCTCATGTCATTGTGGTACAGGCCGTGCGACTCATTCTCATAGTTGGTGACCCAAAGCGACGGCCTGCCGCAGCCGTCGTAGTCGCCCGCGTCCACGCCCATGCTGCCGTTTTGCGAACCGCGACCGTCCCGGGCCGCGCCGCTCCGCACGCCGACCTCGTCGAACTTGAAATGCCCCGGGGTGCATTGGTTGAGGTACAGCAGCTTGTCCGTTGTGTCGTTGCAGACATAAATGTCCGGCTTGCCGTCGCCGTTGAGGGCCACCGCAAGCACGCCCAGCCCCTTGCTGGCGTCGGGGCCGCCCGGCTTGAGGCCGGCCTCGGCGCTCACGTCTTTGAACTTCTTGCCGCCCAGGTTGGCGAACAGCTTGTGCGGCAGGCCGTTGAAATTCTTGGGCGGGCACACATCCCCCACCGTCTCGTTGTAGTAGCGGCAATGCGGGTTGTTGTCCAACGACCAATCCACGTATTGGCAGATGTATACATCGGGGTAGCCGTCGCCGTCGAAGTCGGCCCAGGCGGCGCTCGTGGCCCACGTGATGCCGTCCAGGCCGGAGTCGGCGACCTCCACGAACCTGCGGCCCTTCGCGGGATTGCCGGGATCGACCGGCTCGTTGTGGAAGAGGGCGACGCGGCCCCAGCCGGTGACGAGCAGATCGGGCCAGCCGTCGCGGTCGTAGTCGGCGACGGCGACCCCGTGCGTGTAAAACCAGGGGAAATCCTCCAGGCCGACTTCCTTCGTCACGTCCTTGAATTGGAAGTTGCCGAGGTTGCGGTAGAGCTTGCACGGCCGGCCCACAATGTTTTTGCCGTCGGGGCCGGCGTAGCCGCCGCCGCCGGTGACGAAGACGTCCATCAGGCCGTCGCCGTCGTAGTCGATTAGGCCGACGCCGCCCCCCAGCGACTCGAGGATCGCCAAGTGATCGGCAGTTTCCTCCCCGTTGCGGTAGGTGAAGGACAGGCCCGAAGCCGCGGTGACGTCCTCGAACAGCGGCGGCCCGGCCGGCCCTTCCTCCGGGGTCGCCGTCACGGCGGTCGGCTCGACCGTTTTCGAGTTGCAAGCCGCCGGCAGAAAACAGAGCGCCGCAGTCAGTATCCAAAAGGCGGAATGCGGAAGGAAGACGGGGTCGTCTCGATTCCGCATTCCGCTTTCAGAGCGAAAAGGGCGGGGAGCCCCCGCCCCTACACCGATGTTCCTTGGTAGGGGCGGGG
>DHJA01000216.1:44563-46736 GCA_002404095.1 Planctomycetaceae bacterium UBA4732 | reverse complement strand
CCCTTTTCGCACAGGCTCTCAGTCATCCACATGGACTTGCTCACCAGTCGGAGCCGAGCGGGTTTCCGTCGTTGGGGATAATAGCGTTGGCCCAGGTGGCTGCACTGATCCCTGTATTAACCAGCCGCACTGACCCGTCGCCCAAACCAACATTGATGCCACCGGCGTAGAAGCCCTGCAGCCGACATGGATCGCAAAGGTTAAAATAGCTCGGCTTATTCTGCGGAACATTCAGGGTGTTGAAAGCGGGAACCGAGCCTCCGCCGCCGACCCCTCCCCCCCGATTGCACGAGCCGCCGGTTTCGCCCCAGCAGAAGTTGGAGATGCTGCCAGTGCCGCTGGGTCCGCACGCCGCGTACTTCTCGGCGAAGGTAATGGTGTTCGACAAGCCGTCCGGGAACGTGGTCGGGATGCGGGCGTACGGACGCGTATTACCATACCAGTTGTCCTGGTTTTGGGCCAGTACGGTGGACGGGGTATTGTTAAAAACTGTTTCGTTCGGCGCGTAGCTGGTGCTGTACCGTGGGGAACCGGTGTCGAATATTCCGGTGGCAGACACCGACGGATCGGCCGGGCTGACGTAGGTCTTGATGTTGTAGGTGGCCCACCAGGAGCTGTTATGGTTAATGGCCATCGTTTTCTGGGTGTTGGCCTGCTCGATGTACGGCAGCATGAAAAAGAAGAGCGTGCCAGGAGTATTCCCTACGTCACCATTCACGCCGTTGCCATTGTTGGTGCCCTGGGGATAAAACCCGACCATGGACGGCAGCACGCCCTGAGAGTCGTTCATGTTGTGCATGCCCAGGCCCATCTGTTTGAGGTTGTTGGCCGAACTCATGCGGGCGGCGGCCTCGCGGACTTTCTGGACGGCGGGCAGCAGCAGGCCGATCAGGATGGCGATGATGGCGATCACCACCAGCAGCTCGATCAGCGTGAAGGCCCGCGCTTTTTGGAAAACCCTGAACTGTGGCACGACATACCTCCCCTGAAAGAAAAGTGACGACGTAAAAACGCGATGGGCGCTTCAGAAATAACCCCTGGACGCACCAATTGCGGATCGGCATCCTCAGTTGCGTCCAAGTATCCTATTGTTACTTATTAGTTAGCATAGGCAATCCTCCCTCCGTGTCAATAGTTATCAATGGTGAGATTCGGAGAATTCGGCTGTCCGTTTCGAGAGCCACAGGCAGCTGCCCGTCACGGAGGCCGGCGTTCCGCATGTCATGGTCGGCCGGAACGGGAACTTGTTCCGCACCGGGCGCGGGCCTACAATGACCGTGCGCGTCAAATCGAGTTCTCGGCGTTATGCTCGCCGCGACGACTCATGGTGCCACTGCATGACCCTGGAATCCGTCTCTTCCCCCCCTCCCGCCTCTCCCGGGCCTGGAGGTGGACTGGACGCCGGTAGGGGCGAGGTTGCCCCGCCCCTACCTCCGCCGGCCGCTTCTGAGCGAATTCCACCGCCGGTAGGGGCGGGGTTACCCCGCCCCTACGGATTCGCTCCGGGACCGGGATGGCTCGACTGGCTCTTCGCCGGGATCGTCTGCGCGCTGGCTTTCCTTCTGGCCTCCACGCCCTCGCACAATAGCGATCTGTGGTTGCACCTGGCGTTCGGTCGGGCGCTGGTCAACGGACAGACCCCTTTCGGAACGGACCCATTTGCTTCCACCACCGCGGGGGTCTATTGGGTCAACCACTCGTGGCTGAGCGACGCCGTCCTGTATGCGCTTTACGAGATCGGCGACGGCGCGGCGTTGGCAATCGCCAAGGCCTCCCTGGTTGCGGCGTTGGCGGGGTTGTTCTTTTGCTTCCGGCGCCGGCGGACGCGAACGGGGCTGGTCGCCCTGGCCGCCGCCGCCGCGGTTCTGGCGCTCGGTCCCTGGCTGCTGCTCCAGCCCGCTCTGGCGTCCCTGCTTGGGACGGCGCTGACCCTCTATCTGCTCGAACGGCCGGACCTGGTCGAAACTTCGCGGGTCGAGAGGGCACGCTCGCTGCGATGGCTGCTCGTGCCGCTTTTCGCCCTGTGGGCCAATCTCGACGGCTGGTTTCTCCTCGGGCCCGTCCTGGTTGGCCTGTATGCGCTGGGCGAGATGGTGCGCCGCGTGTTCGGGAGGGCGCCTTCAGGGTGGGCGACTCGCTCCGCGAGTCGCCAGCCGCTCGCGGAGCGAACGGC
>DHJA01000216.1:41774-44458 GCA_002404095.1 Planctomycetaceae bacterium UBA4732 | reverse complement strand
CGCGGAGCGAGCGGCCTACTCTGGCGAATTCCGCTCGCTGGCGCTGCTGGCGCTGGCCGGCCTGGCTGCCTGTTTCCTCACGCCCTTCCACTACCACACGTTCGCCTGGCCTGTCCCGCTGGGCCTGTCGCACGCCGAACAGGCGTGGATGCGGGATCCGCTCGGGCAGGGCTTGGTTGTTTCTCCGTTCGCCCCCACCCTGCCCTCCCCCAGGGTCGGGGGAGGGTTGGGTGGGGGCGCGCCGGCATTCGCCAGTGCTGGAGGCTGGGCGTATTGCCTGCTCCTTGCGGCCGGCGCGGCGTCGTTTGTCCTGCGCGGCAAGGCTCTGCATCCTGGGCGGTTGCTGGTTTGGCTGGCCCTGGCCGGCCTGAGCGCCTACCAGGCTCGGGCCGTCCCCTTCTTCGCCGCCGCGGCCGGGCCGATCCTGGCGCTGAACCTCCAGGAATGGTCCCGCTCCGCCGTAGTCACGGAGCGCCGGCGCAGGCTGGCGGCCGCCATGCGAGCCGTCGGACCGCTGGCCGGGCTGGTCCTGCTGGTCGCTGCCTGGCCCGGCTGGCTGCAACCCACGCCCTACCAGCCGCGGAGCTGGGCGGTCGAGCCGGATGAAACCCTGGTCCGGTTAGCCCGGCGAATCGACCAGCAGCATGCGGATCACCCGCTCCGATCCGATCGCTGTGCTTTGACCTTCAGCCCCGAGGTCGCCCACTACCTGGCCTGGTTCTGTCCTTCCGAAAAGGGCTTTCTCGATTCCCGGTTGTCCCTCTTCGACCAGACGGCCGACGATTTCGTGCAGATGAGGCGCTGCCTTCTCCGGCCCGACGGCTCCGGTCCCGACGGCCGACTGGGGCCATTGCTGGACGCCCATCGGATCGATCGAATCCTCCTGTACGATCCGGACGCCGGCCGAACGCATCAGGCCTTTCGCTGCCTGCTGCTGGACGGAGAGGAATGGGAGTTGCTCGACATCCAGGGAGGCGCTGCAGTGTTCGGTCGGCGTTCCGGCGCGGCCTCGCCGTGGAAAGCCCTCGATCTTCGCCAGGGGGCGTACCATCCCGACGGAGATCGCCAGGCGCCGCAGACCGCCCCGCCCATGCCCCAACCACCGGGGCTTTTCGATGCTTTCCGCCGGCCTCACAACGAGCACTCCGCCGATCGAGGCGAGGCGGCCCTCTATCTGGTCGTCTTCGACATGGCGGCCGAGCAGCGGCGGCAGGAAATGGCGACGCAATGGCTGCTGGCCCAGGCCGCGGGCCTGGTCGGCTCGCCACCGGGAAGCGAACCGGCGGGAACCGCGAGCGCCCTGGCCGTGCGCCTCCACCTGACGCCCTTCTTGCCCGAAAGCCTGGGGGTGGGCGGCCAGCCAGCGGCGGAGGCGTTCGCCGCCGGGTTCGCGGCCGCGCAGGATCGCGGCCCACCCGAGGCCCTGCTGCTGGCCGTGCGAGCCGCCCGGCGGGCGTTGGCCGCCTATCCCGACGACGCCGGCGCCTTCCTGCTGCTGGGGGAAGCCTATGTTCGCCTGGCGAGCCAGACGCGCGAGCAACGCTGGCAGGCCGCCCTGCCCTCGCTCGCCAGCGCCCGTCGCTCCCAGGCGCTTACCGCCCTGGAACAGGCGGTCGCCCTTCGGCCGGACCTCGACCGGGCGCACACCTTGCTGGCCCAGCTCTATTACCAGGACAATCAGCTGGATCGCGCGCTCGACCATCTCCGCGCCCGGCTGCGGATCGCCGAACAGGAGATCGCGGCGCGCGGTCCCGAAGCGGCGTCGGCCGCTGATCGACGCGTCGCGCTGGCCGCCGACGTGGATACGATGGATTCGCTGGTTGAGCAAGCCGAGAAGATCTATGAGGCCAACACGGTGGGCAAGACCGAGCCCTCCAAGGTCCTCGACCGGGCCAGCCTGGCGGCTCGTCACGGCTTGTCGCGCAAGGCACTGGACATGCTGCTGGAATCGCATCCCGCGATCTTCGGCAAGTCAGGCCTCCAGTTGCAACTGGAACTCATGATGAAGGGCGGGCGGGCCTGCGACGTCCACGCCTGGCTGGAACCGCAGCACGAGGACGTGCTCGGTTTCCGGCGTTATCATTTGCTCCAGGCTGAGGCGGCCGCGGCCAGCGGCGATTATGCGGCCGCCGACGCCGAACTGAACACGCTGAGCGAGCAACTGCGTCAGGTCGGGATCTCCGGGGACAAGTTCGTGCCGGTGCGTTCGGCCATTGCATTTCGCGTCGGGGACGCGGCGTTGGCCCGTTCGGCCCTCGATGGCGGTCCTGCGGGTCTGGTCGGTGTGGCCTTCTTCCCGTGCGAAGCGCTGCGGCCCCTGGGAGCGCCAGCCGACTTGCTACGTCAGGAGGCCGACATCAGGGTGCTGCGTGGTCTGCTGGCCGTGGAGTCCGGCGCGGTAGGGGCCGCTGATGAGCAATTTCAGGCCGCCCTAGAAGTGTGGGGCGGCGACCGCCAGGCCGCCGCCGGGGCCGGGTTGGATTTCGCTTCACGGCCGATCGCTCAGCAGATGATTCGCTTGCTCGAAGAATCCGGCGTTGCTAGGCCATAGTCCCTCGTAGGGTGGGTCGCAAGCCCCGCCGTCCCAGCTGGCCGCAGCGTATCGCTCCGGAGTAGTGTCTCCGTTTGGGGTAGGGCGAGCCCGCAGCGCCAAGCAAGGGCGAGCCTCGCCCTTGCTTGGCGCT
>DHJA01000216.1:37639-41683 GCA_002404095.1 Planctomycetaceae bacterium UBA4732 | reverse complement strand
TTGCTTGGCGCTGCGGGCTCCGGGACTTTTTACCTACGGACGATGTACAACGGACAAGAGACATATTTTTATGTCCTCTAAGCCACCAACCCGTCGCCTCCTCCCGCTCGCGGCGGGCTGCGTTCTGCTGGCCGGGCTGGGCGTCGCCGGCGCCTGGCTGGGCCGCCGGGGAGAGGCGCCGTCGCCAGTGCGGCCGGCCGCGTCCTCGGCCCCGACCGACCCGCGGCGGACCTATGCCGGCCCCTATCGGAACGTCGATCCCGACGTCCGGTATGTCGGCGATGCCCAATGCGTCGGCTGTCACGAAGACATCGCAAAGAGTTTCGCTCTGCATCCCATGGCCCTTTCCCTGGTCCCGGTCGCGGACCTGCTGGATCGGCAGCGCTACTCGCCGGACGTCAACAATCCCTTCACCGCCCTGGGTCGGCGCTTCCAGGTGGAGCGACAGGGGCAGGAAATGCGGCACCGACAGGCCGATCTCGACGATTCGGGCAAGCCCATCGTCGAGCTGACCCAGGACGTCCACTGGGCGATTGGCTCGGGAGCGAAGGGCTATTCCTACCTGACGGAACAGGACGGTTTCCTATTGCAGACGCCGATCAGCTGGTATGCGCAGAAACAGCGCTGGGACCTGTCGCCGGGGTTCGGACCGTCGATCCTGGCGGGACGCGTCGTGCCGGGGTCCTGTTTGTTTTGCCACGCCAACCGCGTCCGCGAAGATCCCGATCACCCCGATCGATTCGAGCCGCCGGTGTTCGAGGGCCGCGGCATTGGTTGTGAGCGCTGTCATGGGCCGGGGGAACTGCACGTGCGGGCGCCAGCGGATCATACCATCGTCAACCCCGCCGACCTGGCCCCTCCTCTGCGAGACGCGGTCTGCGAACAGTGCCATCTGGAAGGCGAGGCGCGAATCCTTCGCGCGGGCCGGGGCCTGTTCGATTATCGACCGGGTTTGCCTATGTCCGACTTCTGGGCGGTGCTGGTTCCCGCGCGGCGGAACGGCGCCGACGCCCGGGCGGTCACTCACGTCGAGCAGATGGTTCAAAGCAAGTGTTTTCAGCGCCCGGTGGGCGCGTTGCAGCTGGGTTGCATCACCTGTCACGACCCGCACGTTTGGGTCGGGCCGGCGGAGCGAGAAGCCCATTATCGCAGCGCGTGCCTGAAATGCCACGACGAGGCGAAGGGACAGCGCGGCTGTTCGGAGGCGCTGGCCCGGCGCGAGCAGACCAGCCCGCGCGACAGCTGCATCGCTTGCCACATGCCGCGCTACAGCAATTCGGACGTGGCTCACGCGGCGGCGACCGACCACCGCATCTTGCGCCGGCCGGCGGACCATCCGCCCGGCCCGACGACCGACGGCGACGACGCCCGTTTCGTCGATTTCTACCAGGATCGCTTTCCCGAGGGCGATCCGCAAGCGGAACGCACGCGGGGTCTCGGGCTGCTGAAGATGTTTGGCGCCGGGATGCTGTCGCCGCAACGGCACGGCCAGCAAGCGCTGGCGTCCCTGGAGTCGGCGCTGGGTTCCGATCCGCGGGACTTCGAGGTGCATGAAAGCAAGGCGCAGCTCCTGTCGCTGCTGGGCCAGCCCTCCCAGGCGCTGACGGAGAGCCAGGCGGCCCTGGCGGCACGGCCGGGCGACTGGCGGTTGCTGGCGCTGGCAGCCAGCGCGGCCGAGGCGGAGGGGCAAACGGACCTCGCCATCGACTACGGGCGGCGGGCGGTGGAGATCAACCCATTCGTGCCGGACTCTCAGGTCCGCCTGGCGACGCTGCTGATTCGCACGGGGCAACGGGACGAGGCGCAAACGCGCTGCGGGAAGCTGTTGCAGCTCGACCCGTTCAACGTGCCGGGACGACAGGCATTGATCGACGTCCTGCTGCGGCAGGGCAAGATTGCGGAGGCGCGGAGCGAATTCGACGTCGTCCGCCGCCTCCAACCGCTGGACCTCCCGCAACGGGAGCGGTGGTTTCTCAAAAAGATGAAGGAACAATAAGAATCTGTTCCAGAAAGGGATGTCGCAGCCAGCAAGCCCGCAGCGCCAAGCAAGGGCCGCGTTCACCCTTGCTTGGCGCTGCGGGCTTGCGGGGATGCTGGTGCCTTTTGGAACAGATTCTTACTTCATCGTTTGGGATAGCTGACGTCGCTGTTCCTCCGCCTTGGCCGGGTTGTTGGTTCGTTCGTAGTAGGCGATGAGTTCCCGACGGCCGGCCGCGTTCCGAGGATTGATCGACAAGGCCCGGTTCAGCCAGAAGAGGCCCAGCTGGTCCTCCCCCTGTTGCAGCAACAGCTTTGCCGCTTCCACCGCGAGGTCGGGGTCGTTCGGCTTGACGCCCAGTTCCGTGCGCAACAGGTGGGTCAGCCGATCCCGCGTCTGCTGGTCCTGGCGCCACTGAGCCAGTTCCTTGTCGGCTTCGGTTTGTCGGCCGGACTGCGCCTGGAGACTGAGGTAAAGCGCGTAGCGCGCTTCCGGATCCCGCGGCGATCGCTCCAGCGCCTTCCTGAGAAAGCGCTCGGCCTCGGCGAACGCGCCGTTTTCCCTTTCCAGGTTGCCCCGCCAGAGCAACGCTTCAAAATCATCCGGGTGGCCGGCCAGCACGGCGTCAAACAGTTTCCGGGCGTCGTCCGTCCGTACCTGAGCCATCCAGCAGCGCGCCAGGGCGGTCAGCACCTCCGGGTTGGTCGGTTGCTCCTTGCGCAGACGTTCCAGATGAGGCACGGCGTCTCCGGGTCGGGAACTTTCGACCAGGGTCTGGGCCAGACGCAGCCGAACCACCGATCGACCCGGTTGCAGTTCCAGGACCCGTTCACAGTCGCTGATGGTTCGGCTGCGGTGATCCAACTGATTGGACACCCAGCTGCGCCAATCGAGGGCGCGCACGGAATCGGGCGTCCGCTCGATCCAGCGATCCAGACAGAGCAGCGCCTCAATATAGCGGAGTTGTCTCATGTAGACGGCGGCAAGGGCTTCGAGAATGGCGCCCGACTCCGGGTGGTTGTGGTCCACGGCGGCCAGCAGGCCCGGCGCCAGTTCGTCCACTTCGCCTTGCTGACAGCGGAGCAGGAGCCATTCCAGCTGGAGCTGGTCGCTTATCCCGCCTAGCTGTTCGCACCGGCTGAGATGCCGCTCGGCCTCGGAATACAATCCGCGCAGTCGGGCGATGCGGGCGGCCAGCAGATGAGTCGAGGCGACCGATTCACGCACCAGCAGCGCCAGGTCGATGAGCTTCTGGGCGTCGTCGAAGTGTTCGTCGGCCATCGCCTGGCGGGCCGAGCGCTCCTGCCATAACCCCCAGCCCTCGACGGCGAGGAAACCGGCGGCCAACAGCAAGCCGGACCATGCCAAAATCAGCCAGAGCCGGCGCCGACGAACACGACGCGGCGCTCGCGTTGTGGCACGGTCTCCAGACCGTGCCACAACTGGGTCGGTCGATGCCATGTTGAAGCGCCGTTCGGAAGGGGTCAGTCTTTCAACTCCAGCTTGAGGGGCGTCTGGTCCCCCGTTTTGACGGAACAGGTCAAGTCGGTAGATTTGATTTCCTTGTATTTGTCCGGAAACGGGATGGTGGGCGTCGGGCCGCCCGGAGACGAGTTGGTGCCGGGTGTCATATTTTTGGGCGCATTCGAGGGCTTGATGACGATGTGGTAGTCGCCCACCGGCACATCGTCGCTGTTGAAGGCGCCGTCCTGGGTGACAGGAACCGAGATCGAGACCGCCTCCTTGTCGACCGAGGGGTACAGGAGGATCGCGACGGCGTTGACTGGCTTGCCATTGTAGGTGATGGTTCCCTTTACTACACCCTTGCTGGATCCGCTGGGGCCGCAACCAACCACCAGGAGAAACGCGACCGAGACAAGTACGATTCGCCGCATGGAATACCCCGAGGATGAAGAGAAGCCTCACAGAAATGGCGAGGCAGTTACACGAAGAATCGCGCTGCGAGATTCAGCGATCAACGCAGGGCGCCAACCCCTGCTCCCTAAGATACTGGGATCGTAAACCCCTGTCAACCAACTTTTACTGTAACCCTTTTTACCCATCCG
>DHJA01000216.1:22182-37579 GCA_002404095.1 Planctomycetaceae bacterium UBA4732 | reverse complement strand
ACTGTAACCCTTTTTACCCATCCGGCTGGCCGCGCCGTGGTGGGAACTGTAGTGCGCCCCGAAAATGAGACCACAAAGAGCCGTTACGAATGGTACAACCCACCCGATCAACGGCGTCCTTTTCCCTCGTCCGCCGCACCGAACAACCGAGGGAGACGCAAGTTGCGAGTGCGGATTTTCCTCGATAGGATAGCCAGAGATAAAAGAGAGAAGCGAGAAAATTTCAATCGCAGTCGCCCGACGGCGGATAGTCTTTGCCCCCAGCGCATCCTGCCGATAGGATACTCCCTTCACCCCACCCGTCCGAAGGGAGCGCGGAAATCCGTGATGCCGAAAGGCGTTGAGACCATCCAGCCGCCGCGCATCCTGTTGCTTTCCGCCTCGGTCGGCGTCGGCCACCTCCGCGCCGCCGAGGCCGTGGAATTGGCTCTGCGCGAGACGGCTCCGGACGCCTTCATCCGCAACCTCGACGTGATGGAGTTGACGAACCGCGCTTTCGGACGGCTCTATGCGCGCGGCTACCTCGGCCTGATGAACCGCGCCCCATACGTTCACGGCTACTTCTACGACCTCTTCGACCGTCCTGTCCGCGCGCCTGTCACGCGATCCGACCGTGTGCGTATGGCGCTGCAATGGGTCAACCTGCGCCGCTTCGTGCAAATCTTGAAGGCGGAGCTGTGGGATCTCATTATCAACACCCATTTCCTACCCGCGGAAATCGTCGCTTCCTTGCGACGGCAAGGAAAGATTGACACGCCGCAGGTCACGGTGACAACGGACTTTGACACGCACAGAATGTGGGTCCATCCGCCCTGCGAGCACTATTTCACGGCCACGGAGGAAGGCTCGCGCTACCTTCAATACTGGGGCGTGCCGGTCGCGGATGTATCGGTGACGGGCGTGCCGATTCATCCCGTCTTCCGTCGGCCGAAGGACAAGGCGGCATGCGCGGCGAAGCACGGCTTGGCGACGGATCGACCGATCGTGTTGCAGATGGCGGGCGGCTTTGGCGTAGTAGGGCCGATTGAAAAGCTGTACGCGGCTCTATTGCAAACGGAACGGCCGATTGAGTTGGTGGTTGCGGCCGGCCGCAACGGCGCGATCCAAGCGCGACTGGAAAGAATCCCGACGCCGCCGCGTCACCGCGCCCGCGTCTTGCCGTTCACCACGGAGATCGACGAGTATATGGCCGCGGCCGATCTGGTGGTGTCGAAGCCGGGCGGCCTGACAGTGGCGGAAACGCTGGCGCGGGGAGCGGTGCTGGTGATGGTGCAGCCGGTGCCGGGGCAGGAGAGCCGGAACTGCGACTATCTGCTTGAGAACGGCGCCGCCGTGAAAGTGAGTGCGCTGCCTTTGCTGGCTTACAAAGTGGATTCCCTGCTGGCCGACCCGGCGCGACTCGCGGGGCTGCGGGCCAACGCCGTGCGTCTGGCGCGGCCGAACGCGGCCTTCGATGTGGCCGTTAAGGCGCTGCAATTTGTGCGGAAAAAGAAGTAGGGTCGGCGTCTACTAACCCGAAGCGCAAGCGAGGATGGGGCGAAATTCCTCGCTCGCGCTTCGGGTTAGTAAAAATCGGCCCGAATCGGGGCAACTACGCATGTCTGACCAAGCCCATCTGTGGAGCAAGGCGGCGGCCTCCTACGAATTGGATTTCATCGACCCCTACCTGCCGGGCGTGCGCAACCCCTTGCCGCAGGCGTTGGAAGAGTTAGCGGACCCGCAAAAGGGTACGGCCGCCGACTTGGGCTGCGGCGTCGGGCCGCTGTTGCCTACCCTGGCGAAGCACTTCCATCGTGTGCTCGCCGTGGACTTCGCCGAAGGTATGTTGAAACGCGCCCGCGAACATTGCGGCGAATTGCCGAACGTCGAGTACCTTCGCCGATCTCTCACCGACCTGGCGCCGTTGGCCGAGCAGGTGGACGTGGCCGTGGCCGTCAACAGCCTGGTTCTGCCGGACGTCGGCGAATTGGAAGCGGCGTTGCGATCGATCCATAGGGCGTTACGGCCGGGCGGTCATTTTCTCGGCATCGTGCCGGCGATCGATGCGGTGCATTATTCCACGATGCTGTTGGTGGACCGCGCCCGCAGGGCGGACATGCCGATGGACAAGGCGCGGCAAAATGCGGCCCATCACGCCGAACATGCGCTCTACGATTTTGCTTTCGGCGACTTTCGCTATCTGGGAATTGAACAACACTTCTGGCAGCCCTTCGAGGTGCGCTACCGTCTGCGGCGCGCCGGCTTCCGGCGCGTGCGGCTGAAGAAAGTCCATCTATCCTGGAGTCAGTTCGCCGGCGCGCCGGATCTCAAGGACGAACCGCCGCCGTGGGACTGGTTCTTCCAAGCGGAAAAGCAGCCTTAAAAGGGTGAACGCTAAGTGGTGGCAGGGACGCGCGGAGTTTGTAGACTGAATGCGCCCGTCGGAAGAATCACTTATCCGCATCGCGGGGAGCCATGAAAGCACGCCAAGTCATTATCACCGGACCCAACGCCGTCTCCGTCCGCGAGGTCGAACTGCCCGACCCCGCCCCGAATCAAATCCTCGTCCAAACCGAGGCCAGCGCCGTAAGCGCCGGCACGGAACTGGCCGTCTACACCGGCACACACCAATGGCTCAAAGATCCGAACCTGCCCGATTGGAAGTTTCCCTTCCGTCCCGGCTACAGCGCCGCCGGCGTCGTCGTGGCCGTCGGCTCGGCCGTGCCGAACTGGAAGGCCGGCGACCGCGTCAGTTACCCCGGCAACCACGCCTCGGCGGAACTGCTGACCCTTGGCCATGAGCGCTGCCGGTTGTGGCGCTTGCCGGCCGGCCTCGACGCCGACAGAGCCGCCTGGGCGTGCGTCGCCCGCTACGGCCTTGGCGCCTCCATTCGCGCCGGCATTACTCTTGGCCGTTCGGCCGCCGTGCTGGGCCTCGGCGTCATCGGTCAGTTTGCCCTGCGCGGCTTGATCGCGGCCGGCGCTCAGCCCGTCGTTGGCATTGACGCCGTGCCCATGCGCCGCCAAGCCGCCCGCGCCGCCGGCGCCGATCACGTCATCGACCCCGCGGCCGGCGACCTGCGCGAGCAATTGTCCGGCGTCCTGAATCATCGCGGCGCGGAGGTCGTTGCCGACGCCACGGGCGTACCGGACGCCGTGCCGATCGCAATGTCATTGGCCTGCGACGGCGGCCAAGTCGTCGTGGTCGGCAGCCCGCGCGGCAAGGCGAAGGATGTCAATTTCTATGACGATCTCCATCGTCGCTATATTGAGGTCAGCGGGGCGCACGGCAACATGCTCTTCGAGCCGGCCCACACACGCTTGGCCGGCGGCTGGGACATTGACAAGGCCCAAACTTGGCTGATCGCCGCGCTCGCCTCCGGCCGCCTGAGTCTCGCCGGCCTTGTCACGCACCGGATTCATCCCGAAGAGATCGGCGCGGCTTACGAGGGACTGCTCAAGAAGAAGGACGAATATCTGGGCGTCCTGGTGCGGTGGCGCTGATGTGGCAACAGATCGGGATCTACGGCTCGCTATGCGCCGCGGCCGTCGTGGCGGGAGCCGTCAACGCAGTCGCGGGCGGCGGTACGCTGCTGACGTTCCCGACGCTGCTGTTCGCCCTCCGCTCGCTCGGATCCGCCGAGGCCGGCGTCGTCGCCAACGCCACCAGCACCACCGCCTTGGTTCCCGGCTCACTGGCAGGCGCCTGGGGCTATCGGCGCGAGCTGCGCGGCAGCCGACGCTGGCTGATCCTACTGTCGGCTCCCAGCTTACTGGGCGGACTGACGGGTGCGCTTCTGTTGACGCGCACTGACCCCGGTTATTTCAAGCTAGTCGTCCCCTGGCTGCTGCTTGCCGCTTCGCTGCTCTTTCTGGCGCAGCCGTATCTGGCCCGATGGTTCCCGGTGCATTCGGAATCCGGCCTACCTTCCTTTCGGGTGCAAGCCGCCGTCGCTTTCTTTCAATTCTTCGTGTCCGTCTACGGCGGCTATTTCGGGGCCGGCATCGGCATTCTCATGCTGACCTCACTTAGCTTTATGGGGATCGGCAATATCCACCAAATCAACGCCGTCAAAGCCATTTTGGGCGCGATCATCAACGGCGTGGCGATTGTGGTCTTCGTCGTGGACAACAAGATCGTCTGGTCTTACGCCGCAGCGATGGCGGCGGCGTCCGTCCTTGGCGGGTACTACGGCGCCGTCGTGGGCCGGCGTTTGCCGAAGGGGCTGGTGCGCGGCTTCGTCATCGTCGTCGGCCTGACTTTGGCGGCCTATTACTTTCTGGAGCAGGCGGGCGCGCTGCCGCGCTGAAGCCGTCGCCTTCCGGCCGGGAATCTGCTATCACAAGGAGATTGGCGATCATCCTTGCACCCCCTTTCCGAAAGGAAGGCAAACATGAAAAAGTACCTCTGGCTGGTCCTCGTCGTGACGGCCGGTGTAGGCGTTCTCAACCTCGTCTCGTCACCGGGTTCGGCCGACGAAAAGAAGGAAGGCAAATTCGTGACTACCGCATCCGGACTGAAGATCAAGGACACCGAGGAAGGTAAAGGCGAAGCGGCCAAGAAGGGCGACGTTGTCGAGGTCCATTACACAGGCTGGCTGACCACGGACGGCACGGACAAGGGCAAGAAATTCGACAGCAGCGTCGGCAAGAAGCCGTTCCACTTCCAGCTCGGCGCCGGGGAAGTCATTGCCGGCTGGGACGAAGGCGTTGCGGGCATGAAGCCCGGCGGCAAGCGCACACTGGTCATCCCGCCGGAACTTGGCTACGGCAAGCGCGGCGCCGGCGAGGACATCCCGCCGAACTCCACGCTGCTGTTCGACGTGGAATTACTTCGCATCAAGTGATTTCCTGGCGAGCCGGGTCGCGTGAGCGCCCGGAGATGGCGTCAGCAATTGCACCCATCTCCGGGCGCTTACGCGACCCGGCTCGCCTGTGTTGGAGAATCACGTTCATGCCCGCGATCCTGCTAGACGGCAAACAGCTCGCCCAGACGATGCAAGCGGAAATCGCCGCCGACGCCGCGGCCTTCACCCAGGCGCACGGCATTCGGCCCGGTCTCGCGGCGGTGCTGGTTGGCGACAGTCCACAGAGTCAGAGTTACGTGCGCAGCAAGCAAAAAGCGTGCGAGAAAACAGGCGTCGCCAGCTGGCTCCACCATCTGCCGCAGTCGATTTCTCAGGCCGATTTGCTCGCGCTGATCGCCCGCCTCAACGCCGACGCCGCGGTCCACGGCATCCTTGTGCAGCTCCCCCTGCCGGCCCACATCGACGAAGCCGCCGTGGTAGACGCCGTGTCGCCGCTCAAGGACGTGGACGGCTTCGGCCCCGAGAGCCTGGGGCTTCTCGCCGCCGGTCGGCCGCGATTTCTGGCCTGTACGCCCTTCGGAGTACAGCAATTACTCGTCCGCAACCATATCCCGTTGGCCGGCGCCCACGTCGTCGTCATCGGCCGCAGCAACATCGTGGGCCGGCCTTTGTCTCTTATCCTCTCTCAAAAAGGCGTTGACGCCACGGTGACGCTGTGCCACAGCCGCAGTCGGGACGTGGCCGCGTTGACGCGAAGCGCCGACGTGGTGGTGGCGGCCATCGGCAAGCTGCACTATTTGCGCGCGGACATGGTACGGCCGGGCGCGGTGGTGGTGGACGTGGGCATGAATCGCGCGGCGGACGGCCGTTGGGCCGGCGACGCAGACTTTGAGGCGCTATGGCCGGTCGTCTCCGCGATCACGCCCGTACCGGGCGGCGTCGGGCCGATGACCATCACCATGCTGCTGCACAACACAGTTCAAGCGGCCAAGCTGCGTCACAATGCGGTCGGCTAATGGCAGGCATGGGCCGAACGGCGCCCGCGCCCTTTGCTAGGAGAAAGACCGAGTAATGGGGAATCGTGGGAATGCCAAGAAAACCCAGGGACATGAGCCAGATGCCGCGAAAAAGTTGGGAAGATCGTTCAATTCAACGAGAAAGGGTTTACGCCATATCGACGTAAACCCTTTTGCTGCTTGAATGCCGGAGACAGGACTTGAACCTGCACTGCTAGTTAAAGCAACCAGGCCCTCAACCTGGCGCGTCTGCCAATTCCGCCACTCCGGCGCGAACCATTCCCCTTTACCATATGGGGATGAGGCCCGCAAATTCAAGTCCCCGTTTGCATGCTCTCATGGTTTTTGGCGCCGCGTCCGCCGATGCCCGTCAGGGCTTGACCTCAATGTGGACGCCGCCCTTCTCGCTCATCTCGATCAGGTTCTTCACCTTATCGCGATACTTTTCAGGCACTTTGTCCGCGCCGTCGTACTTGCCTGACTCGGCGCCGTCCTGGACGCTGATTTCCTTCGCCGTCGCCTTACCTTCCGCCACTTTGCCCGTCACCGTGATGATGAGACTGCCCTCCTGGTGGCGCGTGGTGAAGTGGTCGTTGGTGCGGAACGTCGTGGTCATTACGCCGTTGCCGCCCGCGTCGAAGCCGATCGGCGGCAAAGCCGGCGCCGCCGGAAAGTTCGGGACGAAGAATGGCGGCGGAATGAAGCCGGGCGCGCCGGCTTTGGTCTCCGGCAGCGTCAGACCCTTGACCGTCTCCTTCTTGCCCTTGCGCAGCACCACCGCATCGACCGTTGCGCCGGCCTTAATGTTCTCCAGCAACTTGTGGAACTCCTCCGGGTCGCTCGACACAGCCTTGCCGTCCAGCTCCAGAAGGATGTCATGCGGCTTCAGCCCCGCGTTGGCGGCCGCCGTGTCCGCCGCCACCGCGCGCACGACGAGACCTTGATCCTTGGGCAACTCCAGCTGGTCTGCCAGCGTGTCGCTCGGCTTTTCCACCGCGACCCCCACCCACCCCCTGTCCAAGCTCGGGAAGAAACCGGGGTTGAACGGCACACCGAAGCCCCCGCCGCCGTTCTGGCGCTGTAGCTCCAGCGTCTTCCGCATCTGGGCGCGCAGGATCTCCATATTCGCGCGCATCCGGTTGACGTCGGCAGCGTCCATTCCGGGCGGCAGATGTTGCAGCATTTCCTCGATGCTGAAGGGCAAGTCGGGGAGTGCCGGAGGCGCGACGGGAGCCTCGGCTTTCTTCGGTTCCGGGGCCGGGGCGGCGCCCGCCTTCAGCGTCACGCCGCCGGCCAGCACCACCAGCGACAGCAGGCCGCATGTCGCGGCCAGCGAAATCGGATTGCGAACCATCGTCTTTACCCTTCAAAAAGGATCGGAACAATGACAAGCGATATTAGGTGCGGCGTTCGGATGCCCTCCAGAGGAACTCGAACGACCGCCGTGCCGTCTCGACGGCGTCGTGGCTGTGCCGGCTCAACTCGACGTGGACGCCGCCATTATAGCCGATTTCCTTGAGCGCCCCCAGGACTTCGCCGAAGTCGATTTCTCCGGCGCCGAACATCAGGTGGTCGTGGACGCCTCGGCGCATGTCCTCAATGTGGACGTTCCAGAGCCGTTCGCGCCAGCGTCGCAGCCGATCAGGGATGGGGATTTCTCCAAGACAATGGAGATGGCCTATGTCGATGGTGAGGCCGAAGAGGGGGTGATCGACGCGATCGCGCAGCTCGGCGAATCGGTCCATCGTATCGATGAACATGCCGGGTTCCGGCTCGAAGGCGAGGCGAACCCGCCGCGCTTCCGCATAGCGACCTAGTTGAAGGCAGCCTTCCGCCAAGCGCTCCAAGAGTTCCTGGGGCGAGGCCGGGGCGTCCGGGTTGCCGGACCAAAAGCTCACGGCGTCAGAACCGAGTTCGGCGGCTACGTCCACGGCCTTCTTGAGGAAGTTAAGACGCCTATTACGGTCGGGTAAGGGGCTAAGAAGGGTCGGCTGATGTTTGCGGCGCGGGTCGAGCAGAAAGCGGGCGCCCGTTTCGACGACTGTACGCAACGAATGCTGTTCCAGCAACGCCTTGACGACTGAAAGTTGCCGCGCGAAGTCTGGGTCGAAAGGGTTGAGGGCGTGGAAGTCGAGCGTCAACGCGATGCTGCGATATCCCAGTTCCGCCAAGACGACGATGGCGTCTTCAAGACGGTGGTGGGCGAAACCGTTCGTGTTGTAGCCTGGCAGCATGCGCTCATTGTAAATACGAATCACGAAAGCACGAAAGACGAAAACACGGAAAAAGGCCAGGAAGATAGTTGTCTCTGTTCTCTTTTCCGATTCGTGTTTTCGTTTTTCGTGCTTTCGTGATTCGTCTTAGCTCCTCACGCGGCCTTACGGTTACGTTGGCGCAGGAAGGCGGCGCAACTGCCGATCACGCGGCTCTGCTGCTCGACCGTTAGTTCAGGGAACATCGGCAACGCCAGGACGCAGCCACACGCCTCTTCGCTGGCCGGGAAGTCGCCCATGCGGTGGCCGAGGTGGGCCAGGCATTCTTGCAAGTGCAACGGCACCGGATAATAAATCTCGCAGCCGATCCGCTCCGCTTTGAGCCACTGGACCAAGGCGTCACGCTCGCGATCCGCCACGCGCACCACGTATTGATTGAAGGTGTGCCGGCGTTGCGCCCGGACCACCGGCCGACGCAGGAAATGACCAAGATGGTGTTCCTCGATCAAGCCGTCGTAACGCCTGGCCGCCGCTTGCCGCGCCGCCAGCCGGCCGTCCAGATGCGGCAACTTAACGCGCAACAGAGCCGCCTGCATGGCGTCGAGCCGGCCGTTCCATCCGAGATATTTGTGATGGTATTTTGGCTCCATGCCGTGGACGCGCAGGCACGTCATGCGCGCCGCCCAGCCGGGGTCGCCGGTCACTACCATGCCGCCGTCGCCGAAACCGCCGAGGTTTTTCGTCGGATAAAAACTGAGACAGGCCATCCCGCCGAGGCTGCCCGCGCGCTTGCCCTGGTACTCAGCACCGAGGGATTGGGCGGCGTCCTCAATAATCGTGAGATCGTGCCGTTCCGCGATGTTCCACAGGCTCTCCATGTCGGCGCACTGACCGAAC
Source organism: Planctomycetaceae bacterium UBA4732 (assembly GCA_002404095.1). GTDB lineage: Bacteria > Planctomycetota > Planctomycetia > Gemmatales > Gemmataceae > UBA4732. Next base: position 28,666 of record DHJA01000216.1, on the reverse strand, counting down.
AGGTGGACAGGCATGACGGCGCGGGTGCGCGGCGTGATCTTGCTTTCGACCTGGAAAGGGTCAAGGTTGTAGGTCACGGGGTCGATATCGACAAAAACGGGCTGCGCGCCGGTGCGGCAGACGGCGCCGGCCGTGGCGAAGAAGGTGAAGGTGGGCAGGATGACCTCGTCGCCGGGGCCGATCTCCAGCGCGTGCAGCGCGAGCGACAGGGCGTCGGTGCCGGAACCGCAGGCGACGCCGTAAGCGACGCCGCAATAGCGGGCGACCTCGTCTTCCAGGGCGGCCACTTCCGGGCCGAGGATGACCTGGCCCGACTCCAGGACGCGCGCCAGGGCGGCCTCAAACTCCGGTTGTAGTTCACGATATTGAGCCTGAATATCGCACAGGGGGACGCCCGCCGTCGGGGATGCAGCCATGCGCCGACTCCGTTCAGCCAGTGGACTCGACCGTCCGGCGGCCTCCGTGCCGCCGCTTCGCGGCCCCTTACGGTATGTTCGCAAGCTGGGAATGTCAAGCCCGCCCTATTCGCCTTGACCGTCGGGCGCTGACGCCCTATGAGTCCTATAAGTCCTATAAGTCCTATGACCGGCGAGGAAGCGAAGATGATCCTTCACACCCACGGCGCCCACGCGGCCAACGGCCCCGCGCTCCAAGACCCGCAGACGCCGGCGGATCGGCTGGCCCTGCTCCATCGCCTCCTCGGCGAACCGGCCTGCCGCCAGCTCGGCGTCTATGCCATCCCAGACGGCTTTAAGCTGTCGGTGGTCATTCCGGTTTACAACGAAGAGCGCTGGATCCGCGAAGTGGTGCGGCGCGTCCGGGCCGTGCCGATCCCTAAAGAGATCATCATTGTCGAAGATTGCAGCACGGACGACACCCGAACCGTCCTCAAGGAGTTGGAGGCCGAGGGCGATCTCCGCGTCTTCTACCAGCCGCATAACCAAGGCAAAGGGGCGGCCCTGCGCGAAGGTTTCCGCCAGGCGACCGGCGACGCGATCATCGTCCAGGACGCCGACCTGGAGTACGACCCGGCCGAGTACCCGCGGCTGATCCAGCCGATCATCGAGAACAAGGCCGACGTGGTTTACGGCTCGCGCTTCATCGGCGACACCCATCGCGTGTTGTATTTCTGGCATTACATCGGCAACAAGGGGCTGACGCTGCTGTCGAATTTGTTTACGAACCTGAACCTGACCGACATGGAGACCTGCTACAAGGTCTTCCGCCGCGAAGTCTTGCAAGGCATCGCGATCAAGTCGAACCGCTTCGGTTTCGAGCCGGAGATCACGGCCAAGATCGCCCGCAAGCGCAAGCCGGCGTGGCGCGTCTACGAGACGCCGATTAGCTATTCGGGCCGCACCTATGAGGAGGGCAAGAAGATCGGCTTCAAGGATGCGATCAGCGCGTTTTTGTGTATCCTGCGCTTCCGCTATTTTGATTGAGAGGCGCAGGTCTAGTCTTTGAGGTCGAGCAGGATTCGCGGATTCACGGCTTCAACAGGAGTGCATTGAATCCCGCTTGCTCGAAATGGTGGTCGGCGGTCAGCGCCTCGGTGATAGCTTTCTCTTCCATTACAACGAAGGAAATACAGTCAGTGAGCGACCAATCCTTGTCAGGGCGGTCGGCATACAGCCTGCAGCCGCGCTCGAACAACTCGGCAGACGCCGCCGTTATCGTGATGTTAGGATTGGCCCTCAGCTTGGGCTGCAAATCGACGAATAGGTTGCGGAAACTGGGCCGGGCAATTCCACCAGCACGTACTCCGTAACCACGACCGCGCGACGAAGTTCTCGAGCCAGGCGGCCGGCTTTATCGTGATGCACATCGCCGGGACTGAAGAGGGCAACGTAAAAGGAAGTATCGGCAAAGACTGGTTTCATGCGCGCTTGGGCGTACCGTAAAGGTAGTGATCCAGGTTGATCGACATGTCCGCCGGCAGACCTTCCGCTTTCCCGATGAATGGTTCGAGACTGTCATACAGTGTGGGCGTTTCCTCGGTCGCCGGCGCGTTGGAGCGCGCCAGCGTTAGTTCCACCCGAACCGCCGCTCCTTCAGGCAGCGTTACGCCATCGTCCAAGTGTACCACGCCGTTTTTCATGTGCCCTTGAAAAGTCATAAATTTCTCCATCATCCTTACTGCCCGCGTAGCTCATTGTAGTCGATGGGCCGGCGAACACCAGGCACGAAACGCCGGGCGGATCCGCCCATAACAGGCGGGCTGTAGGACCACTTATCTTATTTCCCGTCCCACTCGATCTGTCACCTCGGCAGCGCGGATATCGCAAGCATCCTGATCAATTTGAGCCTGGTAGTCGTAGTCCTGAAGTTGTTGGGCAGCGACAAGCAGCGCGTCCCAGTCGCCGTTACCCGGAACGAAACCTGACGGCACAATGGTCGCGGTAGGTTCTTCCAAGATGATGATTTCGACAGTGCGGCCGATCATGTCCTTCAACTCCGGGAGGTGGAGTGTATCAGAGTCGATGGTCTTGCGGATGCGGATAGCGTTCATGGCGGTCCCTCGGGGCTGTAGATATTCTATCTCTACTACTCCAGATCGCCTTGTTTTGCCCAAGAAAAAGGCGCCGCCTCGTCATGCAGGCTGTTTCTTGCTGATGAGCTTGACGATCTCGGGGACTAACTCGGTCGGCACGACCACGATGGTGTTCCCCACAGCCCGCAATGCGGCTTCGTGTTCCGCGACTTGTTCGTCTTCGGTTTGATTGTCGTAGTATTCCGCGAGCTTTCGGACTCGTTCCTCATCCCACCCTTCCGGGTACGGCTGCTTTTTTTTCTTGGTCATTTCTTTTTTCTCCGTTGGCGTCCGCGGAAAGCTCGCCGCCCCTTGGGTGTCAAGTCGTAGGCTGTAACGACGAACGCTCCATGACCGTCCGCGTCGGGCACGTAAACAACCTGCAGATATCGCCCCGCATCCGTCTGACTGAGGCGTATCCGGGAACGATCACGCCCAGGGAAGTCTTCTCCCGGCCGACTCAGGATCTGTCGCACTTCTTCTTCTGTCACGCCGTGATCGTAAAGATGGGGTAGTCCGGTCTCCGCATCGTTCCAGAAGCGCAACTCCATTCCGCCGTCCTTTCGGCCTGAAACTTTTCTTCAGTTTACCCCGCTTCAATCTACCCTACAAGCCGTGCTTCCGCGCTTCCCTTGGTGAACGGAATATCGGCGAGCCAAAGCTCACCGGCCCGCATCGTCATCGTACAGACCCTCATCCTCGGCGGCATAACCGGCCAGGAAGGCGGCGCGCCTGCGAACGGCGCCGGCGTCCTCCCCCGGTTCCACGGTGATCCGCCCACGTCCCGCCCCCACGCTGTCAACCAGCCCCGGCGGCAGTTTCAACTTCTCGCCCGGTTGCAGTTCAACCTCGACTTCCCGATGCTTAGTGGCGTCATTCATGAACTGTTCCTGTAGGAGAAAACCCCACCTACTTTGAACCTTCTTTCCGCCTTTCTTTCCAAGCGCTTGGCCGCTTGTCCTACCCCTTTCGGCGTAATTTCGCGCTCAACGCCTCAATGCGGTCATGGCATTCGTTGCGCGCCGCCGCGTAGCCTTTCGGGTCGATCTGGCCCGCTCGCAGGTATTCCAGCACCACCGTCTCCGCCGCGACGTACTCCACACATGCCAGGGCCACGGCCGACGCAATGCCGTTGGGGATAGTCGTCACGCCGTTGCGATCCGCATGCAGGAGGTCGCCGGGATGAATGACCACGCCGCCAACGCGAACCGACTCGTTTATCTCGGGGATGTGACAGTAGCCGTGGGCGCACATCGTCCCGCCCGTGAAGACTGGGAATCCGATCGCCTCGACCTGATCCAGATCACGGCCGGCGCCGTTCGTTATCAGACCGACGGCGCCGAACGCTTTGTAGGTGGTACACATCACTTCGCCGAACACGGCCGCCGCCGGCGGGTCGTCCAGGTCCTGAAAGACCACCACGGCCGGCCCCGGCAGCTCGGCGAACGACGCCGCCTGTTCGGCGATGCCGGAGTATACGTCGCCGGTGCGCGGCGCGGCCGCGGAGCGGAACGTCGCAGTGCTGGCATAGCCGACGACGGGCGGAAAGCGTGGGAAACACGCTTGGATGCGGCCGTCCATGTATCCGGCGGTGCGCGGCCGGATGTCGAACAATTCAACGACATTACAGATCGTTGGAGTGTCGTAACGACGGAGTAGGTCTAGGTCGGCGGCGGGAACGGCGTGAAAGCCTGGCATGACGGCCTCGGGGTTTGGGGTCGAAGGGCGGGGAGGCCCCGCCCCTACGGCGGCATCCTACGGCGCGGCGGCGGGTTGCCAAGCGGTGTACGCCGGGCGACAATACAGCCAACGACGAGCGGACCTCTTGCGGCGCGAGGCGCGACATGAATATGAACTTGATTCTGGCGGTCGTCTGGTTCGTGGTTGGCGTCGGCTGGCTGGCCACGACTTGGACTAAGGGCGACGTGCTGCCGGTCATTCCTCTAGGGGGCGTAAAGTTCTCGCCGGCTTGGCTGGCGCTGCTGCTATGCGGTTATAACGTGATACGCTGGTGGTTGCGGCCCCGGCGACAGTCGCAAAACTCCCTCGCGGCCGCCTTGGAGGCGCGCCGACACAGGCATAGCCTTGAGGGACGACCGAAACAGCCGACCGACCCGCAGTTCAACTTCACCGAGGGGCCGCCTGGGCCGGAGTCTCATCCCATCGATCCGCCGCCAAACGCGCCGGCGCCCTGAGCGCCTTCGGCGTATTCCGTCCCGCGCATCGCATCGCCTTCGTTTCTTCATCGCATTCCGCCGATAATTCTCCTATCTCGGCGGGTATCCTTGCCTGGACGGCCGCCGGTTCGAGTTTGGGCGCCGGGAGATGAGAACATGTACAGGCGTTTCGGATGGTTGGCGGGATTTCTGCTCCTCGGCCCGCTGACCGCCAAGGGGGACGCGCCGAAGCCGTCGGACAAGGCCGACAAGATTATCGAAGAGATTTGGGAAGCCGCCCAACTTGAGGGCGTTAAAATCGGCTCCGTCCATACCACCGTCCGCGACGTGGGAGGCGACGAGAAGCGGCTGCGCGCGACGGTGGCGCTGGAACTGACGTTCAAGCGCCACAACGCCACGATGCAGTTGCGCATGGAGCGAGGCGACGAGGAAACGGCCGACGGCGAAGTGGTCGGCGTTTTCATGCGTCAGTACCAGGACCAGGCCCAGAAGGTGGCGCTCTCCGGTGTACTGGAAGACGGCCGAATGCACGTCCAGATCGACGGCGGCCGCATCGACCGCCGCCTGCGCTGGAGCGATGAAATCGTCGGCGTCCATCGTCTCGAACATCTCTTCCAGGATCGCAAGCCGGGGCCGGGCAGTCGCTTCGCCTTCCCGAGCTACCAGCCGACGCTCAACGCCGTCGTGCCGGTCCAGGTCGCGGTCAAGGACGCGGAGACCGTGCCATTGGCCGGCGGCCGCAAATCGCTGATGCGCGTCGAACTGCGGCCCGATAAGATCGAGGCGCAGGGCGTGCCTGTGCAGCTGCCCACCGAAGTCTGGTGGCTCGACGGCGACTTTATTCCGGTGCGCAGGCAAATCGAACTCGAAGGGTTGGGCTTGGTGATCCTGACGCGGACGACGCGCGAGTTGGCGACGGCCGGCGGCTCGGGACGACTGCCCGACCTTAATCAGAAAAACCTCATTCCCCTCAATCGCATCATCCCACGGCCGTACGCCACGCGCGGCGCCGTCTACCGTGTTACGCTGCGCGACGACCCCGAACCAGAAACGGCGTTCGCGCGCGACGGCCATCAGGACGTGATCACCGGCAAGGATGGCGTCCTGGAATTGCACGTTCACCCCATTCGGCCGGGTGTCGCGAAGAACGCAGCGTCCGTCGCGGCGGAGTATCTGGAATCATGTCACTTCATCGACAGCGACGAAGCGCGGGTGAAGGAACTGGCGCGCAAGGCGGTCGGCGCGGAAAAAGACCCTTGGAAGATCGCTTTACGCATCGAACGGTGGGTGAAGCAGAATATGCGTCCGGACGACGGCGCCGCGCTGGGGCCGGCCAGTCAGGTCGCGCGCGACCTGCGCGGCGACTGCCGCGGTTACGCCCTGCTCACTGCCGCCCTGTGCCGGGCCGAAGGCGTACCCGCGCGCACGGCGATAGGCCTGATCTACGTGGAGAAGGCGGCGAAGCCGTACTTCGGCTTTCACATGTGGACGGAAGTAAGCATCGACGGCCATTGGATCGGCCTGGACGGTACGTTGGGACGGGGCGGCGTCGGAGCGGAACACCTTAAAGTGGCCGACAATAGTTGGCATAACATGGAATCGCTGACGCCTCTTCTGCCGGTGAATCGTATACTGGGGAAGACGACCATTGAAATCGTGAGCGTCGAGGCGGGAGAATGAGAGGCTCTTCCCTAAGAGGCCAACATCGACGAGCCGCGACCGTGAGGGAGCGGTTTTGAGTTGCGTGACGCCTCCGCTCCCTCACGGTCGCGGCTCG
>DHJA01000216.1:6311-22124 GCA_002404095.1 Planctomycetaceae bacterium UBA4732 | reverse complement strand
ACGAGCCGCGACCGTGAGGGAGCGGGAGAAGTTCACCGCTCCCTCACGGTCGCGGCTCGTAACACCCCTTTGGGGAAAGACTCTGCAGCGGCCTTGCGCGGAAATTGGCGATAATTGGATAGCTTGCGGCGGATCGGCCGTCTATAATAAGCCTGTTTTACTCCGACCTCTCCGCCTTCGTGGTTCGATGGACGGTCCCCGAGGAAGCTCGATGACGCAACGGGAAGGGCACACCACCGCCGGCGTTTCCACGCAAGCCGGACTTGGCTGTGTCTGGGAAGAACTCTTTCAGAACGCCGCGCCGGGCCGTCAGCAACAGCTGATCGCCCTGGCCGGGCGAGAAGGAGTGCTGTATGCCCACGAACTGCCGCCGGCCAACAATGGCGCCGTCAAGCGCGCTCTCCTGCCCGCTCTCCTTAATGGACAGATTCACGACCTTCCCTCTTTTCGGTCCTCTGCCGTCGAATGCGCCGATGGTTGTCTCGACGAGACGCAGCGCGAGGCGGTCGCCCGCGCCCTCCAGACGCCGGACGTTTGTCTCATTCAGGGCCATCCCGGATCGGGAAAGTCTCGCACCGCCGCGGAAATCGTTACCCGGGCCGTCGCGCGCGGCGAGCGCGTCTTGCTGTTGGGGCCGTCGGCCTCCGCAGTGGATTGCGTCTTGGAGCGACTGGACGGCCGCGACGGCGTTTGCGCCGTGCGCTGCCTTTCGCGCGGTGAAGGCTTGTTATCCCTGCCGTCCGCGTTGCGGCGGTTGACCTTCGAGGAACGCTTGCGCTCGTTCCACGAACAGACGCTGCCAGCCGGCCGACAGGCCGCCGAGGAGGCTGCGCGCCGGTGCGCCGGCCGCCGTGACGACGAAGCCGCGTGGGCCGGCCTCGAAGACCTCGCCATGCGGCTCGACGCCCTACCGGACGAAAAGGACACGGGCGCGGCAGCCAATGAAGTCGATGCAGACGGCGCGTCGTCGTTGCATCGGGAACTCGCGGTCTGCCACGCCGCACGAGACGGCGCGCAGGCCCGGATCGACGCCCGGCTGGCCGAATTGCGCGCGGAGGTGGACAAAGTCCGCGGCGCACGCCAGGCCGCCTCGGACGAAATAGCGAACTTGACGCATATGGCGGAGGCTCTAAACGCCGGCCGCTGGTGGACCATGACATGGTGGCGCGCTCGCCGCGAAAGCGGTTTGCTGAAGCGCATAGAAGATCTCCAAAATAGGCAAAAGGAACTGACCGAGACGGAGGATCGCCTGGGACGTGAACTCGACGAACGAACCGCGGAGCGCGTCGAGGGAGAAGCGCGCTTACAGGAAGAAGTCGCTCTGCTGGAGCGGCGGGAAATGGATCGTCGTCAAGCGGAGCGGGCAGGCCGGCTTAGCGAACGGGCCGTGCTTGGCGAGCAGGTCCGGTCGGCCTACCGCAACCTGAGCGACGGCGTGGCGCCGCCGGATGATTTGTCCGCCGTCGCCGTGCGCGAACGACGGGCGGCATGGTCCAGGGGCCGAGAACAAGACGAGCGCGAGGCGGCGCGGACTGCCCATTGGGTTACAGCCTTGGAGAAGACGTTGGCCGCGTTGCCCGAGCGACTGGCGCGGTGCGTGAATGTCGTCGGAGCCGTCACGTCCGCACTGGCGGCTGACCCGCACTTCGGCGACAACGCCTCGCCGCGGGCGACGTTCGACTTGCTCGTCCTTGAGGAGAGCCACTTCGTAACCGAGTCCGAATTCCTGGCAGTCGCGCGTCGCGCCCGTCGTTGGGTGCTACTCGGCGAGCCGGCCGACGACGCGCCGCGCGTTCAGGGACTGACGCGGCCTAACGCGCTTCGGACCGGGTTCTTCCAACGGCTATGGCGGTTGTTGCACAGCGACCCGTCTCGGCTGCCCTATGCCTGGGTCCACCGCGACGACCGGCTGGTGTGCCGTCTATGCCCGGCGTCCACCGACGTGGACAAGTGGGTCGCATCCGAATACCTGGCGGATCGCCCCGAGATTGAGCTGCGCATCGCCTCGCCGCCGCGCACCGCCCCGCGCCTGGTCGAAGTCGCTTTCCCCGGCGCTACGCCGATTCATGAGGCCAAGAGCTTCATCTTCCGCGAACTGGGCGAACTGCCGTTGCAGGCCCACGGCGGCGGCTTCCGATGGCGGGAAGACGCGGATCGACTGACGCTAGACCTGTCCGACGGGGTCGCGCCCGACGCCGACGCCGTGGATCTCGCCGAAGGCGTTTGCGAGCGGATCGCCGGTAACGGACATGGCCTATGGCAAACATGCTCGTTAGAGTTCGCCCGCGCTGCCGGCTGGACGCGCGACCGCGCCGAGCAGTGGGTCGAAGAACACCTTCCGACGCGCGACCTGGGGCGCACGGTTCTCCTCAATACTCCGCATCGCGGCCGGCCCGCCCTCGCCCGCTTCCTGTCCGCGCTGTTGTTCGACGGCGCCTGTCCCGTGCGCGATGTGGACGACGCCCTTGCCGTGGAGTTCGTACCGGTGCCGTCGCTCGAAGGCGAGCCGGCGCGACGGCAACCCGAGCCGGAAGGCCGCGACCAGCGCGGCGGCGCCGCCACGGCGTCCGCGCGCTTACGACCTTTCCGGGCGGGAGCGGGGTTGGAGAGCGATCTGGCCGACCCGCACCCCCTTGACCCTTTGCCTGCCGAACTGCGAGCCTCGTTGCCTTGCCGGGGTCTGATTAACTGGTTCGAGGCGCGTGCCATAGTGCGCAAACTCGAAAACCTCGTGGCCGACTCCGAATTTCGTACTGCCGCCCAAGAGTGGGCCGTTCAATCAGCCCACTTCTCCGATCTGCCTGGGTCGAAATGTTCGTCCACGTCGTGTTCCGCGCCGGCCTCTACTCTTGTTGATCGACGACCCGCGTTGGCTGTGATGGCGCTCTACCCGGCTCAGGCCGAATTGATCCGTCTGCTGGCGGCGCAATCCCCCGCTCTGACGGCGGCGCCGTTCGTGGTCGAGGTCGGGACGCCGGACGCCTTCCGCCAACGCGAATGTTTCATCGCCCTGATCGGCCTGACGCGAAGCCACAGCCATCGCGCCGTGCCGTTCGGCGACGACCCCTCGCTGTTGCCGATAGGCCTGACGCGGGCCGTCTCGCGCGTGATCCTGTTCGGCGACCCCGGTACGATGACACGCCGTTGTCAGTGGAACGGCGCCGTCGATCACCTGGACGAGACGGCCGGCGAACGCGAACGCGGCCTGCTCGCCCGGCTCATGGCCTATCTCCACGGGCACGGTGCATACCCCTCCACCTTTGGCCTCGACGAAAGCGGTCGGTTATGACCGCTGGCGTACCTTTTCCTATTCCGCCGGATCGCGTCCTCTCTTCATGGCGCCGCGCGCTGACCGCCTTTCAACCGCGTCGGCTTTGGCTCGGCCAACTTTTGCTGCATCGCGTCGAGGCGCTGGTCCGAATCGCCCGCCGGCATGAGGTCGAACCCGTGCGCTTGGCGTTGCTGCGCCAACTGGCCGAGGCGACGCCCCTGGATCAATTGCGCGTGGACCGTGATATGCTCGCCCGCTGGCTGCATGAGTTATCGGCCGACGGACTAATCGAGCCGGACGGAGAGGGGCGCCTGACGGAGCGAGGCCGGCAAGCGTTGGATTCCGGCGCGTACACGGCGTCGGTCGAAGAGCGGCGCGTCTTCACCTTCTTGGATGAAGGCGATCCGAGCCGCCCTCTTCTCTTCGCGCCGTTTCATGGCCGAGCCGTCGCGCTGGCGCCGCCGCCGGGTTGGCGGTTCGACGCGGCGACGTTGGAAGAGTGCGCCCGGCGATCAAAAGAGTGGAAGACGCGGCACGGCTTTCCGACGGACGTGGAAGCCGTGCTGGGGCCGGCCGCGCCGGATACGGGAGCGGCGCCGGATTGGCGCCGGGTCATCCTGGACCGCCCGGAACAGCTTTTGATGATCTTCATCCGATCGGACGACGCGGCCCAAAGGCGGCGACTCGGCTTCGCCGTCCGCGCCGACGATTGGGTGCTGCAAACGGACGCGCCCGCGCTTTCCCTGGACGAGGACGATCGAGAGGCGTTGCCGGCGTTAGGGGCCGAGCCGTCGCCGGAGGCGTGGCGGGAGGCGTGGCGGGTTTGGTGCCAGCGCCGCGGCCTATCGGACGCGGATGCGTGCCGCATCGAAGCGCTGGCGGATCGGGTGCGCGTGGTCGCGCCGCGCGGCCTGGCCTCGACCCTCGGCGGAGACCGCAACGAGGCGTGGCTGCTGGCGGGAGCGGGCCGTACGCGCGTTGCGGCTCCTATGGAGATCGTGGAAGGGTAATATGGAGTTCGTTTAGCCGCGACCCGAAGGGAAGCACGGGGAAGACGCGCTCCCCTTCGGGTCGCGGCTAAACGAACTCTTGCTATCAATCCGACCCCGACGGCAATGGCGGCGATTGAGCCGCCATCCACGCCAGGCATCGCGCCCAGTTCGCCGACGACCCCGGCGTCAGACTGCCCAACAAGCGCGGCCCGGCGGCGCCCGTGGCCGACGGCACATTGCCGCTCACGCCGTCCACCGTCAGACCGGCCAATAATCCGAAAGACAGCGCCTTGCGCATGGCGACCGGCACACCGGCCTCATCGGTTCGGCACAACCGCGCCTCTGGCGTCTGCTGCTGGAGCAAGCCCCACAAAAGGCCGTTGCGCACACCGCCGCCGCTTAGGAGAATGCGGTCGGGGCTTGGTCCCGACGGTAGGAATCGCTGCATCGCGGAGGCCACGCCGCGAGCCACGAAATGCGTCGCGGTGCAAAGAAGATCGTGCAGCCCGGTGTGCGTCTCGCGCGCCTGTTGCAGCACTTGCGCGGCAAAGGCTTCGCCGAAGAGGTGGCGCGGCAGGCATTTCGGAGGTCTTTTGGAGAAATAAGGGTGCGCGAGCCAGGCGTCCGCGAGCGGTTCGACGCACTTGCCCTGAACCGCGTGCTTTCCCCCCGCGTCGAACTCCGCCCTACCGCTCGTCAGATTGCGCATCATCGCGTCGAGGAGGACGTTGCACGGCCCGGCCTCGAAGCCCGTCGCGTCCGACGGCTTTCCGCCGGCCGGCAGAAAGACGACGCGCGCCGTTGCGCCGAGGTGCAACAAAACCCGGCTCTCACGCGGACTGCGGAACAGGAGATAATCGGTGAGCGCCGCCAGCGGCACACCCTGGCCGCCGGCGGCCACGTCGCGGCAGCGGAAGTCGCTGACAGTGGTAACGCCGCAGCGCTCGGCCACGACGGCGGCCATGCCCAGCGGCAGCGTGGAAGGGAAGCGGCCTTCGGAATCGTGCCAGACGGTATGGCCGGGGCAGCCGATGACTTGCACCTGTTGCAGGCTAAGGCTGGCTTGGTCGGCGGCGGCGCGGGCGGCGGCGGCGAAGCTCTCGCCGAGCAAACGGTGCAGCAGACTAACCTCACGAGTTTCGCAAGGCGCCGGGCCGGATACGCGACGTATCAGATCTTTTAAGTCGGGACCGTAGGGCTGGTGCAGCGACCCGACCAGACGCGGACGAAGTTCAAGGCCGACGCCTTCGACTTCGAGCAGCGCCGCGTCCACCTCGTCGGCGCTGGAGCCGGAGGCCAGACCGATGATCCAGCGCGTCGGCATGGTTGCGTCCTCCTCTGGCGGCACTGTGCTATAATTTCGCGTCGTGCTTTCGCTCCTCAATTATTGAGCCGATGAGCATCAAGGTGAATCCGAGATGTAGTGGGCCGATATACATAGTCACCGCGAAGAATAGGCCAACTACGAGGAACCCATCCCAAGCGTCGCGCGGAAACAACGCGAAGTAAAGCGGCAAACCAATCATCACCGTCGCTGTTGTTATAACCAAGACACAGAGCAACCAAAGGCGCGATTGACGCAACAGCACGACGCCGGCAAAGAGTGCGGGCGTGCCAACCGCGAGCAACCAAACGATAACGCAGCCCATTGCGGTTTCCTGTAGCTCGCTTAGCTAATCGTCTCACGCCGCCAGCGGCAACGGCTGCGCCTGCCGCAAACACGCCTGTACGAAGCACTCGAATAGCTGCGCATCCAGGGCCGAAGCCGTTTCCGATTCGGGGTGCCATTGAACGCCAACGCAGAACCAGTTCGGATCGATGGCTTCGATGGCTTCGATAACGCCGTCCGGCGCCCGCGCGCAGACGCGCAGCCCCGGCGCGGCCTGACGGACGGCCTGGTGATGGGCGCTGTTCACGCGAATCTCGCCGCCGCCATAGATTTCTTCCAGGCGCGTGTTCGGCTCGACGAGAACCAAGTGACGATGCGGCGCCCCAGCGGCATCGCGGTGCGGCAGGGCGCGCGGCTGCTCCTCCGGTAGATGCAGGAATAGCGTACCGCCGAGGGCGACGTTGAGTTGCTGCAATCCGAGACCGACGCCGAGAACGGGCAGCTGGCGTTCAACGATTTGTCGGATGAGTATACGGTCGCTTTCGTCACGGCGTTCGGGCATCAGATGTACGGCCGTATGCGTCGGCAGGCCGTGGCGCCGCGGGTCGAGGTCGAGGCCGCCGCTGAGCAAAATGCCGTCGAGGCGGTCGAGAATGGAGTCGGCGTCAACATCTTTGCACATAGGCGGCAGCACGACAGGCAAGCCGCCGGCCGTGATGATCGCATCGACGTAACCGATAGCCAGACGAAGGTGGGCGGTGATCGACTTGGCGGACGGGGTAAAGTCGGCGTTGACGCCGATGAGCGGCCGCGTCGGATGAGGCATGGTTTTTCCCTCCTTGGAAAAACGAATTGGCGAGGGGACGAATTGTCGTCCCGCAACGCGACGGACTATAAGCAGGAGGCGCGAACCGCCACAAGACCGAATAGGCGCGTCCTGCCTACACTTTGCTTTTTCCGGTCGAAGAATGGGCTGCCTTTTTGGAAACGAAGCGAACCTCCATCTGAAGCGTCTGGTCGAGGGCGCTGGCAATCCGCTCTAATATGCCTGTGGAGTGCCCTTCGTATTCGGCGTCTTCCAGGCGGCAAATGACCGAGGCACTGGTTTTCACTCGCTTGGCAAACTCTCGCTGCGAGAGGCCCAAGCTGGTGCGGAGGTCGTAGATGGCCTGAGCGATCTTGGCATTGGCTCGCTCTTGTTCCACTAGGGCGTGCATCTCCGGGCGGCCTTCGACGTAACGGCGGCGAAGGATCTCAAGGGCGTCGGTGGTCGGCGGGCGTTTGGTTTTGTTGGCCATGCCTTTCACTCCTCGTGCGTGTGCTTTTTGGGGGCTATCTCAAACTTCTTCTTCCGTTGCACGGCTAGATCGATTTCCTTCGGCAATACTTGTTTACCGGGCTTGATGAGTCCGTGGGTAATGACGGCCGTCTGCTTGTGGAAAAAGTAGAGCATCCGATATTGGACGCTCATGTAGTGGGTCCGCAGTTCGTGAATCCCGTCTCGCAGAAAGTCAGCGTGCGGACGATGTAGGTCTGGGCCGAACTGCTTGAGCAGATCGACGAGGACGATGCACTTCGCTATAGCCTTGCGAGGTTGGACGTCGTCTAACCACTCCAACAGGGGAACGCTTTCGTCGTCCTCCTTGTACATCACGACCTTGACGGCAGCCATCACGCTTCTCGCATTAGTATTGTTCGCATTTTCACGAACAAAAGTCAAACCCATCTTTGTAAAGTTCGCCTGCCGGTATTCTGGGGAGTGTATAGAACGGGAAAGGCGAGACAGCGCGTTTTTCTTCCCACCCCCGTCTCATACACTGCCCCTATGACAATCCTTCGCATCACCAACGGCCGCGTCATTGATCCGTCGCAAGGCGTCGATCAGGTTACCGATCTGTGGATACGCGACGACCGCGTCCTCGGCATCGGCCAGCAAGGTAGGGGCGAGGTTTCCTCGCCCCTCCAGCCCGACCGCACAATCGACGCCTCTAACATGATCGTCTGCCCAGGCCTCATCGACATGCACGTCCACCTGCGCGAGCCGGGCCGCGAGGAGGACGAAACCATCGCCACTGGCACGGCGGCGGCCCTTGCCGGCGGCGTCACCTCGGTGGCGTGTATGCCGAACACGGAACCCGCCATCGACAGCCAGGCGTCGGCCGAGTTCGTCCACCTTCAGGCCCAGCGCGCCGGCAACGCCAACGTCTTTCCCATTGGCGCCCTCACCAAAGGACGCGGCGGATCGGAATTGGCGGAAATCGGCGGCCTCGTCGAAGGCGGCGCCGTCGCCTTCACCGACGATGGTTCACCGGTGGTCAGCGCCGAGATCATGCGGCGGGCGATGGAATACTGCAAGATGTTCGACAAAGCGGTCCTCAGTCACGCGGAAGACCTCGATTTGACGCGCGGCGGCGTGATGAACGAGGGCTTCGAGAGCATGCGCCTGGGCCTGCGCGGTATGCCGGCAGCGGCCGAAGAGGTGATGATCTTCCGCGAGATTGCCCTGGCAGAGCTAACGGGGGCGCGCGTCCATATTCTCCACGTCTCAACGGCCGGCGGCGTCGAACTGATTCGCCGCGGCAAGCAACGCGGCGTCCGCGTCAGCGGCGAAGCGTGCCCGCACCACTTCACCCTGACGGACGCCTGCCTGCGTACTTTCGACAGCAATTACAAGATGGCTCCGCCGCTGCGCACCGACGCGGACGTGCAGGCGATCCTGGAGGGACTATGCGACAACACATTGGAGGTAATCGCCACGGACCACGCTCCGCACGCCCCGGAAAAGAAGATGCGCGAGCTGGACCAGGCGCCCAACGGCATCATCGGCCTGGAAACGCTGTTGCCCATTTGTGTGCAAGCGTTGATCGAGACGAAACGGCTGACGTGGTCGCAGTTGATCGAAAAGTTGACAATTAACCCCGCGAAAGTCCTCGGCATCGACCGCGGTACGCTCAAGGCGGGGGCCGTAGCGGACGTGACCATCCTCGATCCAACGGCGGAGTGGACCATCGACCCGAGCAAGTTCAAGTCGAAGAGCCGGAATTGTCCGTGGGCGGGGCAAAAGGTGCGCGGGCGGGCGGAGATTGTGCTGGTGGGCGGCGTGGTCAAGTTCGAGCGGAGAGGCGCCGTTTAGCCGCGACCCGATGGGGAGCGCGAAGCCAACGCGCTCCCCTTCGGGTCGCGGCTAAACGAACGATCCAGCAGTGCATCAATGGCGTCAAGCCGCGGCACAAGGCCGCGACCGTTGGCGATTTGGATGGCCAGGCCGGGACGGGCGTTGCCTTCCAGCAACATCGGCCCCTCCTCCGCGTCCACCACGATATCGACGCCGACGTAGCCCAGTCCGGTCGCCTTCGCCACGCGCCGCGACATCTCTAGCACTTCCGCCCAATACGGTACGCGCATGCCAATTAGCGGATTCTTCGTATCGGGATGAACGCCGATAAAGCGGTCGCGCCGGACGGCGTGATGGGTGACGCCGGTTGAAAGATCGACGCCGGCGCCGATGCCGCCTTGGTGCAGATTGGCTTTGCCGCCCGATTCCTTCGTCGGCAGCCGGAGCATCGCCATCGCCGGCTCGTTGCGGTATACCACCACGCGCACGTCCGGAATGCCTTTGTAGCTGATCGCCGCGAATGCCGGGTGCAGCCGGACGCGCTGCTGCACGATGGCCCGGTCGGGCTGGCCACCTAACGAATACATACCGGATAGCACATCGGATATATGATGCCGCAGCGCGTCTGCCGTGAGTTTGGCGCCGTTGTGGCGGCGGTAATCGGCGCCGTCGCGGCCGGTCACGACCAAGACGCCGCGGCCGGCCGAGCCGCGGTTCGGTTTGACCACGAAATCGTCGCGCCCCGCCAGCAATTCCGGCAGCCTACGCAGTTGGGCATGATAGGCGACCTCGGCATAGACCACCGGCGTTGGTACGCCGATCTGACGGCAGAGGGCGTGCATACGCAGCTTGTCGTCTACCAGGGGATATCGGGCGCGCGGGTTGTGATCGAGGATGCACTCGGCGTTGCGACGGTTCATGCCGAGGATGCCGAGTTTCTTTAGCCGCCGCGCGGCGGTGATTAAGCCGAACATAAGAATCCCTTCGCGGCCACGCTCCCCTTCGGGTCGCGGCTAAACGGGTTGGCGCGCTAACAGAGCGCGGAACCGGAACAACTCCGTCAGCCGATGCCCCGTGTAACGCCCGATCATTAGCTGCGCCGCGATAATTATCAGCAGCGTTTCCGGGAAGGAAAACAGCCACCACGACAGCGCGCCAATGCTCAGCGTCAGGGCGATCACCGTTGAAATCAGCATCGTCTGGAACAGCGTCCGGAACGATGCGCCCGCGCCGTCTTCGGTTTCAATTGTCCAAAAGCGCTCGACCATGCTCGTGAGGATTATCAGAGGAAAAAGAGAGATATAGGCGGTTGTCGGCGCTCCGAAGCGGTTGGCGGCCACGACGGCGGCGATGAGCAGAGCCATGATGAGCGTGAGCATGACGGCCACGCGCGGCACCTGTAACAGATGATAGCGATCCAGTACGCGCCGCATGAGCCAGCCGATTAGCAAGATCGTCACGAACACGAGGACGCCCGGTAGATCGCCGAGGCCGCCGCGAAACGCCAAGCCGATGAGTGCCGGGGCGAAGGCGCCAAAGCTCATCAGGCCGATCACATTGCGGAACAGCGAGATCACCAACGCCGCCGCCGGCAGCAGCAACAGAACCTCCACCAGCCGCCGTTCCGCCGGCGGCAGTCGATACAGCGACACAGCCAGGAACGCCCGTTTCAACGGCGACGCCCCCGCGGCCGAGTCCGCGCCGGGAAGCCGCTCCACCAGAAACGCATAATCGAGATCTTTGATGTGTTTGCCAATGACCAGCGCATGATCGCCGTAGCCGAAGACCAGATACGAAGCGGGAACGTGGCCGAAGTGGTGATGAAACGGGCACATCGGCAGCCAACGGCCTTCGAGCCACGCCTCGACCCAATAGTGGGCGCGCTGCTCCGGTCCTTTCGTCAGCGTCACGCCCGCGACAAGGCGGGCCGGCACCCCGCGGCAACGCAGCAGAGCGGCCAGTAATCGACTCTTGGCGCCGCAATCGCCACTCTCGTTTTCCAGACAATCGGCCGCGCTTACCGACGGCTCTTTCACGCTCGGCTCGTTGGCGATCTTGCGGTCCACGAAATGAAACAACGCCTCCGCCCGGTCCAGGTCCGTGTCGGCGGCGAGGTCGTCGGTCAGCGCGCGGGCTTGCGCGGCGAGGTGCGTGTGGTCCTCCGACCGACTTTCCGGTTCGAGCATCTTACCCGGCGCCGGCGCCGCATAGAGGCCGGTCGTGAGGCGGACGGCCGCGGCGTCGGCGTGCGAACCGTCCGGCACGACATGGAACGTACAGCGGGCGCGAAAAGGGCCGGCGGCCGCGCCGCCGCGCCGCGTCCAGATCACCTGGCGACGTTCCGGCTTGCGCGCTTCCGGCGGCTTACTGAGCAATTGCGGACTGGTATACTCGTCTTTAAGGACGTGCTGGCGTTCCAGGTCGAGCGGCACGGCTGTTGTCAGCCGGGCGGCGCCGAGGCTCACGCCTTGCACCACCATCGTCACCTTCCAGGCGGCGGCGCCGGCGGGCAGATGGACAGAATTGCCCAACACGCACCAGCGCGTCGTCATGACGGCTAGCGCGAACACCGTTAGGGCCGCCGCCGTGAGGGCGCATAGCATCGTCCGTGACATGCGTTCGCCTCCTGGTTATCGTGCGGCCGCAGCTTCCGCGTCCTGCCATTCGACGTGGAAATGGAACTCCCGGTCCTCGCGCGAGCGCGGCGAGACGAGCAAATAGCCGGCGCCGCGCCGCTCGTCCCATAGGAAAACCCAGTGACGCGACGACAGTTTCGTGTGCAAAACCGGCGAATGTCCCGGCCGCGCCTTGGGCAGCCGTACCTCCGCGAATAGGAACGGCACGAGCGATTCTCCCTCGCCGCCGACCTCGCGGCGCAGCAGCGCGGCCAGGCGACCGTTGGCCGGCATCTCCGCTTCATACTTCGACGCGCTCACTTTTTCATACGTTTCCAGCGGCGCCGTCAGCGTAATCCCGTCGCCTACGACGCGGCAACGCACGAGCGGCAGCGCGTCGTCGGGGGCTTCCGGCGCCGGCAAGTGCAGGGTCGGGTCGCCCCATAGGCTGAAGGCTTCGGCCGCGCGCAGACCGGCGCCGCCGTGCGGCGACGCCTTGGTCAACATTTTTTCTTTCAAAAGCGAGTAGGCGACGAGAAAATTCTTCGACTGCCGCAGGGCGCCGCCTACCGACTGGCCGTCGTACAACAAGGCGTCGAAAAAAGCCAGCGAACAGGCGCCGCCGGAGCCGGAGTACATGCGCGTCGGCGAGCTTATCACGGCCACGGCGCCACGGCGCAGCATCGGCCCGGCCTCGTCCTCTTTCAGGGCCAGGCAGCTTTGCAGAAACACCAACGAAGGCCGCGTCGGCTCGTCCCACGAAGGGAATTCGTAGTCGCGGACCAAGACGCTGTGATGGCCTTCCCAAAGAAAAACGTCCTGCTCCGCGAGCGACTTCCGCAGGTCGGCGCCGTTAACGTCGTTGCCGAAGCTGGCCCTCGTTTCATAGCCTGCGTTGCGCAGTTCCGAGGCCGTATTGCGCGAGAAGGTTTCGAGAAGAGGCAGGCCGCCGCCGGAATTGCTAGCCACCAGCGCCCGGCGTCTGCCGTGCGACTCGGCGAGCAAACGCGCGCGCGCCAGCATCAGAAGGGGCACGGCCGGATCGTCGTGGATGAGGCGGCCGACGGCGAAGGTATAGGGTTCCGTGCCGTGGGGCGTGAGCGGTTCGACTTCGATGAGCGGCTCTTTCTCACTGGGAGCTGGATTTTGGCGCTTTTCCGGCGGGATTGCTTGGAAGTCGGCGACGAGGAGGACAGCGTCAGCCCGTTTTAGCGTTTCGCGGCGCACGGCCGTTCGCACAACCTCGGCGGCGTCGGTCCCATCCGAGTTGGTGAGCAGTAACGCGGCATGTTTTTGCAAAGCCGTCCACGGAGCCAATGTCGATAATCCAAGTCGGTTTTTACCGCGGTCGGCTGGGTTGGCGACGACCACGGTATCGACGCGGCCCAATCGGCTCAGGCAGGCGTCGGCAACGGCCTGCTCATCTTTCAGGCAAACGACAGACATCTCGGATGGGATATTGTCCAGATCGCTCACGTCGCGCACGAGGATGATCTGTTGGGCGCGCCAGGCGAGAATTCGCTTACCTATTTCCTCTGCATCGCCCGCTTCGCCATGAACCACGACGAGCGGCGCGCCGGCCATTCCTGCCAGACACGCCGCCTGAAGCAGTTGGCGCCGCGGCGCGGCCGGGCAGACGACGACGGTTTTAATGCGTGGAAAAAGCGCTCGCCAGAAATCCTCCGGCGGTTCGCGCGTCCACGGCATGAGTGGCGCCGTGGAGACGCCTAGCCGAGCATCCAGATCGGGGATGCCGTCGGGGAAAGAGCCGACCGGAACCACACGACTAGGCCGGTAAGCCGCCAGAAACGCCTTCGTGTACCGCGAAGTTTTGTCCGAATCAATCAGGACGACGCCTTGGCGCCCTTCCGCCGCGACCGCCGAGGTGAGGACAAGCATGGCCTCATCAGATAGGCCGCGGGCGACGTAAACGACGCGGCCGGCCGAAGGCGGGGCAGGCGCTTCGGCGGGCCGCGACAGGGCGCCTTCCGGCAGGCCGAAGGCGACGGCCGCCAGCGCACTAAACAGCAGCGTC
The DNA here is from genome assembly GCA_002404095.1 of Planctomycetaceae bacterium UBA4732. GTDB lineage: Bacteria > Planctomycetota > Planctomycetia > Gemmatales > Gemmataceae > UBA4732. The sequence continues at coordinate 8,487 of DHJA01000216.1, read as the reverse complement.
CGCGCAAACGTGCGCATATCAGAGGCTTCCTCGGGAGGGGCGAACCGTCCGGGAACGCGAACGGTCGAGACGGGTAGGATGCGCCAGCGACGGAAAAAATGCCAGACGAGTCCGGCGCGGAATTCGGGCCTCCGCCTCCCCGGCACTCCGGCGAGAGGGGCTTCGGAAACAGCCTTTAATTCGCCGATTGTTTATCCCAAGTAATTGTTACCACCGGGGCCGGTTCGTCCAGGAGCAGGCGCACGAACGGAATAGGGTCGTGCGGGTCCGGCTGGTGATCGATCTTGATGCGGCTTGGCGCGATGCGCATTCCGGCCTGGTAGTGTAGGCTGAGTACCACGCTCCCCTCCGCCGGCTTCACATCTGTCATTACGATGCGGTTGGAGTCGGCCGACTGCCATTGGGCGGATCCGCGCAGGGCGAACGTCGGCTTGCGCCGCAACTGGAACAGCCGGCCGGCGCCGCCGTCTTGCAAGTCCGCCGCCGCCTCTGTCACGTCCGCCCAGCGCTCGAAACGTCGCGTGGTCTTCTCGGACCAACACAAAACCCAGCCAATGTTGTAATGGGCGCAGTAGTCGCGTAACTCGGAGTCGTTCCAGTCGTCGATCGGCCTACCGCCCAGAGTCTGATCGATCAGGCCGCCGGCCGTGTGTTCGATGGCGGCCTCCGGGTCGAGTCCGCCGACGAAGGCGCGGCCGGTTAACAAGGGCAATAGTGCGGTCCAGTGCGAGCTTTGCCGCTTGCCGCGGCGGTCTTCCCAAAGGATTCGGGCTTCGTCCGTGGTGCGATCCACCACGGCGGTCACGACGTTCTTACGGTCCTCGCCAAGTCCAATGAGAAGAGGCTCATTGTCCCGCCAGCGGCCCAGCCAGGCTTCCCGGTTCGACGGGACGGCTAGAGTCAGGGCGGCCAGCGCGGCGGCGCCGACGAGGAAGGCGCTGCCCCAACCTCCCAGGCGGCGAACCGGCCCAAGCATTTGCGTGACGGCATAGGCGGCAGGTAGGGAAGCAAACATCAGGGCGGGAGCGAAGAGCCGTTCGGCGCTAAAGCGCCCCAACGACCCCCAGACTACGGCCAACGACGCCAGCAATAGCCCGCCCAGCGCGCCGAGGCCGAACATCCGCGCGGCCGGCCGCCGGCCGCCGCCGTGCAGCATGGCCACGCCGACCAAGGCCGCGACCGCGAGGAAACAGGCGAGCGTCCGGTCGGCAGGCTCGCCCCAGATGGTCGCGTCCCATAGCGCGGGCAGCGTCCGCGACGTGAGCATCGGCGCTTCCAGGTTCAACGGTGTGCGGAGCCACCAGTAGTCGATCCAGTCAAGCAGCCAAAAGAGATTGGCGGCCACGGGCGCCGCGAGGGCGACCACCAGGCTCATGTGCCAAAGCAGATGGTGGCGGGCGCCGACGGTGAAGTAGTAGATCAGCACCAACGGCGCCGCCACGGCCATGAGCAGCGGATGGCAGTACCAGCCCAAGAAGGCTGTCAGCGCCACGCCCAATAGACTGAGCGGCCCCGGCGCGCGGTGGTAGCGTAGCAGCAGGCCCGTTTCGGCCAGCACGGCCAATGTCCCCGACAAGAGGTCGATATCGCCCGCTTCGATCAGGTCGCGGCACGGCTTGCCCCACCAGACGAGCAACCCCAAGCCGCAAGCCAAGCACGCGCGGAAACGGCTCATTCCCGCGCCGCGCGCCGCACCCGCGAATACGCACGGCGCCAGGAGACACAAGCCGGCCAGACCCAGCTTGTAGACGCACGGCTGATATCGTCCTCCCGTCAGGGCAAGCAGCATCTCAGCGGGTCGGCTGCCATCGTCGAATACTGGCGTCTTGGGATAGCCGGCCTGAAACGCCGGGTCGTAGCAGGACGGCGTCCCGCGGTTGAGGAACGATCGCGCTCCGAGAAGTCCGTGATAAAGGTGCAGCGGATGTCGGCCGGACAGCACCGGCTGTTCGTCGAGGAGGCGATCCGTGGTGTGTTCGCGGCTAAACAGGCCGAGCGTCATCCACGCTTGCGCGGCGAGGAGCGCAAGGAACGCCAGCCACCACAAAGGATGGTCGCCGGGGCCAGCAGAGGCGGGTGCGCCGTTCGACGGCGGCTTGTGGGGTTCCATGAACGTCGGATGGTATCGGCGACGGGCGAATGGAACAAGACCGAGTGGCGAGCCGGGTCGCGTAAG
>DHJA01000216.1:307-6281 GCA_002404095.1 Planctomycetaceae bacterium UBA4732 | reverse complement strand
CCCGGAGATGGTTTCAGCGACTGAACTCCGGGCGCTTACGCGACCCGGCTCGCCACCACCCGTTGACAGCTTTCCCCCCCCTGTTAGAATGGCGCTGGATTGATATTCAGCGTGGCCGACAGCGGGGAATCGGGAACATGAAGTGCCAGAAGTGCGCCAAGGCCGCCACCTTGCACATCACCGAAATTCTCGGCGAAGAACAGATCGAGGAACTTCATTTGTGCGAGGAGTGCGCCCAAAAATACCTCTACGAGCCGCACCAAAATCAGGCCGGCGGCAAGGGTTCCTCCCACGGCGAAGAAGGTGACGAGCCATCCGTCCTCAACCGGCAGTGCGACGTCTGCGGCGTCAAGTTCGTCGATTTCCGCAACTCCGGCCGCCTCGGCTGTCCACACGACTACGAAGTCTTCCGCGACGAGTTGATCCCGCTGCTGGAGAACATCCACGGCGAAACCAAGCACTGTGGCAAAACGCCGCGCCGCCTGCCCCAGAATAAACAAACGCAGTCCGATTTGATCCACCTGCGCAAGCAACTATTGCAGGCGGTCACCAAAGAGGCGTATGAGGAGGCCGGGCGGTTGCGCGACCAGATCCGGCGGCTGGAAGAAAGCTGACAAAGGGAATCCCGCGTGAAGTGCGAGCGCTGCTCCAATCCGGCGACCGTCCATCTGACGGAGATCGTCGAGCTGCAGAAAAAGGAACTGCACCTGTGCCAGAGTTGCGCGGAGAGCCAGAACCTGTTGCAGAAACAGGATCTGAACCTGCCGGCCATCCTTCAGACGCTCATCGGCCATCACCTCGGCCGGGAGACCGATGAGCTGGCCCGGTTGACCTGTCCTGCTTGCGGCATAAAGTACATGGAGTTTCGCGCCGCCGGTCGGCTCGGCTGTCCGCACGATTATGAGGTGTTCCGCACCGGACTGGAGCCGTTGCTCCAACGGATTCACCGGGCGATTCGACACCACGGCAAGACGCCCACGCGCGTCCTGCCCGCCGCGCACTTGGCCGAGACGGTTGCGCTGCGACGCCGGCTGCAATCTGCGGTGGACGCCGAACAGTACGAAGAGGCCGCCCGTTTACAAGCTCTGCTCCGACAGAAGGAAGCCACGGATGAATCTGGATAACCTGACTCATACCAGTGGCGAATGGCTGCGAGGCGCCGGTCCCGAATCCGACATCGTAATTTCGAGCCGGATCCGCCTCGCGCGCAACCTGGCCGCTTTTCCGTTCACTAACCGTGCCAGCAGCTATCAAAAGGCCGAAATCGAAGGGCTGCTGCGCGACCGGATCGCTAAGCTGGAACTGGACCCTAAGCTCGGTTACCTAACCGTGCCCGGCCTCTCGACGCTCGACCGCCAACTGCTGGTCGAACGCCAGCTCATCAGCCGCGAGTTGGCCTCCTCCGACGGGCCGCGCGGCGTGGCGCTGGGGCCGCAGGAAACCGTCAGCGTCATGGTCAACGAAGAGGACCATTTGCGTCTGCAAGTCATGCGCAGCGGCTTCACCCTGGACGAAGCCTGGCAGGAAATAGATCGTGTGGACGATCTGCTGGAGGAGCGCGTCGGCTACGCCTTCAGCGAAGAGTTTGGTTACTTGACCGCGTGTCCGACCAACGTCGGCACCGGCATGCGCGCCAGCGTTATGTTGCATCTGCCGGCGCTTGAGCATACAAAGCAGATCGAAAAAGTCTTTCGCTCCTTGCAGAAGATCAACCTGGCGGTGCGCGGCCTCTATGGCGAAGGCAGTCGCGCGTCCGGCCATTTCTACCAGATTTCCAATCAGGTGACGCTCGGCAAGAGCGAGACGGGCATCCTCGGCGAAATCCACAGCGTCATCCCGGAGATCATTGGTTACGAGCGCAAGGCCCGGACCAGTTGGATGCGCGACAACCGCCAGGGGCTGCACGACAAGATTTCGCGGGCCTACGGGACGCTCTGTTCGGCCACGATGATGACTTCGGAAGAGACGATGGAGCTGCTTTCCTACGTCCGCCTTGGCGTCAACCTGCACTTGATCGACGACATTACGATTCCGACGGTGAACGAGTTGTTCATTCACACGCAGCCGGCCCATTTGCAGAAGTTGATGGGGTCGGCGCTGGACGGCGAGGAGCGCAACGCCGCCCGCGCCCGTTACCTTCGCACACGCCTCCGCGAGGACGGAGCGCATCCGAATTGATGGTATTTATGGTGGGCGACTCGCTCCGCGAGTCGCATTGGAGTGGGACGACTGCAATGCGACTCGCGGAGCGAGTCGCCCACCATTTCAAGGCAACCTTGCTAATACCGGAAGATCACATCCAATGTGAAGCGGAAGTCCTGAAGCTCTTTCTGCGTCGTCACCGGGAACTCCACGGCGCCTCCGACTTGTACATTCTCGTTGAACTTGTATCGCAAACCGGGCGCGATCGTCACAAAGTCGCGTTTGCCGACGTTTGTTGAGCCGAAGTTCACCAGATCGGCGCCGTCGAAGCCATTCAAAGTAGTATTTCTACCACTCTTGGTATAGTGGAAGTAGTTCAATTCCAACAACGGATACCAGCGGTGCGCGTTCAACACATCATAGTCCAGGTGCAAACTGCTGTGGACGAACTCCGACCGTTTGCTGTCAACCGCGAACGAATAGCCGCCTTCGCCGATGAAGTCGAAACTGCCGAACGACGACCGGCCGAACGTTTGTCCATAGGTGACGTAGGGATCGAGGCCGAGTGTGCCGGTGTCTTGGAACACGCGGCTGGAGCCGATCGGCGCTTCGATGTTTAGGCCGACGGCGGCCGCGTTTCGTAGGTTTTCGTCGCGCCAAAAGGTGAACTTAGGCCCGAAGTTCACCTCGGCGAAGCCGGTCTTCTTGTCATAGCCGGCGTTCGCCTGGTTGGGATTCAGCGACACGAAGCCCAGTTTGTTGACCACCAACGAGAACCGTTCGGTCAGCGCCAATCGCCCTTGTACGCCGAAGAATTCGTCGGTGCCGCCGCCGTGGGCTTTCGGCGCCTTCTGAATTAGGAACAGCGGCTTAATTTCCGTCAGCGAGCGCGGATCCTCGAAGAAAAACGGATTCGTCACGGGCGAGATCAGGCTGTCGTCGCAAAAGTGGTCGCTTTTGAACCAACCAGCGCCGGAACTGGGGCGCGAGCCAAAATGGAACCAATCCTTCATACCGTCGCAGAATGGATGGTGCAGAGGCTGGTCCACGGGTACGCCGGGGTTGAAGCCGGGGTCGCCGGGCGGCGCCGCGAACGTCGGGGCGGGCGGCGGGCCGCTTAGCGCTCCGGGCGGAGCGGGGTCGGCAGGCTGGCCGCGCACCAGGCGAGGCATTAAGGCGCCGCCGGGGGTCTCGTAACTGGCCGGCGTTGTCGTACCGGTCCACCCCTCCTCTGGAACTGGCGGCGGACTAAGGGGGAGCGTAGTGATGGCCGCGGGCGCCGAGGGTACGTTCCAGCCCGCTTCGATGACCGGCATGGGCGGCGCATTCCAGCCCGATTCGGGGACGGGGGCGGCGACGGGCCGGCCCAGCGACGCCGTGGGAATGGGTCGGCCGATGCTGGCGGAGGGAGCGGCGGCCGCGCTCGGACGCGCCTTAATGACCCACCAAGGATCGGCGCCATGCACGGCGGCGGCCGGCAACGCTATCGCCAAGTTCAGGGCGGCCGCCCAGCGGAGTCGTAATCGGGTCATGGTTTCGCTCACTTCCTGCGTGGGCCGGAGATCCGTCCTGGACCTGTGACCTTGATACCTTCGACTACGCCGCGCCAATCCGAGCAATCCAATCTTCGCGCAAAACACGCTTGCAAGCGCCAGTGCGCCCGCATAGGTTGTACGGCCGTCACACTCCCCCAACGTCACAAAGCCCTGGAGCGCAATCACGCCATGAAACGAACACTACCCCTTGTCGCCGCCGGTTTCGCGGCCCTTACCCTGACGGGCCTGGCCCACGGCTGGTGGGTCGTCGGTCACGGCGTCATCGCCGAGGCCGCCGTCGCAGGTTTGCCTGACGAGATACCTGCCTTCTTCCGCGAGAGCGGCAAACAACTGGCCCACCTTGCCGGCGACCCTGACCGCTGGAAGAACCCCAAGGCGCCGCACCTGCGCGAGGCCGAAAGCCCCGATCACTTTCTCGACATGGAGAATTTTCAGGGCAAACACTTGCCTACAGGCCGTTGGAAGGCGATCACCTTGCTTCAGGAGCTAAAGCAGGATCCGGAGAAAACCGGCATGTTGCCCTACGCAATTATGGAAAATTACGAGCGGCTTTGTTGTGCATTCCGCGACTACCGGGAGACGCCCGACGAACCGGCCGTCCGCGCCAAGTGCGTCGTCTACGCGGGAATCCTGGCCCACCTGACCGGCGACTGTGCCATGCCGCTGCACACCATGCGCGACTACGACGGCCGCAAGGGCGCCGACAGCGCCATCGAACAGAAAGGCATTCACGCCCGCATCGATGGTTTTCCGGAGCGCAACGGCCTTGCGGCCGAGGAGATGAGCCGAGGACTAAAGGCAGGCGTCGTGGAAGATGTTTGGCCGCGCGTCCTCGAAGCGCTCCAAGAATCGCACGGCCAGATCGATCGCTGTTACGAGTTGGACAAGGCGGGTGCGTTCGAGAAATCCACCGACGAGGGGCGGAAATTTATCCTCAGTCGCTGCCGGGTGGCCGCGCAGTTCACCGAAGACCTGTGGTACAGCGCGTGGCAGCGGAGCGCTAAGATGCCAAAGCCGTATTAGGAGTCACTAACACTTTGGCGAGCCGGGAGCGTAAGCGACCGGCTCGCCAAAGTGTTAGTGACTATCAGAATCCCCATTCCGCGGCCGTACTGCCAAGGAAATCGAACTTAGTCAGCATATCCGGCGGCGGTTGCGGCGTCGGCGTCGGAACCGGCGGCGGCGTCGGAACCGGCACCGGAATCGGGACCGGCGGCGGGAATGGGACCGGCGGCGGCAACGGCGTCGGCGGTGGGATCGGAGCTGGCGGCGGCGTCACTTCGCCGAAGTTGTTTTGCAGCGAATCGCCTCCCGGCGGCAGCGTTATCGGGATCGTGTCCGCCGGCGTGCCTATGGCGACCGGTACGCCATTGCTGGTGTTCTTGGCGTCCACCGTGCCGGGCGGGTTCTGAGTCTGGACAACGATGTACTGGCCGGGCGTGAGAGCGTTGCTCGGCGTGTAATGGTAGATGACCTTGGTCTCGCCCGATACCGTCGATTTGACCAGGGAAAGAAAGTTGCCGGGGCCGCAGACCCATACGTTGGCAGAGCCGGTCTCGCTCACCGTCGCCTTGCCCGTGCCGATGAAGCTCGACAGGTCGCTCGATCCCGCGTCGAGGATGACGTCCTGATGATCGGCTGGGGCGTCTTTCGCCCCGAAGTCGTGGGCGGCCGTGCCGGTGAAGCCCATCGTCCCATCGCTGGCGTTCACCGTGGCGGTTTCTTTGACTTCCTTCAGGGTCGCGTTGAGCGGACTTGCGCCGGCCGCCTGCAAAGTCACTGTGCCGTTGATCTTGCCTTCAAATGTAGAGGCGACGGCGTCGAGATTGTCCACCTTGATGTTGCTGGTGATCTTAGCGTCCTGAATGATCTCGACGGACGTAAGCGTTCCCTTCGATGGGTCGAACTGATTGATTTGCTGCGACTGCGTGACGTCCGTCGGGCTGGAAAACGCGAGATCCTGTTCCGCGGTCGTCGGGGTCGTGTTGATCGTCTGGTCGATGGTGAATGCGTAATGGCCGTTGCCGTCGGTGATCGTGGAGGCGATAGGCGTACCGGCCTGATTGAGCAAAGAAATCGGGCTGGCGGAGTACAGCTGATCGCCAGGCACGAAGTTTCCCACGCCAGGGAAGTCGTTGTAAACGATGCCGGCGATGGTAGTTGGCACCAGCCGATTTTCGAGCAGTTCGACGCGCGGTAGGACGCGGCGACGCGGCGACGCGGCGACGCGGGGACGCGGCGAAGAGGAGAGAAACGGCGAAACGGCGAAACGGCGA
>DHJA01000216.1:0-158 GCA_002404095.1 Planctomycetaceae bacterium UBA4732 | reverse complement strand
GCGGCGACGCGGCGACGCGGGGACCACGGCCGAATTTTGCCAGGCGACGGTAGAGTGACCAGAACATGGGGAGTGGATCCTTCCAGAAGAAAGCGCCGCAGCGTCAGACAGCCGCCGGAAATCCGGAAGTCGGCGTCGGCGGCGCGTGGCCCTCGGTC
>DHJA01000033.1:9004-10216 GCA_002404095.1 Planctomycetaceae bacterium UBA4732 | reverse complement strand
GCGGGCATAAAGCCCGCCGCTCGCTGAAGCATTTCTTATCCACCCCACGCCTCACGGAAAAACCGCAGCCAATTGCCATGCAGAATCCCGGCGACGGCCTCGTCGTCGTAGCCGCGGCAGCGCAGCATTTCCGGTAGGCATTGCAGGTCGGCGATGGAATCGAGGTCGGCCGGCGACTGCTCGCGGCCGAAACCGCCGTCCAGGTCAGTGCCGATGGCGGCGTGTTTGGCGTTGCCCGCTAGTTGACAAACGTGGTCGATATGGTCCACTACGGTCGCCAGAGAGACGCCGGTTTCTTCCGGCCGCGACTTGCCGCGCTCCCAACCGGGTACAAGCATCCAGGTATCCATCGCGGCGCCGACAACCGCGCCGCGGCCGATCAGCCGGTGAATCTGGGCGTCGGTCAGCTGCCGTTGATGGGGAACCAGCGCCCGACAATTGTGATGACTGGCCAGGACCGGCCCGCCGTAAACGTCCAGCGCCTCGTCGAAACATTGGTCGGAAAGGTGGGTCACGTCGAGTATCATGCCGACGCGCTCCATCTCTTTAAGGAGAGGCCGACCGGGCGGAAACAGGCCGCCGATTGTGCCGGTGCCGTGGGCGTACGGGCTGACGCCGTAGTGAGCCGGGCCGATGATGCGTAAGCCCGCGTCCCACCACTCCTGGACCTGTTCCGGCGCCAGCACCGGGTCGGCGCCTTCCATGCTCAAGATAAAGCCGAGCGGCTCACGTTCCTCGCCGCCCGGCGTCTGCCAGTCGTGGACGTGCGCCTGCAACGTCGGCCAATCTTTAATCCACCTCAAATATCCTTGATGTTCGAGAGCGCGATAGTAGGCCATTTGGCCGTGAGCGGCGGCGTAAGCGGCGTCCATCGACTCGTAGCGCTGGATGGCGGGAATGAGGTTGGGCCGCATCAGCCGGGCGAGCAGGGTGGCGATGAAGACGCCGATTTTGCCGCGGCGCAGTTCGGGAAACGTGACGGTATTTTCGCCGCGGCCTTTGTCGGTCATGCCCAGCTGACGCTCGCGCTGGCGAACGTCGGCGATGGGCAGACGGAGATCGCGGTTCCAATCGAGGGCGTTCCAGGCCAGATCGAGATGCGCGTCGATGATTAGCATATGCGTTGTCCGAGGTTGGCGAATCCGTAATGTACATCTGAAGAGGGGCGATGGGTAGCAAGAAACGCAGAGTGGGCCACTCGCTCCGCGAGTG
>DHJA01000033.1:0-8834 GCA_002404095.1 Planctomycetaceae bacterium UBA4732 | reverse complement strand
TCGCGGAGCGAGTGGCCCACCCTCCTAGACAACGGATAAAGGATCAATCATGCGACAAATCGAAATCGGCGGCGTGAAGGAAACCGTGGTCGAGCGGGCCGACTACCCGCCGGAGCGCTTGCGCGAAGTGCTGGGCAAAGAGACGGTCGCCGTGGTCGGCTACGGCGTGCAGGGTCGCGGCCAATCGCTCAACATGAAAGACAACGGCGTTAAAGTCATCGTCGGCCAGCGCGAGAAGACGCGCTCCTGGGATCTCGCCGCCGAGGACGGCTGGGTTCCCGGCCAGACGCTTTTCCCGATCGAGGAAGCGGCGACGCGCGGCACAGTCGTGCAATACCTGTTGTCCGACGCGGGCCAGAAAGAGCTGTGGCCGCGAATCAAACCGTGCCTGACGGCCGGCAAAGCCCTATATTTCTCGCACGGTTTTAGCATTGTCTACAAGGATCAAACCGGCGTCGTGCCGCCGAAAGACATCGACGTGATCCTGGTGGCGCCGAAAGGGTCGGGGACGACGGTGCGCCGTCTGTTCCTGGAAGGCAAGGGCATCAACGCCAGCTTTGCCGTATTTCAGGACGCCACCGGCCGAGCCGCGGAACGCGCGCAAGCCTTGGGTGTTGCCATCGGCTCCGGCTATCTGTTCGAGACGACGTTTCAAAAAGAAGTATTCAGCGACCTGACCGGCGAACGCGGCGTACTAATGGGCGCCATTTACGGTCTGTGGTTGGCGCAATACGAAGTGCTGCGTGAACACGGCCATTCGCCGTCTGAGGCGTTCAACGAGACGGTGGAGGAGGCGACGCAGAGCCTGTATCCGCTGATCGCGGAAAATGGCATGGATTGGATGTACGCCAACTGCTCGACGACGGCCCAGCGCGGCGCCCTGGACTGGTTTAAGCGTTTCCGCGATTGCGCCAAACCGGTTTTCGAGAAGCTGTACAAGAGCGTGGCGGACGGCGAGGAGACGCGGCGCGTGTTGGAGACCAACAGCAAGCCCGACTACCGCAAGGGGCTTGAAAAGGAGCTAAAAGAGGTCGCCGATAGCGAATTATGGCAGGCGGGCAACGTGGTGCGGTCGCTGCGCCCGGAACGCGCCGCGAAGTCGCAGGGATAGCAGGCGAGCCGGGTCGCGTAAGCGCCAGGAGTTCGTTTCAATGAGCGCAGGTGGGGTGCCATGCTTTCGCGGCCTCTTTCCACACCTTGCCGCCCGCTCAAGCCGCCGCGAAAGCATGAGTCCCGCGCGAGGATTCATGCTTTCGCGGGGTTGGGACCGGACGAGGTTTCGGGGCCGGCCCGCGAAAGCATGGCACCCCGCTTGGGGGGAACGAGAAAACCCGAGGGGTTTGTGTAGTAGTTGATGTGTGCACTCAGCGGGGAGGCTTTCTCATGTCACGTTCCCCGATTGTACTTGTCATCGGTTTATTGGCGGCCGGCGTCGTCCGCGCCGCTGAGGAACCGACTTTCCGCGACCGGCCCCTTTCCACGTGGATCGCCGTCCTCACCGGCGACAAGGAAGTGAAACACCGTCAGGGGGCGCTCATCGCCCTGGAAAGGATCGGGCCTCTCAAAAGCGATAAAGTGTTGCCGGCCCTCACTGCGGCGCTGGCCTCGGCGGATCAGGATGAGGTTGTGCGCGTATCGGCGGCGCAGACCTTGGGCCGATTGTACGAGGGCGTCAAAGAGACTGATGCGGCCATAGACTGGAACGACGTGCGCGACGGCCTGGGAACGGCGGTACGCACGGATAAATCGCCGCACGTACGCGAGGCGGCTGCCAACGCGCTAGGCCGCATGGCCGGCGACGCCGCCAAGGCAGTCCCCAATTTGGCGGCGGCGTTGAAAGATGAAAAGCAATCCGTGCGCGCCGCGGCGGCCGACGCGCTGCGTCGTATCGCGGTGAACAAGGACGGCGCCAAGGAAGTGGCAAACGCCTTGCCGGAGCTGGAATTGCTGGTAAAGGATACCCAGGCCGATCACTTGGGCCGCGCGCAAGCGGCGTTGGCGATCGGTCAAGTCGGTGCGCCGGAGGCGGTTCCGGCCGTGGGAACATTAAGCAACGTCGCAGCCGACGATAAGGCGCCCGCCGACGTTCGCAAGGCGGCGGTTGACGCCCTCGGCCGTCTGGGAACCGACGCGGGCGCCGCCGCCGGCCGACTGGGGGACGTGTTGGCGTCCGCGACCGCCCCCTCGGAAGTTCGCCGCGGCGCCGTCGAAGCGTTGGATCGATTCGGCGCGTCGGCCAAACCCGCGCTGCCGGCCCTCAAGAAAGCAGTCGGAGATAATGACAAGTTCATCCGCGTCATCGCGATGCACGCGCTGGGCCGTATGGGACCGGACCTCGGCGGCGAGGTAAAGGACGTGGTCGTCGTACTGCTGCCGCACCTGAACGACCAAATCCTTGAGGTGCGCGTGGCGGCGATCCAGTCGCTTGGCGCGATCGGCCGCGAAGCGCTCGGAGAAGACCTGAAGAAAGTCACCGACCCCCTTTCGGCGCAGGCCGATGACAGCCGGGCCGTAGTCCGCGACGCCGCGAACGCCGCCCTTGCCCGGCTCAAAAGCAAACCGTGAATGATTTCCGCACGATCAAAACTCTAGGCGCACGCCGCCGTAAAGCAACGTGCGCGGGTGAGGAACTTCAAAGTCCACCGTGTTTTCCGTGCCGAGCTGAAGTTCCAAATGGCGAAGCCGCTCGAACGGTCGAGCCGCCAACCCCACGTCCACGTCGAACAGCCGCGGCCTGAACCCTGATTGGGCGAAAAATTGGCCGTCCATGTAAAGATAGGAGTGGAGAATGTCGAGGTCGTAAGTCAGGTAAGCGCGTGCGAACAAGCCGGGTTTGAACGCGACGCCATCGGCCCCGATCAGTTCTTTAGAAGGCAAATAGCCGACGCTTAGAAAATCCAGCTTGGCGACGTCGTATTTGTCCTCGGCCATTAAATAGTAGCGATTCTCGACGCCAGCACCGTCGAGAAAGCCGGTCGGTTGGATTGGCGACGAGCCGCGGTTCAAATTGTTGTAGGAGTAGCCGAGGACGCGAAGCTCGAACGGCCCCGCATAGTTCCAGGCCGCGCCGACCGTGATGTCGTACTCGCGCTTGCTGAAGTCGAACCCTCCCTGCTTGTCGTTGGTGACGCCGGGGGTCGCTTCCTGTAGCCAAAAGCGGGAGTCCGCGAACAAATACAGCTTCTTGTCAGGCAGCAAGCCGACGTTCAGGTCAAGGTCAAGCGACCCGAGGGGATCGTATGGCTGGCCGTTTGGCGCAACCCGACTGCCGACGGCCGCGCCGCGAAATTCCACGAAGCCCCACACTTCTGCCCATCGGGAACAATCGCGATCCGTGTCAGCGTCTATAGGCGGAAGCACGGCCACGTTGTTGGTCGTCGGAGGCGTGTTCACGCGCTCGGCAAGGAGTCCGTCTTGCGCCCGGCTCGCGACGGCGAGGGCCAGCAGGCCGGCGACCGCGAACAGCGCGCGACGGAGTTCCAAGTCATACCCCCTTGCGGAGTAAAAAAGAGTTGCTCGCGGAGCGAGCGGCCCACCATTTACGGACGCGGCTCCTTCAGGCGGCGGAAGGCGATGCGCAACAGGTTCGTATGGCCCTGGTGGAAGAGGATCGCGGACAGCTTGAGGTAGCGTATAAAACGCGCCACCACCTCCGCGCCAGCCACGGCAACCGCCTCGCGCCGCCGAGCCACCAGCCGCTTGGACCAACCATGGCAGGTGCGCGCGTAGGCTTCGCGGTCATTGCGCAACGTTACGATTTCAAACAAGCCGTCGCACGCCGCGACGATGGCGCCGAGCGTCGGTAGTTCGGTTTCGGGGAAAATCTCCCCTAGCAGGAACGAGCGGTTAGCCGACGTCCGGGTCTCCTCGTGGTCAAGGCTGCCATAGGCGATGGTTTGAAGGGAAAGCCAGCCGCCGGGCCGCAACCAGTCGTGGCAGCGGGCGAAGAAGCGACGGTAGGCCAGCGTCTGTTCCTCGGTCGTCCATTCCGGGCGGGCGAAATGCTCGAAGGCACCGATTGAAATAATCGCGTCATAGGGCGCCGTCGGGATGTGATCGACCCAGCTTTCCCGACGAACCTTTATGCGCGGGTCGGCGGTCGCGGCGGCCCATTCCTCTTGTTCGCGGCTGAGCGTCAGGCCGACGGCCCGTCCGGCGCCGTGAACCGTCGTTAAGCGTTTCAACACGGCGCCCCAGCCGCAGCCGACGTCCAAGACATGGGCGGCCCCGGCGGCTCGCGCTTGCGCGATGTGATAGTCGATTTTCCGCATCTGGGCGGCTTCCAGCGAGTCGGCCTCCCCTACCCAGAGTGCGCAGGAATAACTCATCGAGTGGTCCAGCCACAGACGGTAAAACGCATTTCCCACGTCGTAATGGCGTTGAATCGCCTCCGGCGACGCACCTCGAATCGCTTCCTGGACGGCCTGCATGTCATTTCCTCACCCTTTTTTCCCGGGCCCTCCCATTCCGCCGGAGCGATGGGCGCCCTCAAGCCTGGCAAACCTTTTATCCGATTCCTTTGATTCGAGGAAGGCGGATTGTTGACTGCGAGTGTGCCTTCGGAATTAGGCGCCTTCGCACCCCGGGCGAACGTACTCGTGAGTCCGGGGTGCGAGGGCCGCGCGGCCGTCAAAACCTCTCTCGACGCCGATCCGCCGTTGGCGGTATCTTTGGCGGTCGGTTCCGCAACTCGATCCGGTCATGGAGGGCCAGCGACTCATGGCAGAAAAAAATGGCGGCGGTTGGATCAAGACGTTTCTCGGAATGGTGGGCGGCCTCATCTCCGGCGCGGTGGTGATGTACGCGACCGCCTGGGTGGACAAGGCGGTTAAGCCGGCCAAGCCGGTGCCCAACTTCCGGGTCGAACACGAAGGCGCCAACGTCCGCTTCCAGAACCTGTCCCCCGGCTATGAGGGCTGGTGGGACTTCGGCGACGGTACAGCGTTGTTGCCCACGTCCGCCGCCACGGATTCGGTCACGCACAAGTACACGCGACCCGGCGACTACAGCGTCAAGCTGAGCCTGACGAATCTGTTCGGCGAGGAAAATGAACGCTCCGTGCCGCTGCACATCGAAGACGTTCCCACGGCCAAGCTGCCGCGCGTACTCAGTTTGACGGCGGAGCGCTTCGGCAACAGCGATTACGCCCCCGCAATGTATCACATTAAGGCCAAGACGGAGAATGCCCCGCTGTGCCTATTGGATCTAGGAGACGCCAAGGATGCGGAGGTCGTCACCGACGGGACCGCCAGCCTCGAACGGTGGGTGACCTATGAGAAAGCCGGCGACTACGTCATCAAGTTGCGGGTCATCAACGGCACCGTGACCGCATACGAGACCGAGGTGGCCAGCGTTCAAGACGCGCCAGCCGGCGCGGTGCAGGTGCGCCTCACGGCCGTTGACGCTGGGACGGCCGTTACGGTTCGGACGCAAGCGCTCGAGTTCAACGATACGTTCCGCGCGGATGTGAAGGGCGACGTGAGCTTATTGGGCGCCCGCGAACACGCCGCGGCCTTGTATACGGATCGCGACAAGGAATGGACCATTCGAGACGTGCAGTTGAAGGCGGCAAACGGCAAAGATGTAAGTCTGAGCGACAAGACCGAGACGCCGTTGGACGCGGCCGCGCTGGGGTTGCCGAGCGCCCGCAATCTTCGCCTCCAGCTTACGCCGGATCGCCGTTCCGTCCATCTAGTGGGCGAACTGGTGCGCGCGCCTGCCGGGAAGACGCCCGCGCCGTTGCCGACTCTGATGATTCAAGGAACGATGACCGAGGAGCTGCGAAAGCCGGACACGCGCACGGTTCCCCTGCCGGCGTACCTCCAAGTGCCGGCGGTAGGGAAAACGACCACGGAAGTTGTGACCTTGCCGTCGCTGCCGACGGACTGGGTTAATCCGCAGCCGCGTAAGCTGAATCTCGCGGTGAGCGACGGGGCTGCCGTCGTCGCTCCGAGTGTGCCGATTCCTGGCCGCGTGGAGCTGACGCTGCAAAATCGCCGCTGCGTCCTGACCGCCACGCCGGCCAAGGATAAAGACAATAAAGATGCGGTACGGTTGGATTTGGTTCTGGCTCAGGCCAGAGTGGGCGTCAAGTAGCAGGGTAAAAGGCGAGCGGAAAATGCTCTGTAGAAAGCCCTGGTTCCCACGCTCTGCGTGGGAACCCACGGGTGTGACGCTCTGCGTCGCGTCCAGCTAGGTTCAGCGTCTCGCGGGTTCGGGACGCAGAGCGTCCGCTGCTCTCGTTCCCACGCAGAGCGTGGGAACCAGGAGTTTCCGCTCGCCTGTTCTGTTTATCGCGGCCCTTACGCGCTTGGAACGGTGATCTGCCGCGACTGGATCACTTCTCCGATCATTTCCTCCATAAACCCTTGAAGTCTGCCAATCACGCCAAGAAGATGAAAGCGCGGCCCCTCGCCGCGTCTCTATTCCTTTGAAATGTCTTTGCGTGGAGTCTTCGCATGGCGTTCCGCAGCCAACTGGAAATGCTGATTCAGCGCATGCGCCGCGCCGTCGGCCATCCGGCGGACGGCGCCACGGACGCTTCTCTATTGGAGCGCTTCGTCGCCGGCCGCGACGAAGCCGCCTTTGAGCTATTGCTGTGGCGACACGGGCCGATGGTGCTGAGCGTATGCCGGCGGATGTTGCGCTGTGACCACGACGCCGAGGACGCATTTCAGGCCTCGTTCCTGCTGCTGGCGCGCAAGGCGGGCGCCATCCGGCACCGTGAGGCGGTTGCCGGCTGGCTTTACCAGACGGCGTGTCGCATCGCCCTACGCGCCCGCGTGACGGCGCGGAAGAGGCCGGTCGCAATTCCGCCGGGCGCGGAGCCGACGGCGCCCGACTCGGAAACCGATGCGATCTGGCGCGACTTACGGCCGGTGCTGGACGAGGAAGTCGGTCGCCTTCCTGAGAAATATCGGCTGCCCATTATCCTCTGTTATTTGCAGGGCCGCACCTATGCGGAAGCGTCGCAAGAGTTGAAGTGTCCACGCGGGACCGTGGCGATTCGCTTGCAGCGCGCGCGCGAACTGCTGCGCGGCCGATTGACGCGGCGCGGCCTGGCTTTGTCGGCCGCGACGACGGCCGTGTTGGCGGCGGAACGAACCGTGTCGGCCGCGCTGCCGGCGGTGCTGGTCCACACGACGCTCAAGGCGGCGCTTCTGTTCGCGGCGGGAAAGGCGGTCGCGGGGGCCGTCTCGTCTCAAGCGCTTACATGGACTCAAGGAGTATTGCGAACAATGTTTCTCTCCAAAATCAAGATATTGGCGGCCGTGGCGCTGCTGATGGGAGCGACCGGAACGGGAGCCGGTTTGCTGATGTCGCTGAAAGCGGAGGCGCCGCCGACGGCGAAGACGGACCCGCCGCCAGCCGCTAACAAAGCCGAGGCAGCCAAGCCGCCAGTCGAGACGCCGGACGAAAACGAAGAGCGACCCACAAGAGATATCGTGGAGACGCCGAGTTCGCGGGAAGGAACCATCGCGTTGATCGGTACAGAACTTAAAACGGGCGAGAAGGTTCCCGACAGGGATCGGGTAACGGTGGCAGTCGGGTTCCTCGCGGTACGCACCGGCGATCAGGGTGATAAAGATTACACTCCTTGGAAAGAGGGCGAGCCGCTACTGCCCCGTAAAGTCTTCGTCGTCAGGGAGAAGCGTACCTACCGCAAGTTGCACATTGGCGACCCCATTGAGAAAGAGCAACTTCTTGGCCTGGTTGATTCCGCCACCCAGGTGAACGAAGTTTCCACCAAGGTCGCCAAGCTCGAAGTCGCGGAGGCGGAATGGCTGGCGGCGATCAAGACTAAGTTGGAGTCTATTCGACGGGCGCAAGCTTCGGAATTTCTGCATGCCAAAGGCGCGGGCTTCATCTCGGAAGACACCTACCAGGCCGATTTGCTCAATCGCGACCGCTACGTAGAAGAAGAGAAGGGCAAGGACGCCGCCCGCAGGGTTGCGAGCGAAGATTTGGCCGCCGCGCTCGCCCTCCTTAAGATGTGTGAAATTCGCAGCAGCGACAGCGGCGTCATTAAGGAGATCCTCAAGCGGCCCGGCGAAGCGGTCCACGCTTTTGAACCCGTCGTCCGGTTAGAGATCGAAAGCGATGTGCGAGACGTTAGGCAAGAACCCGCCGCGGTTTTCAACGTGCCGAGCCAGCGCGAGGGAATGTTGCTCGTCCTCGGCAAAGAGGTCAAGTCGGACGCGAAAATCCCCGCGAACCTGCTCGTCACGGTCAAAGGGGACGGCGAAGTGAAAAGGTATCGCAGGCTGCGCGTCGGCGATTTGGTCGAGGAAGGCCAATTGTTGGCGAGCGTGGACGACCGGCTGCCGCGTTTGGAACTAGAAGTGCAGAAGAGCAAGCTGGAAGCGGCGGAGACCGAATTGAGCGCCGCCGCACAAGCCATTAAAGCGGCGGAGGACTATTTTAAGAGGCTCGGCGAGCTTAACCGGAAAAGCGCGATTGTTTCGGTGCAGGAGTTGTCCACGGCGCAATCGGCCTTGGACCAAGCTAGGGACAAAGTGAAGTCCAAGGAGGCGGCGCTGCGGCAGGCAAAAGTCGCCATGAAAGAGGCCCAAATCGTCTTGGAAATGTACGAAATCCGCAGTCCGGTGCGCGGCGTCGTCAAGGCGATCCTCAAGAATCGCGGCGAGGCCGTCAAGAGCCTGGAAACGGTCGTACAGATTCAGGAAATGCGCAAAGAATAAGAGACATAGGGGCTAACATCGACGAGCCGCGACCGTTCTACGAGCCGCAACCGTTAGGGAGCGGAGGCAGTTCCCCCGCTCCCTAACCAGTACTTTCAAAACGTACTCCTCACGCTCCGCGTGAGGAACAAC
>DHJA01000270.1:19126-31837 GCA_002404095.1 Planctomycetaceae bacterium UBA4732 | reverse complement strand
GGCGGCGACGGCGCGTACACCGTTGCCCCCGCCGCCGCCGCCGCCGAAGCCGCCGGCGATGATGCCGCTGACGCCGCCGTTGCCCCCGCCGGCGCCGCCGCCGAAGCCGGGGAAGACGAAATCTCCGCCGCCGCCGCCGCCGCCGCCGCCGCGTGCCTGATTGCCAGACAATGTGGTGTTATTGAGTTGCACAGTACCGGGAGAGTCGTTAAAGATGGCGCCGCCGAAACCGCCGCCGCCGCCGCCGCCGCCGCCGCCGCCGCCGCCGGGGACGCCGGAAGCGCCGCCGTTGCCCCCGGCGCCCCCGACGGCCTGATTGCTGGAAAGAGTGCAGTTCGTGACGGTCAAGGCGCCGCTGTTGTACACGCCTCCCCCAAAGCCGTTGAACCCGCCGCCGTCCCCCCCCGTCACGCCCGCGTCGCCAGTGGCCTTGTTGCCGGTTAGAACGCAGTTGGTCAAGCTCAGCGTCGCGTTGTTATAGATGCCGCCGCCCGGGCCGATCACGTTGCCCCCCGTGATGGTCACGCCGGAGATCTGTGCGGTAGCGGCCCCAAAGAGTTGGAACACGCGGTCATTGATCGCGCTGGCGGTCGATGGTGACCAGCTTGGCGCCGGCCCCGGCGATCGTCAGATTGACGCCGCCGACGCCGGCAAAGATGTCGAGATCCCCGGCGGAGGCGTCGTTGAGTTCCGTGGCTCCGTCGGCCCTGGTCAGCTTGTACGGACCGGCGGGCAGGAGGATGGTGTTAGCGCCGCCCGTGGCGTCGGCGGCCTGAACGGCCGAGCGCAGCGACACCTGGCCGAAAGCGTCCACTCCTGTGGTGAAGTTCACCGCCACGGTGTCGGCGAAACTGTTGACGGTGAAGACCGACGGCGTCGTGCGTTGTTCCAAGACTTCCAGATTCAGCCGTATTTGCGCCGTGGGCCGGGATGGTGCGCTTGCCAACGTCCGGCGAGTCGCTGCAGGCGGAGGGCTTATCGTCTACAACCGGCGCAGCCATCGACTTAACGCCATGATCCGTCTCCCCATTTTGAGTAGCCCTGGGTTTGAAACCGGCCTCTGCTTAAGAAATGCCCGAAGTCGGCTGTGAGGGGCCAAAAATTTCAGGAGTCGCGCCGCTGACGCCAACAACCCCAGTTTATGAGGCAGATGGCGAACGACAAGGGCAAAGGGTCGCGAGTAGTCCTTTCGGCCGTGTTCGCCGGCGACTGCACTCGCTTCCATCGACGCCGTTCTCTATAAGGGGGATGCTTCGACCTCGTGCCATGAGGAACAAGGGAATGTTCCGCAAACTCGACTGCCGCGCCGGCCACTACGCCCTGTTAATCCTCGTATGGGCGGCGTTATGCCTTCCCAACCTTGGAGGCCCAAGCCTCTGGGACATCGACGAGGGCAACAACTCGGAATGCGCCCGTGAGATGTGGCGCGCTGGCGATTGGATCATACCGACGTGCAATTACCAACTCCGCACCGACAAACCCGTTTTGCTTTACTGGTTGCAGATGGCGGCCTTTACCGTGTTCGGCGCCGGCGAGTTCGCCGCCCGTCTGCCGTCCGCCCTGGCGGCGTTGTCGGCCGTGTTGACCACCTACGAGCTAGGTCGCCGTATGTTCAACGCCGCCGCCGGTCTACTTGCGGGGTTGCTGCTTGGCGGCGCCGTATTGTTCTGCGCGGCAGCCCACTTCGCCAACCCGGACGCCTTACTCAACGCATCATGCCTATTGGCTCTATTTTTCTTCTGGAAAGACTATGCCGCCGGCCGCCACGGTTGGTCGCCGTGGTCGGCCGCCGCTGCCGGCCTTGCCGTCCTTGCCAAAGGGCCGGTTGGTCTGCTCTTGCCGGCCACAGTCGCCTTCCTCTTTTTAGCGTGGCGCTGGCAGTTGCGAGGCCTAGTAAGTTGGCGACTGCTAACGAGTTTTCTCGTATTCCTGCTGGTCGCGGCGCCGTGGTATGTTTGGGTAACGGTCGTTACCAAGGGGGCGTGGACGGTAGGGTTTTGGAACAAGCACAATGTCGGCCGGTTCACCGGAGCGATGGAGAGTCACGGCGGATCGTACTTCTATTATGTCCCGATATTGCTCCTCGGCTGCGCTCCCTGGTGCGTGTTCTTCGCCCTGACGGCGTGGTACACACTGCACAAGGTGTGGGCTGCGAAACCGACAATCGCCGCCAACGAAACGCCGAACGGCCCTGGCGACCGGCCCGCTCTTCAGTTCCTTTTATGCTGGATTGCGGTCTATTTTGTCTTCTTTTCCGCCGCGAGCACCAAGCTGCCGAATTACATCCTTCCGCTTTATCCCGCGCTGGCGTTGTTGACGGCCCGCTTCTTGGACCAGTGGCGCCGCGGCGAAATACGGCCGCCCGCCTGGCTAATCGGCGCCAGCTTGGCTTGCCTCGCGCTGATCGGCGTTGGCGCGGCCGTGGGAGCAATGGCCGTGGGCGGTGTGCTGACGCTGCCGGGTTTGCGAATGCGGCTAATGCCGGGGATGGAAATCTACGCGGTACTGGCGGCGCCGCTCATGCTGGGCGCGGCGGCCGCTGCGTGGCTGTTATTGCGCCGGTCGAACCGCACCGGGGCGCTCATCGCCGTGACGGCCTCGTCGCTGCTGTTCACGGCGTTAGTGGCGGGATGGGGCGCGGGCGCCGTGGAAGGCTGGAAGGCGCCGCAGCTGTTGGTGCGAACACTGCCGTCGGACCAGACGCGCCGCGACTCTCGCGTGGCAACCTATGCCTATTTTCAACCGAGTTTGATCTTTTACTGCCAGCGCGAGGTCGTCTGCTTAGGTTCGGAGCAGCAGGTTCTGGATTTCCTGCAAGGGCCGCTGCCGTCTTATCTATTCATACCAGCCGACCAGTGGAACGCCATCGAAGCGAAGGTGCGCGGGCCGCACCGCCTACTCGGTAAGCGCCGGGACTTGTACCAGAATCGCGACGTGGTGGTCGTGACGAATGAATAAGCAGCGTCTCCGCTTGTCTTATGAGACCTATAAGTCCTATACGACCTATAGGTCTTATAGGACAAGCCGAGACGCTACTCTCTCTTGACACGCGATACACGATTTGTGACAAGCCGTTCGCTTGACCGGAGTGGCAGAGTTTGCGGACAGGGGAAAGTCATGGCAGGAAGCACCGATCCGACGACGGCGGTCGAGAAAACGGCGCCCAATTCCTCGGCCGCACTGTGGCAGGCGCCGGTTTTCGTGCTGGGCGTTGGCCTCTTGGTCGCAGTAGGGCTGGGCCGACCCTTGCAAGCGCCGCACAACTCTGCCACGCCCGTGCGCCGCGAACTCCAGCAGGCGCGTCGCCTACTCGACAATCCCAACGGCGACAGCATCCAGGCGGGGAAGCTGGCCGAAAGCGTCCTCGAAGAGAAAGATAAATATCCCGGTGCGACCGGCGAGGCCGACTTGCTCCTCGGCACGTCTTTGATGCGCCAGGCGGCGCAGGCGGAAGGCGCGCGGGCGGCGGCGCTATGGGGGCAGGCGCGGCAACGGCTGGATGCGGCGGACAAGGAGAAAATCTCCGATCGCGACCGGGCCCGTCTGCAATACCGCCTGGGAATCGTCGGCTACCACACTCATGACAAACCGGAGGACGTCGTCTGCCGGCTCAAGGAATCAATCGACCAGGCGGACGACCCGGTGGAAGGCTACACCGTTCTCACTCAAGAGTATCTCAACCTCGCTAAGCCGGACTTAGAGGCCGCGCTGGACGCCAACTTGAAGCTGCGGAATCTGGCGGAGGCGAATGAAGACGTCTTGGCGGCGGCCCGCCTCTTGGGCGGCGAACTGGAACTCCGGTTGAACCACCCGGGCCTAGCTCGTAGGGTGCTGGAAAAAGTCGGCGCCCGTGCGACGCCGGAGATTAAGGCCAAAGCGTTGCGATTGCGCGCGCGCAGCTTCCAGGACGAAAACCATTGGGCGGAAGCGGCGGCTCTGTGGCAAGAAGCCAAGGCCGACGGGCAACGTCCCAGTGAGGTGTTATACAACCTGGGCGTATGCGCCGAGCGGCAAGGCCAGACGGACGAAGCGGCCCGCTTCTGGGAAGAGTGCATCCAGGCCGGCGGAGATGAGACGCGACCCGCGGCGTTGGCCCTGGCCGCGCTGCGCTTGAAGGGGCCGAATCCCGAAACCGCTCTGGAAATGCTCGCGCTTGTCGTAGGCAAAACGACGCCGTCCGAGGAGGGCGCCCATCCGCCGGCGGACCAGCCGGCGGTATTGAAACTGTTCCAGGAAGCCGGCAAAACGTATCTGGATAAGCATAATTACGACTTGGCCGTTCGTCTGGCGGAGTCGTTCGGGCGCGTCGGAGCGCCTGGCGAGGCAGAGGAATTGCGAGCGAAGGCGTCCATGGAGTGGGCGCGGGTTCGTCAGGATGAGGCCCGTCGCGCGGAAACGCCGGAGGCCAAGCAAACTGCCCAAGATGCGGCGGACCATTTGTTCCGTCAGGCGGCGACGGCCTACGGCGCCGCGTCGGAGTTATCGGCAAAACCCGCTGACAAGGCCGAGTTTCTTTGGCTCAGCGCTCACTGTAGTTGGGAGGGACGCGACCTCGAACAGGCCGCCGCGAAATTCGCGGCGGTGCTGCATCTGGAGGCGCCGGAGGACCAGCAAAAAGAAAGCCCTTACATTCAGCGACAGGGCGAAGGCTGGTTCCTCTTGGGTGAGGCGCGCCGGCGGCTTAAAGATTTGGAAGGCTCGGAAGCGGCCTACATGAAGTGCATCAGTTACCCGACCAATTACGCCTACCGCGCGCGCTACTTTCTTGCGCTGGCCGCCGTGACGAAAGGCCAACTCGACGGCGCCCAGGACATGCTTGAGCAGAACCTGAATCTGCTGCGCGACGACCCGGACCCCGAGGCTCAGGAAATGTCCTTGTACGCCCTCGGCGATCTGCTCTACCACCGCGGCAATTATCGCCTGGTCGTGCAGCGCCTCGGCGCGGCCGTTAAGCATTTTCCGGCCAACCCCGAGGCGACGCACGCTCATTACCAACTCGCCGACTCGTATCGCCAGTTGGCCGATCAGGATCACCTGGACGCCAAATTGGACGGCGACGGCGGGAAGGCCGAAGAAACCCGCGATCATGCGTTAGCTGAACACATTGTCAATTTGACGAATGCCAAGGTCGAGTTTCAAAAACTCGCCGAACTCCTCGATCAACCGGAGGGGCAGGGGCTATTAAAGACGGAGGAGCAAGTGCAAGTGCCCTTCTATTACGCCAACTGCTTGTTCGATCTCGGCGAATACACCAACGCCTTTCAGGCGTATCAAACGCTGGCCGGTCGTTACGCCGGCAAGCCCCAAAGTCTCAATGCCCTGAGCGGTATGGTGCGGTGTGACGCGGCGCTTGGCGAAACAGAGAAAATGCAGAAGACTATCGAGGAGATGGAGACGCTGCTGCCGAAGATGCCGGCGATGGCGCGCGAACAATGGTCCGAGTGGCTGACGGTCGCTCGCAAGCCGATTGCCGACGACAAATGAAGGCATTAACTTTTTGGCGAGCCGGGTCGCGTAAGCGCCCGGAGATCGTTTCAGCGCCCGAACTCCGGGCGCTTACGCGACCCGGCTCGCCATTCCGTTAGTGCTTCTTACAGATGCGTAATCACTCTATCAGCGAAGTCGGAACTGGACGCGCCCGCTTTTTCGCCGTAGCCGGGGAACTGCCGAGCAATGTCGTAGGTGACGTGCAGCTTGCCGCCGGGGCCGCGCCGGGCGGTCTCGTCGCTCTCGGCGAAGGCGGCTTCGACCGCGTTGGTCACTTTTTTCGCTGCCTCGTCCCAGCCAAGATGTTCCAACAACAATACGCCCGACAGCAACACGGCGCCCGGGTTCGCCCGGTTTAAGCCTGTGTACTTTGGAGCGGTGCCGTGCGTCGCCTCGAACATGGCCGCTTTGTCGCCGATGTTGGCGCCCGCCGCCAGACCGATGCCGCCTACCATAGCGGCCGCCGCGTCCGATAGATAATCGCCGTTCAGGTTCGGCGTGGCGATGACGCTATACTCTTCGGGTCGCAGCTGAACCTGCTGGAACATGCTGTCGGCAATGCGATCCTTCAGCACGACCTTGCCCTTTGCGTCGGCCCCTTTGTTCACCTCGTCCTCGCTGACGACGTGGCCGCGGAATTCGTCGCGGGCCAGTTCATAGCCCCAATCCTTGAAGGCGCCTTCGGTGAACTTCATGATGTTGCCCTTGTGCATCAGGGTGACGCTGGGCAGCTTCTTGTCGATGGCGAAGCGGAGCGCCATTCGTATGAGCCGCTTGCTCCCTTCGGGACTCATCGGCTTGATGCCTATTCCGGATGAAGCGGGTACGTTATAGCCCATATCTTTAAGGAGGGCGATGATGCGCTTGGCCTTGTCGCTGCCGCTTTTGGCCTCGATGCCGCAATAAACGTCCTCGGTGTTCTCCCGGAAGATCACCATATTGACCTTATCCGCGCGCTTATTAGGGGCTTCGACGCCCTTGAAGTAACGCACCGGGCGGACGCAGGCGTACAGGTCGAAGCGTAGGCGCAAGTAGACATTGATACTGCGAAAGCCGCCGCCGATAGGCGTGGTGAGCGGGCCTTTCAGGCCGAGGCTGTAGTACTCGAACGCCTTGAGCGTGTCGTCGGGGAGATAGAGCTTGCGCTGTTCTTCCTCATTAAGGGATGCGACTTGTTCGTCTTTAACATCGGGAAAGTACAGCTCGCGGGCCACATCGCCGGCGTGGGCGTCGAACCAATGGATACGGCGTTTGCCGCCGTAGGTCTTGGCGATGGCGGCGTCGAGGACGCGGACAGCGCAGGTAGTGATTCCGGGCGCGGCGCCAACGTCGCGGCCGATGCCGTCGCCGCGGATCAGGGTGACGATCGGATCGTCGGGGATGTTCCAACGGCCGTCGGGGCCGGTGGTCACGCGGGTTCCAGAGGCTGGAGGAGTGAGCTTTTCGTAGGTCGGCGCCGTCATGAGTACATGATCCTGGTGAGACGAAACGAGTTAATGCCACGCCGGCCGCGGCGCGGCCGACGTGGGGATTGCAGCAGAGTAGCGCTGGTATGTCAAGCGCCCGCTTGCATGATAGAATAGGGAGGAAGACGGTTCCTCGATTTTTTTTGTTGCGACCTTTCGGGAGGCGGAATATGAATGACATCGCCGTGAAGTCGGAGTACACGCCGGAAGACCTTCTGACAATGCCGGACGGCTATCGTTATGAATTGGTCGATGGAACCTTAGTGGAGCGTCACAGGGGATGGTTGGCTGGCGTGATCGGCACTGAACTTCTCTTCCGCATCTGCAACTTCAATCACCAGCATAAACTGGGATGGGTCAACCAAGGCGGCGACGGCTCCTATCAGCCGTTTCCCGGCAAACGGTTGGTGCGTAAGCCGGATGTGTCGTTCGTGCGCTTTGGCCGTTTTCCCGGCGAACGACCGCCTTCAGGCCACGCCCTCCTGGCGCCCGACCTTGCGGTGGAGGTGGTCTCTCCCAACGATCTCTACGAAGAAGTGGACCGGAAAATCGAGGAATATGTGCGCGCGGGAGTGCGCCTGATCTGGGTAATCAGTCCGCAGACGCACACGGTTCGAGTTTATCGGCTGAACGGATCCAGCACGAGCTTGCGCGAGGACGGTGAACTGGACGGCGAAGACGTCCTACCCGGCTTCCGTTGTCCGGTCGGCGAACTGTTCCCAGCAGAACCAGACGATGGCGATTCGCCCGCCGCTTGACGCTTCCCGTCATCGCGGCAGCGGAGGCGTGGCGGCCCTGGCGCCGTCGAGAAGGTGACGGCGCACACCCGGCCAGAAACACAACAGCGCGAATGCCGTGTAGCAGAGCAACACACCGTCGAGCGGCAGGCGCGGCCCCGAGAGCGCTTCCGCATGGCTGAGTAAATAGGGCAGCGGTATCCAAATCATCGCCAGCGCGGCCGGCATCGACTCTTCCCGCCAACCATACGACCAACGCCAGCCCAGCAAGCCCAACACGGTCACGCCCAGCACGGTCCATAAGAAGACCACTTCGTAATTGTCAGCCAATTCCTTCGGCATCGGCGATGGTTCGGGCGGCACGACGCCAATGCCCCCGCCTTGTATGGCTTCCGCGTCCGCTGGGGTTGTCGCCACGTCCACGACGCGATGCTCCGGCCCGATTTCGCGTTGGCCGAAGAAGAAGGCGAGGCCCGACAGCAGCCGATGTTGCGGCACGGCCGGCGGGTTCTGGCGCATCTCATCCCATGCCATGCGGCCCAGGCGCGCGTATCGCTCCGGCTGCTTCTTGAAGTCTTTTAGTTCCTTCAACTGCTCGGTCGATAGCGTTGCGACATCCACCGGCCCGCCGTCGGCTTTGG
Organism: Planctomycetaceae bacterium UBA4732; assembly: GCA_002404095.1. Lineage (GTDB taxonomy): Bacteria > Planctomycetota > Planctomycetia > Gemmatales > Gemmataceae > UBA4732. The sequence continues at coordinate 23,506 of DHJA01000270.1, read as the reverse complement.
GATTATTACCCATCCAAACGTGCAAATAGGCGGAATCGACGATCGGCGTCGGTTCGCTAAACACTTGCCAGTTGCGGATGGTCCACGGCGCCAAGCCGATGACGAAACCAAGGAAAGAGAGCAGAGCGCCAAGCCAGCCGCTCGGCAGCCGTCGGCTGCGCAATAAAAACCATGCGAGTGCGACAAACGCGAACGGCAAGAGCGCCGCGCGCACGAGGGCGGCGCCCGCCAAGGCGAGGCCATAGAGCAGACTGGCGAATGGGCCGCCGGTCTGCCCAGCCCGCGACCCTACGAACAACGCGAGTCCGACGAGAAAGCTGGTCAGCGTCCCGTCATTGATGGCGGCCGTATCCACGACCCAGAACGGATGCAGGGCGCATAACATGCCGGCCAGCGCTCCGACCGCCAGGCTGCGGAACGCGCGACGGGCGAATAGATAGTATAACCCGGCGGTCAGGGCGCCGAGGATGCACTGACCCCAGCGCACCGTCGAGTCCCGCCGATCCGGCGCGACGAATCGCGACGCCATGCCGACCACATATGGATAACCGGGTGAGGCGTGGGCTGTCTCCTCCGGGGCGTCGGCGAGTGGGGCGGTGCTAATAAAAGTGCTGTTGTCTTTGACGCTTTGGATGAGTTGTTGCAAGTCGGCGTCGCCAGCCACATCCTGGACAACAAGCGGCCCCGCGTTGCGGCCGTTGTCGGCGGCCAGCATCAGATAGCCCGCGCGTACACCACCCGCTGTGGCCAGGACGCATAGAAACAAAACAAAATCCACCAAGCCGAAACGGCGCATCGGAGTCATGAGGCGGCCTCACGGGAGGGATTGGTCGCGGCGAAGTCCGCCGTTTGTGCAATCATACGCCGCGAGGGATGCGTTCGCCATCCCTGAAAGGTTTGATGAGCCGTAAGAAGCTGTCCTTAGCGTGGCGGGAGATAGAGAACGGGGGCCGGGGCGCCCGGAGGCAAGATAACGGGTGCGGGCGCGAGCGGCCGGACTACTGGCGCCGGCTCGTAACAGCAGTGGTGATGATGCCAGCAGCAGCAGCCGGCCGTCGATAGCGTGGCGAGGAAGAAGAGGCCGTAGGCGAGGGGACGGAAGCGCATGGTAAGAACTCCCAGGGCCAGAGCGGGCGCTGCTCACAACCACAGCCGAAGGAAAGCAAGGACCATGCCATAGAACGTTCCGGCCCGACGAGCCGTCCTAACTAAACCTTTGGAAATGGGTTCGGGCGTTTAGCCGGTTCTGCAGCGCCAACCGAGTGGGGTACACGCTTTGTAGGAGTTAGCGGTACACTTGTAAAAATCGCCGTGCCACGATGCTTTTACCGTCAGGCCGCTGATTGTTTGATCGCATTTTGCGGCAGATTGCTCCCTTAAAACCCTGGTATTCAAGCAGAATCATATTCCACCGAGGGGAAGGAGGCCAATCCGCACGGGTCGGCGTTGGTGATTCCTCTGGCCCCGGCCGAATGAGCGGGGTAGTATGCGTTCCCGACCGTCCGCATAAGAAATCGAAATAAGCGACATGAAGTGTTCATAAAGGAGAAGATCATGGAGGGGCGAAACCTGCCGATGACGGCCCTGGCGGCAATGCTTTTCATCACGACGGCCGCGCCGGCGCAGAGCTTCCATTCCCATGGCTACTTCGTGCCGTCAGACCTCGGCAAGGAGCATCCTCCGGAGGTCAAAGAGCCGTCATGGCGCACGAACAATTTCGTGGTGACAGCCTCTTCAAAAAAGGTCGCCCGGAAGGTCGGCCGCGCCGCGGAGCGCTACCGAAAGGAATTGGCCTTGCTCTGGTTGGGTGAAGAGGCGGCAACGTGGGACGAGCCTTGTGAGGTGCGGGTAAACGTGACCGACCACGGGCGGTACGATAGCACCTCCACCGGCTTTCTGGATGGCAAGCTCGTGGAGTATGGTGTGGAGTTGAAAGGCTCCCTGGACGAGATTTTGGAGGCACTGCCCCTGCAGGTCACGCACACACTTCTTGCCGACAGGCTCGGTCGCCCATTGCCCCGCTGGGCCGAGGTCGGAACCGGCGAGCTTGCTGAAACCCGGGCAGTTCGTGAGCGCGGCCATCGGTGGGTGAGTGATAACATAGGCAAGAAGCGCTTTATGGCGCTGAATCAACTGTTGCTGTTACCGCTCAACGATTATCCGAAGGATCCGCAGGCCTTTTTCGCCGAAGGCCTTTCGCTAACCGAATTCCTGGTTCAGATAGGCGGCCGAGCGAAATACCTCGCGTTCGTGGCCCAGGGCGAGCGAGACGGCTGGGACAAGGCCGCCGAGGCCCAATACGACTATGCCACGGTGGAGGAGTTGGAGCGGGCTTGGTTGACGCACGTCCAGGAAGGTGCGGAGAGCGAGGGCTGCGACCGACAGACCCCGCGCTCAACAGGAAACGGCCTGCTCTTCCAGCTTGGCCGGCGCCGCGTCGATCAACTCGTAAAAAACATTCCGTTGCCGCGGCAGGTAGCCGGCCTCACGGATGGCGTTCTTGATCTGCTCCAGCGTCAGATAATGGACGGTCCCCGCCTTGGCGACGACGTTCTCCTCGATCATCAGGCTGCCCATGTCGTTGGCGCCGAAGAATAAAGCGAGTTGACCGATCTTCAATCCCTGCGTCACCCACGACGATTGGATATTCGGGATGTTGTCCAGGTAGAGCCGGGCGATGGCCTGCGTCTTGAGGTACTCGTAGGCGCCGGCCGGCGGCACGTCGGCCATCGCCGTATGATCCGGCTGAAACGTCCAGCAGATGAACGCGGTGAAGCCGCCCGTCTCGTCCTGGAGTTGACGCAGCCGTTCCAGCGTTTCGATGCGCTCGGCCAAGGTTTCGATGTGGCCGAACATCATCGTGCAAGTCGATTTGCCGCCCAGTTCGTGCCAGACACGATGCACTTCCAGCCACTCGTCGGTCAGGCACTTGTTGACTGTCATGGCCTTGCGCACTCGATCCACCAAAATCTCGCCGCCGCCGCCGGGTAGGCTGCCGAGGCCGGCGTCCTTGAGTCGGCGCAGCACCTCGCGCAACGGCAGTTTGTTGATTTTGTGGAAATGCCAGATCTCCGGCGGACTGAAAGCGTGGAGATTGAACTTCGGATAGCGTGTTTTAAGATCGCGTAGGAGGTCTTCGTACCACTCTAACTTGAGCGTGGGGTGCATCCCGCCTTGCATCAGCGTCTGATCGCCGCCGAGGGCGATGGTTTCCTCGATCTTCTGGTAAATGACTTCGCGCGGCAGGACGTAAGCGTCGGCGTCATTGCTCTTGCGGTAAAAAGCGCAGAAATCGCAGACGGCGGCGCAGATGTTGGTGTAATTAATGTTGCGGTCGATGTTATAGGTGCGATACGGCTCCGGATGGAGGCGACGGCACACGGCGTCGGCGGCGCGGCCGAGAGCCGGCAAGTCGCAGTCGAAAAGAGCGACGCCTTCCTCGGGCGTGAGGCGCTCGCCGTCAACGGCTTTCCGCAAGATGCTCGGAACGGTAGTACTCAAGGCTCACTCCCCGCGGGGCCAACCCCAATTCACAGGCCAGCGTGTAGTAATGGTGCAAACCCGCTTGCTCGCGCTGCCCAAGGTCAAAGTGTAGGATGTTGGCAAGGTATCGCCGACAGAACCCGGCGTCGAGTCCCAGGCGCGGCGCCTCACGCTGAGCGATGAGTCCGGCCCGCGCCAGGCCGCGCCGTTTTGCCTCGATCAAAGCCGCATCCACCCCAGCCAGATCGACGCCCGCGCGCACGGCCCAGACGGCGTACACGAAGGGCAGGCCGGTCCAGTCGTACCACTCCTGGCCGAGGTCGTAGGCGTGCGCGAATCCCGGCAGACAGGCTCGCATAGCACGGTCGCCGATGAGTAGCACCGCGTCGGCGTCCACGTCCTCGGCGCCGCAGTCCAGCGGCAGAGGCATGATTTCGGGATGAACGCCGTAGCGCTTACGCAGCAGGATTTGCGTCAGGGCGGCGCTGGTGCGCGATCCGGCGTCGAGCGCCACCCGGCGTATTTGATCCCACGGCGTCCGGCTGAAAAGCGTCACGCTCAACACCGGGCCGCGCGTGGCAATGGCGACGCCGGGCACAATGGAATAGCCGCCGGCGCGGAAATACTCAATAGCCGGGATGAGGCCCACGTCGAGTTCACCGTCCGCGAGCATATTGGCCAGACGGCTGGGCACGTCCAGAATTAGCTCGGCGTCGGGGGCGAGCAAGTCCAAGTCGCAGATGAGCGGCTTGGTGTTCAGGTAGTTGACGGCGCCAATGCGGATCGGGTTGTCCATGAGGTTCCTCGTCGCGGCTATTGTACGGAGGAGATCGGCTCACGGAAGAGGAACCGCTGACAAGGACGAATCACAACAAATGCGAATCACGAAAGCACGAA
>DHJA01000270.1:411-18967 GCA_002404095.1 Planctomycetaceae bacterium UBA4732 | reverse complement strand
TTTCGTGCTTTCGTGATTCGCATTCAAGGAGGTCAGGCTCAGTTCAAATCCGCCGCCGGCATCTGCGGCTGATGTTGGACGCGCTCCATCAGCCGACCGTACCATTCGGCGCCGCTCATCTTGAAGCTCGTCGGGCCGCATGGATCGCACACCGGCTCGCATACCGGCACACACCGCGTCACCTTCTTGGTGTAGCAGTACGGTTCCAGCGAGCAGGTCGTCGTCGGAACCATCGTGCAATGCTCCTCCGCGACCTGCCGGCAGGTCGTGTACGGAACCTGGCAGCAATGCTCTTCCTGAACCATCTTGCAACGGCGGCACTTGACCACCTCGCATCGCTCCTCCGGCACCAGTTTGCAGGTGGTGTACGGGACGTTCTCGACGTGCTGTTCGGGGACCATCGTGCAACGGGTCTTCTTAACCATGTAGCAGTGCTGTTCCGCTACGGTGTGGCAAGTGGTGTACGGGATGTTCTCGACGTGCTGTTCGGGAACCATCGTGCAGCGCGTCTTCCGGACCATGTAGCAATGCGGTTCCGACACCATATGGCAGGTGGTGTACGGGATGCTCTCGACCTTCTGTTCGGGGACCATGTAGCAGCGGCGGCGGTTGACCATATAGCAATGGTCCTGGCGTTCCATGCGACAGGTCGTGTACGGGATGCACTCGACTTTTTGTTCCGGAACCATCGTGCAGCGCGTCTGCTTGACCATGTAGCAATGCGGTTCGGAAACCATGTGGCAAGTCGTGTAGCACTGTTGCCGCATGACGGTGTACGGCTCGACGCGGCAGACCGTGTACGTGCCGGTGTGGAGCTGCTCGTGGGTCACGTAATGGCAGCAGCGCACCGTGCGGACTTCCTCGTGCGGCACCCAAACGCTGTGACATTCGTAATGGCCGGGGCACTGGACCTCGTAGTTCACAGTCGGGCCTGGGCAGTAGTGCGACGTGCAGGTGCAGGGGTCGAAGGTGCAGCAACCCGGCATCCGGCAGCACTTGTGAACGATCGGGCCGGGGCAGTAATTCTGCACCGTTTCATAGCAGCCGGTGCAGACTTTGACGCATTTCTCCGTGTAAACCGGCTCGCAAGTAGAGGTTTTGTAGCAGTAGCTGCGCGGCTCTTGCACAGTGCGATAGCAGGTTTGCGGGATCTCACAAGTGTGCTGTTCATAGATCGGCTTTGACGTGCAGTAGTGGACCGGAACCTCGTATTCCGAGTAGACCGGCTTGCAGACGGTGTAACAGCGCTGGGCCGTGTGCTGCTCGTAGATCGGCTTGCACGTGCAATAGTGGACGGGCACTTGATAATCCTGGTAGACCGGATGGCAGACCGTGTAACAGCGCCGCATGACGTGCTGCTCGTAGACCGGCCGGTAGGTGCAATAGCTGACCGGGACTTGGTACTCCGAGTAGACCGGCTTGCAGACCGTGTAGCAGCGCTGGGCGACGTGCTGCTCGTAGACCGGCCGGTAGGTGCAATACTGTACGGGCACTTGGTATTCCGAGTAGACCGGCTTGCAGACGGTGTAGCAGCGCTGGGCCATGTGCTGCTCGTATTCCGTGTGGCAAACGGTGTATTTGTGGGCCACATCGTAATCTTCGTAAACGGGCTTGCAGACCGTATAGTGTTCCTGACGCACGTGCTGTTCATACACGGTCTTGTAGCAGACCGATCGGCATTCCTTCATAACAGTGTGAAAGACTTGCCGATAGCAGACGCACGGCTGTTCCTCTTCGACCGTGCGATAGCAGACGCGATAGCGCACGACCGGCATACAGCACTGCTCCGGTTCGCAGCATTGCACGGGGTAGGCGCACGCCCCGCAGTGGGCGGCCGACGCCGGACTCGTCAGCGCCGCCAAAGCGAGAATGGCCGCGGCCAGCGGAAACGCGACTTTCAGCCTCATCTCGGAACTCCTCAAAACCAGATGTCCGGGCGAATCGTCCCCGCGGGCCGGTCGTTTCCGGCGCGGAACCTTTTCAATAGTGCGCGTTAAACCGGACTAGGTAAAATGAACTGAAACGAAATATAGGAGATTTGGGTGAATGATTGCCGAATCGAAACGACTTTGCGACATGGGAGGAATGTTCGGATTGATACTTGGATAGCCGAGAGACCCCGGCGAGCGGGGTTGCATAAGCGCCCCGAGATGCTTACTCGGGGCGCTTACGCAACCCCGCTCGCGGCCGGGGCCGTGACGAAAGAGAACGGGGAAAAGCCGCCCGCCGTGTGTTACAATCGTCGGTCAGAAGACCCGCGTGACGATTCCTCTCACTTCCTCTGGTAGGAGCTGACGCCATGATTCGCACCCACGCACAACCCTGGCTTGCCGTCGCCCTCATCCTGGTCGCGACCCCGCTCGCGTTCGCCGCGGACGCGCCGAAACTGGAAATCGTGGCCGTCGAGGGACAACCCCTCGCGGCCAACGTCGAACGACTGCTCCAAGCATTCGACTTCCTCGGCGCGAAACTGCCCGAGCAGACAACCACGGACCTCCTCGCCGCCGTCAAGGAGCGCGACCCCAAGAAACTGCAAGAGTTGCTCGATCCCCACGTACTGGTGCTCGTCTCGCTCAGCCCCGAAGCGCGCGTCAAGGCGGCGCGCGGCCCGGCGGAGGCCAAATTGCAACAAAGCGGGTACACGCCGTTCATCGTCAAGGTGGTCAACGACAGCACGGTCAAGAAGACGCTGAATATCACCAGCCCGCAGGCCGGCAAGGTCTACAACGACAAAGACGGCAAGGGCCGCTTCCTCGAAGTCGAGATGTACGCAAGCCCGCCGCTCACGGCCAACCTGAGCGGACTGAAGGTGGAGTATGCGCTCGCCCTGATCTACAGCGCCGAGGCCGGCGAGCGCGAGGGGACGCTTTCCTTTGATGTGGGGCAGGGGACGCAGGACCTCGGTTTCCGCGCCGAAACGCCGGTGCTGTTTGACGTGCGGCCGGGCATCCCGGTCAAGCTGTCCATCACGGATACCGACGGCAAGCCGACGGTGGGCCGGTTCACGTTCAAGGACAAGGCCGGTCATGTCTACCCGCCGCAAGCGAAGCGGCTCGCCCCGGACTTCTTTTTCCAGCAGCAGATTTACCGCGAGGACGGCGGCAGCGTTCTCCTACCGCCCGGCGAGTTCACCATGCAGTTTGGCCGCGGACCTGAATATCGACTCATGGAAAAGCAGGTCGTGATTCCCGAAAAGGGCGAGGCGAAGATCGCCGTGAAACTCGAGCGCTGGATCACGCCGAGCGACTACGGCTTCTACAGCGGCGACCACCACATTCACGCGGCCGGCTGCGCGCATTACACCAACCCGACTGAGGGCGTCTTCGCCAAGGACATGTTCCTGCACGTCAAGGGCGAGGCTCTCAACGTCGGCTGCAACCTGACGTGGGGGCCGTGCTACGAGTTCCAGCGGCAGTTCTTTGAAGAGAAGCCGAACAAGATCAGCGAGCCTTTCACCGTCATCAAGTACGACATTGAAGTAAGCGGATTCGGCTCGCAGGCGCTGGGCCACGTCTGCCTCTTGAACCTGCGCGAGCAAACCTATCCCGGCTCGGGCGGAACCAAGACGAAGGGCTGGCCGACGTGGACGACGCCGGTCATGAATTGGGCGAAGCAGCAAGGCGCGGTGACGGGCTATGCGCACTCGGCCAACGGCCTGGAGGTCAACGCCGCCGCGGCCGCCAAACGCCTGCTCACCCAGCTCGATGCGGACAAGGACGGCAAGCTCGGCAAGGACGAGGCGGCCAAGGGACTGTTGCCGGAAGACTTCGACAAGATCGACGCGAACAAGGACGGCTTCCTGACGGAAGACGAACTCAAGGCCAGTATCGCTCGCGCCGCCGGCGCGTTGCCGAATGTCGCCATCCCGGAGATGGATGGCATCGGAGCGCAGGAGATTTGCGTCACGACCTCGCAACATCTGTGCGACTTCATCAGCGCGATGGACACGGCCCGCGTGCCGGAGTGGAACTGTTGGTATCACATCATGAACTGCGGCTACCCGCTCAAGGCCAGCGGCGAAACCGACTTCCCGTGCATCAGCGGCAGCCGCGTCGGCCAAGGGCGCGTTTACGTGCAGCTTGGCAAAGTGGACAAGGTCGATTTCGCCGCGTGGTGCGAGGGTATCGCCAAGGGGCGGTCGTACATCTCCGACGGCTACGCGCATGCGCTGGAGTTCACGGTGGATGATACGTTTCCGGGCGACGAAGTGGAATTGAAGGAACCGGGTGAGGTGAGGATCAAGGCCAAGGTTGCCTTCGCCTCCGCGACTCCGCTGGGGACCTCGAACGGCGGCGCCGTGCCGACGGGTAAGATGCGAAAGGTGGAACTCGTGGTCAACGGCGCGGCGGTAGCGTCGCAAGACGTGCCGGCCGATGACAAGGAACACAACCTGACTTTCACGGCCAAGATCGAGAAAAGCAGTTGGGTCGCGCTGCGGCATTTCCCCCAAATGCACACCAATCCGGTGAACGTCCTTGTCGGCGGCAAACCCATTCGCGCGTCGCGAAAGAGCGCGTTATGGTGCATAGGCGTCATCGAGCAACTCTGGCGCAAGCGCGAAAAGGCCATCGCGGAACCGGAGCGTGAGGAGGCGAAAAAGACGTTTGACAAGGCGATTGAAGTGTATCGCAAGATCGCGAAGGAGGCGGACGAGGGGAGCTGAAGGATGAAGGATGCTGGCACTCGCCCATTAGCACGAAGGTTCTCGACGCGGCGACCGTAACGTGATAGAATAAAATTGACATACCCTCCCCCAACAGTCAGCCCACCTTGATACTCACCGAGGACTCGTCCCTATGCGAATACGACTGGTCGCGGCGTTTTATTGCGTCAGCGTCATTTTCATCGGGACGGCGGGGGCCGCGAACCAGCCGGCCGAGGCGAACCAGATGGTCCCGGTCGCTAAAGTCGATTTCAACCATGACGTGCGGCACATCTTCTCCAACCACTGCTACGCCTGTCACGGCCCGGATGCGAACAAGCGAAAAGCCGGCCTCCGCCTCGACCGCAAAGAGGATGCTTTCAAGAAGCTCAAGAACGGCGATCTCGCCTTGGTCCCCGGCGACCTCAAGAAGAGCGCGTTGTGGGATCGCGTAAGCGCCACGGAAGACCGAAAGCCGATGCCGCCCGCTGACTTCGGCAAACCGCTGTCGCCCAAGGAGATCGACACGCTCAAGCGCTGGGTTGTGGAAGGCGCGCAATGGGAAGACCACTGGGCTTACATCGCGCCGAAACGGCCGCAGCTGCCGGAAGTCAAGAATAAGTCCTGGCCGCGAAACGACATGGACTATTTCATCCTTTCCCGATTGGAAAAGGAGGGATTACAGCCGTCGCCAGAGACCGATAAGGCCGCGCTCCTGCGTCGGGTGAGTTTTGATCTGACCGGACTGCCGCCGACGCCGGCCGAGGTTGATGCCTTTGTCGCCGACTCGTCGCCCGGCGCCTACGAGAAGGTAGTGGACCGACTGTTGGCGTCGCCGGCCTACGGCGAGCGTATGGCGGTCCAGTGGCTCGACCTCGCACGCTACGCCGACACCAACGGCTATCACATCGACAACGCCCGTGAGATGTGGCTGTGGCGTGAGTGGGTCATCAACGCCTTCAACAAGGATATGCCATTCGATCAGTTCACCGTCGAGCAACTGGCGGGCGACCTGCTGCCGAGCGCCACGGTCGATCAGAAGATCGCCAGCGGCTTCAACCGCAACCAGATGGTCAACTTCGAGGGCGGCGCCGACCCCAACGAGTACCTTTCCAAGTACGTCGAAGATCGCGTCGTCACCACGGCCACCGTCTGGCTCGGCACGACCATCGCTTGCACCGAGTGCCACGACCACAAATACGATCCGTTTACTCAGAAAGAGTTCTACCAGTTCTACGCCTTCTTCAACGGCATCCCTGAGAATGGACTGGATGGTCAAAAGGTGAACCCGGTTCCGAGCCTCAATGTGCCCACGCCTGAACAGACGGCGAAGCAAAAAGACATTCAGAACAAACGGACGGCGTTTGCGGAACGCATCAAGAGCGAAGTGGCAAAGGCTCATCCGAACGAATCCGTCACCTCGGCGGCGGTCAAGCCGCCTGACACCCGCGAGGTCGTCTGGCTGGACGATGCGCCGCCGCCAGGCGCCGTTTTACAAGGCAACGAAGGAACGGCGTCGTGGAAGTTCGTGACGAAGCCAGCGCCGGTCTTCAGCGGGGAAAAGGCGCACACTCGCACCGCGCAGGGTCTTAGCCAGCACTTCTTCACCGGCGCGACGCCGCCGCTGCACATCAGCGCGGGCGATAAACTCTTCGCTTACGTCTGGCTCGACCCGAAGAACCCGCCCAAAGAAATCATGCTCCAGTTTAACGACGGCTCATGGGAACATAGGGCGTACTGGGGCGGCAATCACATCGACTGGGGCGTTGAAAAGACCCCGAACCGGCTGCCGATGGGACCGCTGCCGGAGGTAGGCAAGTGGACGCGCCTGGAGGTGGACGCGCAAGCCGTCGGTCTCGCCGACGGGGCAAACATGAACGGCATAGCCTTTACGCAGTTCGACGGCACCGTTTATTGGGACAAGGCGGGTCTGGTAACGCGCACACCGCCGGCGATGGCGTTCACCACGCAGGCGGCGTGGGAGGCGGCGAAAGACGCCAAGCTCCCTAAACCCATCCAAGACCTGATCGCCGTGGCGCCGGCCAAGCGCACTGACCCGCAGAAAGCCGAGTTGCGCACTTATTTCATCCGCTATGTGGATGGGGGTTCGCGGCCGGTGTTTGACCCGCTCAATAAGGAAGACGAACAATTGAAGAAGGCCGAAGCAGACCTCAACGCCGCCACGCCTTCGACGATGGTGATGCAGGAGATGGAGAAGCCGCGCGACACCTTCCTACTGATACGCGGCGACTGGCAGAATAAGGGTGAAAAGGTGACGGCCGGCGTACCGAAGTCGCTGCCGCCGCTGCCGCCGGGCGTCAAGAACGACCGGCTCGGCTTGGCGAAGTGGCTGGTCGCGCCAGATCATCCGCTGACGGCGCGCGTGACGGTCAACCGCTATTGGGAACAGATATTCGGCATCGGCATTGTCCGCACCAGCGAGGACTTCGGCTCACAGGGCGAATGGCCCAGCAATCCGCAACTGCTTGACTACCTGGCGACCGAGTTTATCGCGCAGAAGTGGGATGTCAAAAAGTTCATGAAACTGCTGGTAATGTCGGCGGCGTATCGCCAATCGTCCCACGTGACGCCGGAACTGGAGCAAAAAGATCCGGAGAATCGACTATTGGGTCGCGGCCCGCGCTTCCGGCTGCCGGCGGAGATGATCCGCGACAACGCCCTGGCCGTCAGCGGCCTCCTCAACCGTCAGCTGGGCGGGCCGAGTGTGCGGCCCTATCAGCCGCCGGGCCTTTGGGAGCAGATCGCGTTCGGCGGCGACTTCAGCGCGCAGACCTATTTGCAAAGCCACGGCCCCGACCTTTACCGACGTAGCTTGTACACTTTTGCGAAGAGGTCTTTACCGCACCCATCGTTGGTCACGTTCGACGCGCCCAACCGGGAGGTCTGCACTGACCGGCGGCCGCGCACCAATACGCCGCTGCAAGCCCTGGAATTGCTCAACGACCCGATCTACGTTGAGAGCGCCCGCGTCCTCGGGCAGCGTGTGATGAAGGAAGGCGGCGCTGATGTGGCGTCGCGGCTGAGGTACGCCTTCAAACTCTCCACCGCCCGCTTGCCCAGCGATCAAGAATTAGCAGTGCTGCGACGGATTTACGATAAGCAACTGGCGAAGTATCAGAAAGACAAGGACGCGGCGCTGAAGCTGGTCAGCGTCGGCGAATCGAAACGGCCGGCGGAGTTGGACGTAAGCGAACTGGCGGCGTGGACGGCTGTGGGCAACGTACTGCTGAATCTGGATGAAGTGATTACCAAAGGATGAGTTGCGTCCTAGTTTGCCCTATTCGTCCCATAAGTCTTATAAGTCCTATAGGACTTATAAGACCTATAGGACTTATGGGACTGATATCCCAAGTATCGCCATCAGAGGTTGAGTCATGTTTTCTCCCCAAGAACTCCGCCAAGCCCTGACTCGCCGCACCTTCCTCACCCGTTCGACGACTTGCCTCGGTGGCGCGGCTCTGGCCTCGCTCCTCAATGGCAGGCTGTCCGCGGCGGAAGACGCCCCCGACTTGAAATCCTACGGCGCCTTACCGCAACTGCACTTCGCGCCCAAGGCGAAGCGCGTCATCTACCTTTTTCAGTCCGGCGCCCCGTCGCACATCGACCTTTTCGACCCCAAGCCGGAACTGACAAAGCGCACAGGTCAGGAGTTGCCGTCGTCGGTGCGCGGCGGTCAGCGCATCACCGGCATGACCTCCGGCCAGAGTCAGCTTTTGATGGTCGGCCCATCAAACAAGTTCGTGCGTTGCGGCGCCTCCGGCGTCGAAATCTCGGAGTTGCTTCCTCACACGGGCAAGATCGTGGATGACATCGCCCTGATCCGTGCGATGTACACGGAGCCGATCAACCACGACCCGGCGGTGACGTTCCTGTTGACCGGCAACCAACAGCCGGGCCGGCCGACAATTGGCGCCTGGGCCGCTTACGGCCTTGGCAGCGTCAACAAGAATCTACCGGAGTTCGTGGCGCTTTTATCCGGCGGCGGCGGCCAACCGTTGCTGTCACGCTACTGGGGCAACGGCTTCCTACCAGGCCGTTACCAAGGTGTGCAGTTCCGCTCCTCCGGCGACCCGGTCCTGTACGTAAACAATCCGCCTGGGATTGACGCTGGCACGCGCCGCGACCTTCTTGAAGGCATTCAAGACCTCAATCGTCTGGAACTCGGCGCCGTCGGCGACCCGGAGATTGCCACGCGCATTAACGCTTACGAAATGGCGTACCGAATGCAGACCAGCGTACCAGACCTAATGGACATCTCCAAAGAGCCGGAAAGCGTCTTGCAGATGTACGGGGCGGAGCCGGGCAAAGCGTCGTACGCCAACAACTGTTTGCTCGCCCGGCGCTTGGCCGAGCGCGACGTGCGCTACGTGCAGCTTTACCACCGCGATTGGGACCATCACGGCAACCTACCCAACGAGATCAAACGCCAGTGCGGACTGACGGATCGGGCATCGGCGGCATTGGTGACGGACCTCAAGCAGCGCGGCCTTCTCGATTCGACGCTGGTAATATGGGGCGGCGAGTTCGGCCGGACGGCCTACAGCCAGGGCAAAATCAGCCCCGACAACTTCGGCCGCGACCATCACCCGCGCTGTTTCAGCGTTTGGATGGCGGGCGGCGGCGTCAAGGGCGGCCAGGTCATCGGCAAAACCGACGATTTCGGCTACAACATCGTCGAGGACGGCGTTCACGCCCACGACTTCCAGGCCACCATCCTGCGTCTCATGGGCGTCGATCACACGAAGCTGACCTATCGCTATCAGGGCCGCGATTTCCGGCTGACCGACGTGACCGGCAAAGTGGTGGAGAAACTGCTCGCATGAAGCGCCGTGACGCGGACAACACCGACGAATGTCCCCACTGCCGGCGCTCGATCTATGACGACGCCGAGCAGTGTCCTTATTGCGGAGAGTATTTATCGCTTGAGGACGCGCCGAGCCGGCGCCCGCGATGGATTATCGCTTGCGCGGTCCTGTGCCTGATCGCTATGTTGTGGTGGGCGCTGCGATTATGAAACGGCGGCTCATTTCGCCAGACGCGGGGCCGCGTCGTCGAAGTCCTTAGCGAAGCGAAAGTGTTCGTCCAGCCTGCACGCCGCAAACATAGTGCGGACCAGCGGATCCACCTCGCAAAGCACTAGCGCGCCCCCCTCTTCGCCAAGAACCCGCTGCGCCCAGTACAGCTTGGCGAGAAAGACACTGTAGAGGCATTCGGGCGACTTCGGACCCAAGCTCAGCACCAGGTTCCGACAGCCTTCAGAGCGCCCAAGCGCCACCAATTCTTCGACGACTTCGTGGATTTCGGTTTCAGCGATGTGGTGGTTGCGTAATCGGACGCAACAAGCGTTGGGCCGATGCTCAATTTGGAGATGAGGATAGGTTTGCGGCATGGGCAGCGTCCTCGTGAGTCGCAGCCTGCCCGGTTGTGGAATTCCATTCTCATTCTTTGTGACAGGCTCACCTATCAGTATATGAAGAATCTGTGTCCGCGGTCGTCGATCGAATGGATGAAAGAATCTTCCGGCATTTTATCGTTGGCTTTTCCACCGCTGCGCTTCATCCAATGCGCAGCGCACCGCTTCGGCCTCGGTCGCCCCGTGCGCCTCGATCCGGTGGGTACGGCCCGCTTCCGAAGTAGGTAGCAGACAGGTTATCTGGAAAACGTCCGCATTCAGACGATCCAATTGAAACGAAATGACGCCTAGATCTTGCATCCGCCGATGGATTGCGGTCCAATCGCAGGCGCCGTCGGTAGGTCTGCCAGCCACGCCGAGTTGATCCGGCGAGGGCATGGCAACTGGCGAAGTTCGGATTGTGGGTACGACTTCTTCAGCCATCTGGGCGCGTACGGTTGCGGGCCGAGGCGCCGGCGCTTGCGCGGTGCGAATCGGCGCGGCTGGCCGCGGCGCGGGCGGCTGCGCATAAGGCACGGAGCCATAACCGGGCGGCAACATCGTTACGGAACCGGGAGGGAAGAAGACCGGCGAACCGCCGATCAGGGGTGGGCACCCGGCGGGGCCTCAGGCAAAGACGTTTCCGGCCGGGGCGGCCATCCAGATTACGACCGGAAGTAAGGCGGCGGCCAAACGGAGCGCTTCCTTGCGCATGGCAGACTCCTGAGAACGGCGCTAGAAGTAGTGTTCTTCATGAAGCGCGCGGACAATAGCAAGCCTGCCCGCCCCTGGATAGACCACTTCACAAACCAGGCGCTCTGCACAATTTACATGGCGTGGTAGCTCTTACAAAACTCACTGGCGAGCCGGGTCGCATAAGCGCCCGGAGATAATTCCAGCGACTGAACGGAACTCCGGGCGCTAACGCGACCCGGCTCGCCAATAAATTGTGATTCTTAGCACCGCCGCAGTACGCCGACCAGTACGCCCAGGATACGCGCGTCGGACTCCGGGTCCACGATAATCGGCTGCATCTCGGCGTTGGCCGGTTCGAGGCGGATCTGGCCGTTGTTGCGATGAAAGCGCTTCAGCGTCACCTCGTTGTCAATCATGGCCACCACGCTTTCGCCGTTCTCCGCCGTCTCTTGTTGGCGGATGACGACGTAGTCGCCGTCCTGGATGTGGTCCTCGATCATGGACCGGCCGCGCACGCGCAAGGCGAAATGGTTCGGCCCACCAAACAGCTCGCCGAAGCTCAGCTGTTCGTCCTGAGCCGTCGCCGCCAATGGCTCGCCGGCCGCCACCAGGCCGAGCAAGGGCAATTCCGCTCCGGGCCGTCTGTGGTTCACCAGCTGGATCGCCCGGGCTGAACGGCCTTCACGAAGGATCAACCCTTTTTTAACCAAGGCGTTGAGGTGGCACATGACGCCGTTGGGCGACTTGATCTTGAACCCGTCGCCGATTTCGCGCACGGTCGGGCCGTAACCGCGGCTTTCGATCTTCTCGCGGATGAATTCATAAATCTCTCTTTGGCGATCCGTTAACTGGCTGAAGTCCGTCATGACTTACCTTTCCTGGTTAAGTGCGTCGCCCGGCTGGAATACGGCGCCGACGCAGCCACCCCGGAGTCGGTTCGGCTATCGGGGATATGAACTAAAGTATAATAGACGGGCGTACACAAGAAAAGAATACTTTTGGCTGGCGGCGCGCTTTTGGGTATCTTTACGTTGGGGAGCCGATCTCTCCGGCCGCGTAAAAGTGGCCGACTCGCTCCGCGAGTCGGATGGAGAAAAGCCACTCGCGGAGCGCGTGGCCCACCTTCCGGGAGCGACCTGATCATGTCCGCGCCGACGCCATCACCAACCTGGTTTGCCAGCACTCTCGCCGCGCTCATAAGCCGGCGCGACCTTGATGGCGTGCGCATGTGCGAGCTGATGCACGGTCTGGTCGGCGGCGCCTGCGACGAGACGGCGACGGCTTCGCTCCTGATCGCCTTGAGCATGAAAGGCGAAACAGCGGACGAACTGGCGACGGCGGCGGCGGTGCTACGTGAATACATGATCCCGTTTCACTCCGGTCGCCACGACCATCTCGACACTTGCGGGACCGGCGGCGACGGCACGGGGACGTTCAACATCAGTACGGCCACAGCCTTCGTAGCGGCGGGGGCGGGGGTTCCGGTGGTGAAGCACGGCAACCGCGCGGCGTCGAGCCGCTCCGGCAGCGCCGACGTGCTAGCCGCGCTGGGCGTCTCCGTGGAGGGTGACGCCAACTGCGCGCGGCGCTGCCTGGACCGCGTGGGCATGGCTTTCTGTTTCGCCCCGCATTTTCACCCGGCCTTGCAGCGCGTGGCCGCGGTGCGGCGTCGGCTCGGCGTACCAACACTGTTTAATTTGCTGGGACCGTTGGCCAATCCCGCCCGCGCGCCCTATCAGCTTCTCGGTGTGGGCCGCGCCGAAAACCTGGATCGCCTGGCCGGCGCGCTGGTACGTCTTGGCACACGACACGCCTTGCTGGTTTGCGGCCGCGATGGTTTGGACGAGGTGAGCCTGTCCGGGCCGACGCTTGTGCGCCAAGTGCGCGACGGCGCGATCATCGCCCAGGAGTGGACGCCGGCCGATTTCGGCCTCGCCCCCTGCTCGCTGGAAGACCTGCGGGTGGCCGGACCGGAAGAGAGCGCGGCCGTCATTCGCGGCGTCCTGGCGGGGAACGAAGGACCGGCGCTGCGGGTAGTCTTGGCAAACGCCGCCGCCGCCCTGCTCGCCGCCGAACGAGTTGCGACCCTTTCCGAGGGTGTGGAACAGGCCGCCGCCGCCGTCGCCGACGGCCGGGCCTCGGCCGTGTTGGACGGCTTGGTCCAAGAGAGCGGACGCCTTTGAGGAGTGAAAATGGCGCACAAAGTAATACTCGTGACGGACCTCGGCATCGACGGCGCCTTCGCCGGGGCGCTGGCTTTGTACGCGCCGGAGTTGGAAGTAGTCGGCTTGGCGGCCACCGCCGGCAACGTCTCCGCTGAACAGGCGACGCGCAACGTCCACATTCTCGTCGAGCAGCTTGACCCGCCGCGCTGGCCGCGTCTCGGCAACGCGTTGCCGGTTGATTACGACGTAGACGCGCGGGCGTTGCACGGCCCCAACGGCTTTGGCGGCGTGGAATTTCCGTGCGTACAATTGCATCACGCGCATCCCAGCGATAAACTCATTAGCGATCTTGTAAGAATGTATCCAAAAGAGGTCGCTATTCTCTTGATCGGGCCGGCCACGGCGTTTGCGCGGGCCTTGGACCGCGATCCGGAGCTATGCGGACTTGTGGAACGAGTCATCATGGTGGGCGGCGCGTGGCGCGAGGCTGGCGACGTGACGGCTGCGGCCGAGTTTCACGTCTATTGCGACCCGGCGGCGGCGCGGCAAGTCATTCGTTGCGGCGCGCCGGTGACGCTCTTGCCGCTCGATGTAACGCGCAAAGCAGTGTTTTCGCCGACCGAACTATTACATCTGCCGAACCCGGAATCGCCGGCCGGCCGCTTCTTGGGACAGATCGCCCCGAGCGCCATCGCGGCGTCGGCCGGGCTATACGGCGTCGAGGGTTTCTACCTTCAAGACGTATTCGGGTTGGTGGCCCTGGTGCAGCCTCAGGCGCTTACGACGCAATCCGTCGCCGTGGACGTGGAGACGCGCGGCGAACTGACGCGCGGCGTCACGGTTTGCGACGTGCGCTGGGGGACAACCGCCAAGGCCAACGTTGATCTGGCCGTGGACGTGGACGTTTCGGCCGTGCGCCAGTTTATCCGGCGAACGCTCTCCCGGGAATGACCCTTGACCGGCGCCCCAGCTTTTCTTTGTGGCAGGCAGCACCCCCGCACGCCCCTCCCTTCACCCCACTAGAACAACAACGAAGCGGCCGAAGCGAGTCACTCCCCGTTTGCGGGCCGACTTGCGCCGAACGCCGGATTTGCACCGGAAGAATGGAGCGCTTCACGCCAGCCTCGCCCACCCTCAACATTCGGGCCGACCTTTGGGTGCAGACGGCAAAGGGCGAGTGCCTGGCTCGGTTCGTGGTGTTCGAGGAAACGCATCTGCGCCATTTGCGCTCCGGGTTTCTAGCATTTCGCGCCAATAGTAGTATTTTTCCACCGGCGTAGGATTATCCCGCCTGAGGAGTCCGCCCCACGGGCTTCTGGACGCCCATCGTCCTCGGTGGAAGCCCTTCGCTGTCGCCACTTTCTCGGAATGGATCCGGCTGGTGTGCTTCCGAATCGCGGACGGCGACATCGTTCAATAGAATGCCAGGGTGGACAGCATAATCATGCGGCCGTCGGGTCTTCCCTGACCGGGCTCTCTCAGACCAAAGCTCGCTGCCGGGGATGCCTCGCCTCTCTTTGGAGCAGCTGTGTCTATCGCAACCAGCCCCGCGGAGTCAGAAAAGTATCAGGCGCCCGCGCAGACGTTTGAGGGGTTGGCGACCGCATCCTCGGCCGAGAGGGCCGATATGGTGCTCCGGCTGATCATGGCACATCCCCGCGGGCGGCTAGAACTGCCGGCGCGCGAGGGCGTGGGGGCCGTCTTGGACGGTGTGGACCTGAGCCGGTCGTCACTAGAGGCCCGCCGCGGAGACGCCGTGGCGCCCGCCCCCTGGTGGAACCCCGAGCGGAGGGGGGCCATGCTCCGGCGGGCCGACCTTCGAGGAGTTGGGCTGAGTCTGGCCAACCTTGAGGCTGCCGACCTGGCGGAAGCCGACCTGGGTCAGTCTCTCTTTCGGGGAGCTAACCTTCAGGGGGCGCGGCTGGAAGAAGCCAACCTCCAGGGCGCGGACCTGGCGGGCGCCGACCTTCGGAGCGCCGTCCTCGGTGGGGCCAACCTCACTGGGGCTATGTTCGAGGACGCTAACTTGGAGACAGCCTCCCTCCGCTTTGTCAACGGCAGCGGGGCTGTTTTTGAAGCCGCCAACCTACGCGGCGCCGATTTGTGGGGCGCCCGATTAGAGGGCGCGGTCCTGGCAAGGGCCGACCTTCAGAAAGCCATCCTTGCAGAAGCCGACCTTCGGGGCGCAGACCTGACCGGGGCCGATCTCCAGGGCGCCGCTCTGGGGCAAGCTGATCTACGACACGCACGCTTCCAAGGCGCCGATCTCCGGGGAGCCTTTCTGGGGCGGACCAATTTTGAAGGCGCCGTTCTGAAAGACGCCAAGCTGCAAGGCACAGTACTGTCCGACTGCAATCTGACCCACATTCACATCAGCGGGGCCGCGATCGAGAAAGCCCAGTTCCGGCAGGCGCAGCTGGGGGGCGCGATTGGCGAAGAGTTGGCCGGCGAATATGAGGACGCCAGGCGGGGCTATCTGGTCCTGGAGCGACACTTTCACGACCTGGGCGACTCCGACGCGGTCAGCTGGGCTTACCGCAAGAGGCGCCGCATGCAGAAGCTGGCCGCACGCCAGCGGGGAAGGGCCGCGCGTGCTCGACACGACTGGCGGGCTGCGGCGTCCGGGTATGCCAAGTACGTCAGCGATCAACTAACCGAGTGGATGTCCGACTACGGCGAGAGCGTTCCGCGCGTGCTGGGTTGCATGCTCGGCGTCTACCTTCTTTTCCTTCTCCTCTACGGCCTGACCGGCAGCGTGGTGCATGTCGTGAATACTCCCGAGGGCGTAATACGGGTGCCGACGCGCAGCCCGGCCGATCTGGCCGTCTTCGCCATGTTCTCCATGATTACGTCCGCCCAGCCGCCAGTGGGGTTGTTGCCCGCCAATGAGTTTGCCCGCCTTCTTACCGGCGTGCAGGCCCTTCTGGGCACGGTCCTGACCGGGATGCTTGGCTTCGTCCTTGGCAACCGTATGAAGCGCTAGTGTTCCGTCAAGTCTGGATGGATGGGTCCACGTAGCGGCGGCTTCCAGGCGCCGGGACTATCCGAGGGTTTGAAAAACCGGCGGCTGGAAGCCGCCGCCACGACCTACTCGCCCATCGTTCCACCCGTGACGGACCACTAGGTGGAAGGGGAAGCCCCGGGAGAACCTGCCGGTCCCCTGCCTCGGTTCTTCAGCACTGCCTCGATCTGCGTCAACAGGCGAGGGAGATCCACCGGCTTGGTGTGGTAGTCCGCACAGCCGGTCTCTAGCGTCCGGATTCGATCACTCGCCAGGGCGTGGGCGGTTAGCGCGATGATGGGAAGGTCGCGGGTCTCGGCCGCCGCTTTCAGTTGCCGCGTCGCTTCCCAGCCGTCGAGCACAGGCAGATTCATGTCCATCAAGACCAGATCCGGAGACTCGGACTGGGCTAGGGCCACCCCCTGCCGCCCATCGCAAGCGAGGAGAACCTCATACCCCCGCCGCTGGAGCCGCCGCGCCAGGCCTTCCCGACTGTCCTGGTTGTCTTCGACCAGCAAAATCTTCGGCATCGCTCTTTCCCCCGAGGCCGCGCGATGGTCGCATCCAGGCCCGGACGCCATTCACTCCCGCGACGCGTCCGTCCTGGCCAGCAGGGCCTGGATCTTGGCGAGCAGTCGCGGGAACTCCACCGGCTTGGTGTCGTAGTCATCGCAGCCGGCCTCGATCGCCTTCTCCCGGTCGCCCGCCATGGCGTGGGCAGTCAGAGCGATGACGGGGATGGAGCGCGTCTGCGGGTCGGCCTTCAATTGCCGGGTGGCCTCCCATCCGTCGAGCACGGGCAGGCTCATGTCCATCAGGATTAGCTGGGGCAACTCCGACCGTGCCATGGCGATCCCCTGCTGGCCGTCCACGGCCATGACCACCTCATACCCCCGCCGTTTCAGGTGCCGGGACAGGCCGTCACGATTCGCCTCATTGTCCTCGACCAATAGAATCTTCGCCATACTCTACCCCCGCAACTAGCCCGCCGTCGGGCCGGTTATTCCCGCTCGCCTGCGGCCGCCCGCAGGGTCTCCATCTCGTTCAGGAGTTCTCCGCGGCTGAACTCCCCTTTGCGCAGAACCCGCTCCACGTAGCCGCTGAGCCGGCGGCGGTCTTCAGCCGTGAGGTCCTTGGCTGTCAACACCACGATCGGGATGGTTTGCCCGGCCGCCCGCTCTCGCAGCCCGGCGATGAACTCGAAGCCGTTCATCCCCGGCATCATCAGATCCAGCAGGATCAGACCCGGCCGGTCTTCCGTGATCTGGCGCAGGGCGGCGTGGCCGTCTGCCGCCTCGGTTACTGTCCAGCCTTCTTTCTCCAGCATGCCCCGCAGCATGTGGCGAGTGTCGGCGTCGTCCTCGACCATCAGGACCCGCCGGGGGGCCGGGCTGCCCGCGTATTTCTTGAGGATCGAGCCGAAGCGGACCCAGTCGATCGGCTTGGTCAGGTAGTCGGACGCACCCCGGGTGAAACCGAGGTTCCGGTCATCCGCAACGGAGAGCATGATGACCGGGATGTCAACCAATTCCGGGTCGGCCTTGAGCGCGGCGAGGACCGCCCACCCGTCCATCCGGGGCATGACCACATCGAGGGTGATAACCAGGGGGCGGAGCTGCCGGGCCAGGCGAAGCCCTTCCTCGCCATCGGCCGCCGTCTCCACCCGCAACCCCTTTTCACCAAGGAAGCGCTTGAGGACGTCGCGCGCGGCCGGGTCGCCGTCGATCACCAGAACCGTGTGGCCACGCCGCCGTGGCGGTTCGGGGGTCGCCGACTCCCGACCGGGGACCATCTCCACGGGCAGCCGGATGCGGAAAATAGATCCTTTACCCGGCGTGCTGGAGACGTCGATGTCGCCTCCCATCATCTCGCAGAAGCGGCGCGTGATAGCCAGCCCCAGGCCGGTCCCGCCGAACTTGCGGGTGGTGGAAGGGTCCGCTTGGGAGAAAGGCTCGAACAGCCGGGCAATCTGGTCCCTTGCGATGCCAATGCCCGAGTCGGTGACCCGGAAGGTTATCCAGTCGCGACCACGCACCGCGTCGCGAGCCACGTCAAGGGAAATGGCGCCCCGCTCCGTAAACTTGCAAGCGTTGGAGAGCAGGTTGAACAGGCTCTGGCGAACCTTGGTCAGGTCGGCGTGCAGGCAGCCCAGGTCGGGCGGGCAACTGACCTCCAGCACGTTTTCATTCTTATGCGCCAGCGGTTCGATCGTGGTTACCACGTCTTGCACCATGCTCGCGATGTCGAAGGTCTCGGGAACCAGGTCGATCTTGCCGGACTCAATTTTTGCCAGATCAAGCACGTCGTTGATCAGTGTAAGCAGGTGATTGGCCGCCCCGTGAATCTTTTGGAGGTCCGGGAGGAAGTCTTTCAGCCCCCGGTCGGTCGCCTCGTCCTGAACCAGTTCGGTGTACAGAATTATGGCGTTCAGGGGTGTGCGCAGTTCGTGGCTCATGTTCGCCAGAAACTGGCTCTTCGCCCGGTTGGCGATCTCCGCGGCCTCCTTGGCCTTGTCCAACTCGCGCATGTCGCGGAGGATGCCGATGGCCCCGATGGCGCGGCCGTCGGGGTCGCGCAGGGCGGATGCGTTCAGAGTGGTCGCGATCACCTCGCCTGAGGCGCTGCGGGGGTTGAGCCGG
>DHJA01000270.1:0-206 GCA_002404095.1 Planctomycetaceae bacterium UBA4732 | reverse complement strand
CTCGCGCGTCTCCTCGGGGCTGATGAACCGGGACAGCGACTGCTCAATCAGCTCATCCTGCCGGAAGCCGAGCAGCTGCGAGACCGCGTCGTTGGCCTGCAGGATCTTGCCCTCCAGGTCCGACACGAACACCGGGTCCGGGGCGTTCTTGATCAGGCTCTCGGCGTAGGCCCGCGCCTTGTCCATCTCGCGCATGTCGCGGAGGA
>DHJA01000244.1 GCA_002404095.1 Planctomycetaceae bacterium UBA4732 | reverse complement strand
TTTCAGAGCAGAGCAGTTCGTTTTGAATGTAGAAATATGAACTGCTCTGAAAATAGGCCGCAATCCTGATAGTCCGTTCACTACACGGCGGCCATTTTCATGGTTTCAGTGTGAACAAGCGTTCATGACGACTGGCACCGATTATTTACCGATTATTTAGTGTTTTAGGGTTATTCGGACAGGTTCTTCCAAATTATGCGATTGTGTCCGGGGCGGGCCGTAGCGGGGATTGGTAGGTTCGGAGGAAGGCGCTGGCCCCGTCTTTATCAACGAATTCCCCTTTAATGGAATCGCCGTTATTGTAACGTATCTGAATCTCAAATCTAGCAATTGGCTTGACGGCTTCATCTGTTTCGTTGTAGGTTTCAATGAACGAGATTGCTGCATCCACCGATTCCCAGGTCAATGATGTTCCATGAAGCGGCAGGACCACAACCCGGTCGATCTGCCGGGTAATGGCTTCTTCGAGCAAGAGCATGAATTTAGCCACTTGGGCGCTTTGCTGTCGAAGCAAATGCTTTGCTATCCTTCTTCGTGCGGTCTGGTTCAGCCGGTCCCAAGCCTGAACCTTCGTTGCACACTCGGCGTCCGGGGTGTCTTCATCAAACCGAGCGTCGATACCGGCGCTATCGAAGGCCGCTACGATGGAATTGTACGAGAAGTAGAGGACGCGGAAGCCTAACGACCGAAGCTGATTCAGCGCCCCGTCCGTGAAATCACCTGCCAATACGACGCCGATGAACGGGGCATGATGCTGGTGCGTCATAACAAGCGGGAGAATCGCCCCTTGTATTTCCTGCGCCTTATTGCGGGAGTGCTTCGTATACCTGCGCCAGGCTGTTTCGACGAACGCCACGGGGGAACCTATTGTGGTTATACTCCCGTTGCGCTCTAGCACGAAATCCAGGTCATGAGTGTTCCCGTGCAGGTCCACCCAACTAATCTTCTTTCCCCTTCTGGCCGCTCTTGTCCCCTTCTGATCCAAGTAGAGCTTGTGCTTTGCCGCAACATCCCTCATGAGAGGTTCGATTGCAACTTCCAGGAACTCTTGGCCGATGATTTGGCCCCACCTGTGCGAAGGCGACGTTGCCATATCTTACCCCTGTACCCAAAGCCGGCCTTCGTGTAGGGGAACCCGATGCTTCCGGTTCTTCCACTTTAGGTTTCTGTCCCTGGTCTTCTCGAATTCGTAGGACTTGAAGCCGGCGGCGACCGCCAATTCTCCCAACCAACGGTCAACCGGAACGTAGACCCCATAGGGGGCTGAATCGCCGACCACGAAGCAGACAAGCGCCCCCTTTGCCGCTACTCGTCTCAAGGCCAGCCAGACTTCCGCCATGTCCTTGAAGTAGGCGGCAATCATCGTGTGATAGTTCTTCTTCCCGCCGTGGGTTTCCCTCTCTATCGCCAATTTCCGGCACGTTTCCGATAACTCCCGCGATATGGGGGCAACCGCCGCTGCTTGAATGAGGCTATCAGTCTGCTTCGTTAGGGGCGCTACATGCTGCGTACAGGAGCGAACCAGATGCTTTCGCACGGCTTCCTGTAAACAACCCCATCCCTCAATCTCCCTGAAGAATGTCATTTCCAACCGTGTGGCGTCGGCATAATCGTAGTTGTTGGCATACGGCGGGGATGTAACGACAAGATCCGCCCAGCCGGTCGGGACCGATTTGCATTCCCTCGCATCGTCAACAAGCAACTTCGCCCTTGGTCCTGCCGGTCGCTTCTGCCGCTCGGCCATGTCGGTAGAAAACATAGTAACCTTGGCCTCGAAAGCCTTGAAGGGGTCCATCGCCCGGACCTTCGTTTTGTTCGGAAGGATGTACTGCCATTGCGCGGTTCCCACAGGGGAGCATTCTCGAAGGATGGCGCCCAGGACCAGCCACGACAGTTCAGAGAGGGGAGAACCGTCCGCCCTTCTGTGAACGACGCGGCGAAGCCCCTCAAGCCGGCCAAGCGTTTCAGGTGGGAAACACTTCCCCATCAAGGCGGGGTATTCTTGCCTCTCTATCTTCTCCTTTTTCGCTTCCTCCAAGATCGACAGAGCATGAGTCGTGAAGGCATCGGGGGATTCCCGCCAATGCAGCTTCGTTTGAGCGATCCTGGCAACGAAGGGATGAGCTTCAACCCCTATGCCCTCAACCTGGCACAGCTCACTTTCGAGAAGGACGGTTCCCGACCCAGCGAATGGGTCAAAAACTCGCTGTCTGCCTTTTTCCTTCTCCCGTTCGATGACCTCCTGAACCCATACGGCGGAAAACCCTGCTGAGTACCGGAACCACCGATGCACAGGCAGGGACAGGTTGGCCGTGAAAGTTGACGTTGTGTCTTTCATTTCGCCGTTCGTCGCGGCGTCCGACACTTCCGTCGCTTCTAGGGCCGCGAATAAAGTCGCCTGTCCCTTCACCGGCGCTTTTTTCCGCATGATTGGCTCACTGTGTACAGGCCCGCCCTTGTCCAAATGTTGCATGAGTGAGGGTAGCATATGGGGAAAAAGCAGAGATGCTAGGGTGGAAAACGGCGTCGGTTCATATTTCCCCTTTAAGATAGGCGCGTCCCGTGGGAACCGACCAACCGCCACGCCCTTCCATTTTGCACTTGACCCATGAAGTGATTGTTTGTACACTACAACCAACACAACCTGTAGGCCGTCGCCGAAGCTCTTCAACCGCAGCTAGGCGCGGCTCGGATGGCCGTCATGGATAGGGCCTATGGCCGTCTTGGTCCGCATTGGGGTCGCGTCCCGACGCGGGAGGTGTGATAAGGCATCCGGCGCATGATTCACGTCGCGATGAGTTCGGCGGGCGAGCAGTCGGGCTAGTCCTGGAACGACGGCCGACGGGCGGCTAGGCCGACACGGTGGGAAGCGCACCGGAAGAGGACCGGAGGACGCGCGCTGCCCCCTTCTTCAACGGTTCCGCGGCACGACGCCCCCCGTTGTGGCGTGCGGCGCGATGAGAGACCGCACCCCCACAAGAGGCAAGGAGGGGCCTCCGTGTCTGCAAATGCGGATCGGCGAACGCGGCGCGGGCCGGCCCCGCGCAGTCGGCGGGTAGGGATATCCGCCTCGCGTCACCGCCGACGCCGCAGCGCGCGCAGGGCCGAGGAACGGCGGCCTGCCGAGGGCGAGTCCGAAATCCGTGGCGCAGTCCGGTCTGCGACCAAAGGCCGACACGACGTCGGTTCCACGGCCCATCGGATCCCGCTCCCGCGCCCGTCAAGCAACGGGCAAAAAGATGAGCAATGGGGGAACCACGGCGGCGCGGAGTGCGGGGCGCGCCCTACCACCCCCGCGCTCACGGCGGTGGGTGGTCCCCGTAGCTGCGGACGGGGAGCGCCCCCGCCGCCGTTTGCGCTGACCAAGATGTTTTGTTGTGGCACGGTCAGCGACCTGTTAGACAGGTACATAGGTTGCAAGGATGAATCGAACCTTAGCGAACCGAGGACGAGCGATGTTTCGTATTGCCTCACTGACGACCCGTTCCCAAATTCTGGTTGCGAACGCCGTCCACGAAACTCCGTTTCGCGTGAGGAGGCGGTTCTCGCCTGGGAACGAGGTTTTCAAAAAAACAAACCACCAGAGGTTTCCCTCTGGCGGTTTGCGTTGCCTCTGTCGTTCCGGCCCCTTCGGCTCGATGTTCCGCATCGGGCCGTTACTTCTGCGTGCTGACCGGCGTCCCCACTTGGTCCATGTCCCACGCCACTTCGGGCGCCGTCGCCGCCGCCGTGATCGGCTCGCCGTTGCCGCGAGACAGCGTCAAGTTGGCCTTCACCAGCGTCTTGTCGTCGCGACGCAGCGACACCGACACCTCGTCGCCACACTTGCAGTCCCACAAGGCCCGTTCCAGGTCGAAGCGGTTCGACACCTTGCGGCCGCCGACTTTCACCACCACGTCGCCTCTCTTCAGGCCGGCCGCGGCCGCCGGGCCTTTCGCCGCCACTTCGTCCACCACCACTTGCACCCGGTCTTCGCCGTCTTCGTCCTTCACGACCTCATGGCACGTCAGGCCGTGCGTCACGTGAGCCATCTTGCCGGCGCTCAAATGTTGACTCAACACCTGCTGCACCATGTCGGCGTTCAGCGCGAAGGCGATGCCCTGGGCGTCCGAACGCATCGCGGAGTTAATGCCAATCAATTCTCCGTTGATATTCATTAGCGGGCCGCCGGAGTTGCCGGGGTTGATGCTGGCGGTCGTCTGAATCAGGTTCGTCAAGGTTCCGCCCGACTGCATCGCCACTTCGCGGTTGAGGGCGCTGACGATGCCCGTCGAAACGGTGTTGGTGTAGCCGTAGGGATGGCCGATGGCGATCACTTCCTCGCCGACCATCAGATCGCTGGCCGGGGCGAAGGTCATTTCCTGATACTTCCTGCCGGCCGGCAGCTTCACGACGGCCATGTCGTGGGCCGCGTCGGTGAAGACGACTTCCGCCGCCACGGTGGCGCCGTCCGCCAGGATCGCCACGGGGTTTTCGCCGCCACTGATTACGTGGCAGTTGGTGAGGACGTAGCCGCGGGCGTCCACGATCACGCCGGTGCCCGAAACGTCCTTCTTAGCACTACAGCGCAGCTGACG
>DHJA01000206.1 GCA_002404095.1 Planctomycetaceae bacterium UBA4732 | reverse complement strand
CCCTTACGGCCGTAATTTGACAACTATCTCACCGAGTTACGGAAGCAAGGCCTCTTGCCAGACAAGGACGCTCCGTAGCGGACGGGGTCTCGGGTTGGGGAACTGTAGGAGTGATGCCGAACATGACAGGAGCTGGCGGGGCGAGCAATAAGTGGCGACCATTGTACGAACGCGAGGACAATATGCCGGAGGAGGCCCTCTTCGAGGGCGTGCCCGAGCATCTTCTGCGCCCGCTCGTCCGTTGGTGTTGGGAAAACTGGCCGACTGATTTACTATTGCGGGTGGCGCTTCGACTTCGAGTCAGTTTTCCAGCCGGAATCAACCCCAAGTCACCGGGCGAACCGGTAGTGCTCACCATCTGGTCGCACTTCGAGCAAAAACAGGAAGTGCATAAACTGCTCGCGGTGGCCGACATGCTCTTACACGAGGCGGCCGGCGATGCTCGCGATCACGCGCTTTGGTTTAGCGCTGTAGAGCGCCTAAATGACACGCTTGAACTCGCTGGCTCGGCTTATCGCGTGAGCGACGAAGGATCGGGGTTGGAACGTCGAGTCGATGAGACAGCGCAAGATGCGTTGCGTAGGGCAAAAGAGCTGGCGCAGAGCCCCGGCGCCTCTCATTATCTCTCTGAAGCTTGGCGGGCAGCGTACGGGCTCGCGCCCGACGCCAGCAAAGCCTACAGTCTTTCTATCAAGGCGGTAGAAGCGGCCGCCACGCCTATCGTCACGCCGCAGAATCCGAAGCAGACCCTGGGTTCAATGATCAAAGACATGGAGCAAAAGCCCTCGAAGTGGCGCTTTTCGCTGCCCGGCAAGGATCGGTCAGGCGATGTCCAGCCGGTCATCCGAATGATGGCAACGCTGTGGGACGGCCAGACCGACCGCCACGGCGAGCCGAATCCCCAACCGATATCCACGGACCATGCGGAGGCTGCGATTCACCTCGCGGTCACGTTGGTGCAGTGGTTCTCGTCAGGAACCGTCCGCGCTCGTCAGGGCGCTTGGTCCTAGAATGCCCGTCCAGCTCGAACGGATATCTTCCCGCGATTCGTCCATTCCCTGCCCGCCCGCGCGATCCTGGCCACCAATTCGGGCATTCCTGGTGGCCATGCTCTCCCGTCGCGATCCCCGTGGGCTATCCCACGGCATACCCTCAGCTGGACTTTGGCCATTTGGGGAGTGGTGGGGCGGTCGGGTAGGCTCGTCAAAACTCTAACAGGAGGAAGACGATGCCGACCCGACCACGAACTATCCTACACCTTCTCGCAGCGTTTGCGCCAGCGTTTTCGCGCCGGGTGTGGCGCTACGCGCGGGTACTGGCAGCCGGTGCGCTGCTGACGCCGGGCAAACGCACCGTGGCGGCCGCGTTGCGGGTGACGGGGTTGTCCTCTATTCGCCGGTTTGAGCGCTACCACCGGGTGCTCAATCGGGCGCGCTGGTCCAGCTTGGCCGTCAGTAGGTCCATCGCCCGGCTGTAGCAGGCATCGATGATGTGGCGGGTGGCGAGGTCGACGGCCTGGAAGAGCGCGTCCCCGTGCGGGCGGGTCGTTGCCGCAGCCCCGACGCCAGCTTCCAGGTAGTTCCCCTCGGCTACCCCTTCAACGGCCAACAAGCCGAGTTCCGGGCTCATGCCCCAGCGCGTCACCATGGCGCGGGCCAGCTCGGCGACTTGCTGGAGGTCGTTCTCCGCGCCGGTCGTCGCCGCGCCGTAGACCAACTGCTCCGCCGCCCGGCCGCCCAGCGCGCCGGTCAGGCGGGCCCGCAGATAGCCCTCGCTGTAGTGGTAGCGGTCCGCCTCCGGCACGGAGAGCGTCACGCCGAGGGCCTGGCCGTGCGGCACCACCGTGACCCGGCGCACCGGGTCGCTCTCCGGCTGGAGCAGCCCCACCAGGGCGTGGCCGGACTCGTGATCGGCGATGCGCCGCCGATCCTCCAGGCTCAGCACGATCCGGCGCTCCGCGCCGAGGGCGATCTTCTCCAGCGCCGCCCCAAGGTCGTCGCGCCGCACGGCCTCATGACCCTGGCGCGCGGCGAGCAATGCCGCCTCGTTGACGAGGTTGAACAGGTCGGCGCCGACCAATCTCGGCGTCTCCGCCGCGATCTCGTCCAGGTCCACATCGGCGGCCAGCGGCGTCGCCCGCGTGTGCAGGCGCAGGATCGCGGCGCGGCCGGCCCGGTCCGGCGGATGGACGACGACGCGGCGATCGAAGCGCCCCGGCCGGAGGAGCGCCGGGTCGAGCACGTCCGCGCAGTTCGTCGCGGCCAGGACGATGACCGCCTGGCGCGTGTCGAAGCCGTCCATCTCGGCCAGCAACTGGGCCAGCGTCTGTTCCGCTCGTCGTTGCCGCCCACCAGGTTGCCGGTGCCGCGCCGCCGGCCGATCGCGTCGAGCTCGTCCAGGAAGATGATCGCCGGCGCCGCCGCTTTCGCCTGGGCGAACAGGTCGCGCACGCGGGCGGCGCCGACGCCGATGATCATCTCGATGAACTCCGAGCCGGACATCGAGAAGAAGGGGACCTGGGCCTCC
>DHJA01000219.1:26749-26949 GCA_002404095.1 Planctomycetaceae bacterium UBA4732 | reverse complement strand
CGGGCGTAGGGGTGCAGCGCCGCCTTGGGGTCGGCGCCATGACCGACGCCGATCGACCGACTCGAACAAGCCCGCACCACGTGATAGCGGCCGTAGGCGTCCTCGGAGGCCAGGAACTCGAACAGGTCGGCGCCCCGGTCGGCGACGTCCACCCACAGTTGGCCTTCCGGCGCCGGGGGCAAGTCCTCGATCGCCCGCGT
>DHJA01000219.1:26305-26455 GCA_002404095.1 Planctomycetaceae bacterium UBA4732 | reverse complement strand
GAAGCGCTTTGGCTGGGGCGGGGCGTGGCTGACTTCCGGGCGATTGGCCAGGCGGATCATGGCCTGGTAATCGGCCGGCGATTGCAGCTTGTCCGGCAAGGTTCCTCCGGGATGACGCATCAGCGCATTGGCGACGCGGACCAGGCACTC
>DHJA01000219.1:0-26117 GCA_002404095.1 Planctomycetaceae bacterium UBA4732 | reverse complement strand
AGAATTCGCGGGGCAACTTAAGGCGTAAGCCGGCCGTTCGCCGCGCCTCACTCAGACTTCGAGTTTCCACGGCGCCCGCATGGGCCGGCTCAACAGCTTGTTGGCCTCGGGATTGTTGAACACCTCGGCGACCGGATCCCAGCCCAGCTTCAGGCCGGTGCGCAGGGCGATGACGCCCATGTGGCAGACCGTCACCGAACGGTGGCCGACTTCCGCCGGGCAGATCGTCGGCTTGCCGGTGCGCATGCCGTCGAAGAAATTGCCCATATGGTTGTCCGAGTAATACAGCCGTAATGCGTTAGGGCCGAGCGGTTCCTCGATCAGCTTGGGGTCGCTGGCCGTGAGGATGCCGCGGCTAACGAAAATCCATTTGCCTTCGTCGCCCACGAAGAGGATGCCGTTGTCGTGGCCGACGGCGTGTTCCTCACCCTTGCCGTTCTTAACCATTGTTTGCTTGGGATCGACGGTCCCTGGCAATTGCCCGCTGGCGCAAAGCAATTTGGCTCCGCTGGCGTAGGTGTATGTGATTTTGAAAGTCGGATGACAGTTGTAGGCGTTCGGGTCTTTGGACGGCGCCGCGCCCTCGGCTTCGACGGCGATCGGGCCGCTGTGATCCATACCGAGACCCCATTGGGCGATGTCGTTATGGTGGGCGCCCCAATCCGTCATTTTGCCACCGGAATACTCGTAGAACCAGCGAAACTCGTAAGGATGGCGGCAGTTGACCAGTTTGTCTTCTTTGTTCTTTCTTTCGACGTAATCGGCCATGGGGGCCGGTCCAACCCAGAAGTCCCAGTTGAGTCCTTCCGGCACTGGCGCCTTCGGAATCGGTTCGCACGTCGGGTTGCCGCCGATGCGCGTCTCGACCTGCGTAATTTTGCCAATGCGGCCGTTGCGCACCAGTTCGCAGGCGAGGCGGAAGCGGGGGTCGGAGCGCTGCATGGAGCCGGTTTGGAAAGTACGGCCGGTTTCATTAGCGACTTTAACGATGGCCTTACCCTCTTCGATGGTCAAGGCTAGCGGTTTTTCGGCGTAGACGTCCTTGCCCTTGCGGAGGGCGTCGATGGCGATGAGGGCGTGCCAGTGGTCGGGCACGGCGATCGTGACGGCGTGAACGTCCTTGTTGTCGAGCAAGGCGCGGAAGTCGGCGTAGCCGGTCGCCTCGAAGCCGTCCTTCTTCATCATTTCCAGGCCGGTGTCGAGGTGGCGCTTGTCCACGTCGCAGGCGGCGATGTAGACGCCCTTTTGGCCCTTGGCGTCGTTGTAGATGGCCCGGCCGCGGCTTTGCGGGCTGCCGATGCCGATGGAACCCATTAAAACTTTGTCGTTACCGGCGGCCGGATTCTTGGCGTCGGCCGCGGCGAACACTTCGCGCGCGTACCACGCCGGCAAGCCGGCGCCGAGCGTCAGTCCTGCCAGCGAGCGCTGCATGAAGCCGCGCCGCGACAGATTTCCCTTGTGCATATGAATCTCCTTGTGAAAGCGGGAACACTGGGGTTGAAGGGTATCCTATCAAGCGGCAACCTGCGAGGGCAAAAACAATTTATCAATCTCGTTTGCCGCGCGACGACCGTTTAGCCGCGACCCGAAGGGGAGCGCGCGGGGACGCGCGCTCCCCTTCGGGTCGCGGCTAAACGGTCGTCGCGCGATAAAACTGCTCTCCCCTTCGACGCGGCCGTTGGATATAAGCCGCGTTCTGTAAGCGGACTGTCTCGTGAGAATTCAGGGAGAATAGGAGGAGCGGATGAGTCGGCAAAAATGGATCCTGGCGAGCCTGACCGGCGCGGCCGTACTGGCCGGTTCGGCGGCGAGCGTTAACGCACAAGCGCCGGCCGGCGCCCCTCCCAAGGCGGCGGCCACGGCAGGCGCCAAGCCGCCCGCCATCGTCAACGGCGAAATCATTACCAAAGCCGAGTTGGACGCGGCCGTCAAGCAAGCCGGCCAAAGTCCGGTCACCTTGACTGAAGACCAGCGCCGCGGCCAGCAGATGCAGGTGATGGGCATTCTCATTGATGAAATGCTGATGCACCAGTTTCTGGCTAAGAACGCCGCGCCTGTGACGCCGGCCGAGGTGGACGCGCGCGAGGCCCTCATCGCGGCGGAGCTGAAGAAAGAGAATAAAACTCTCAAAGATCTCTTTAAAGAAGGCGACCAGACCGAGGCGGCTTTCCGCGCCGACGTCGGCCGGACGCTTCAGTGGGAAGCCTACACCAAGGCCAAGGTTTCCGACGCCGATGTGGAGCATTATTACAAGGAGAACAAGGACTTCTTCGACAAGGTAATGGTCCGCGCCAGCCACATCGTCCTGCGGCTCGCGCCGAACGCCACCGAGGCCGACCGGGCCAAGGCCAAGGAGCAGCTGACCGAACTGCGCGACCAGTTGATGGCCAACAAAATCGACTTCGCCGAAGCGGCCAAGAAGTATTCGCAGTGCCCGACGGCGCCCAACGGCGGCGACGTGGGTCTCATTCCGCGCAAGATGGCGGTTGATGAGAACTTCGCACGCGCCGCCTTCAGTACGCCGGTCAACGGCATCAGCGACGTGGTGCAGACCAGCTTCGGACTGCACCTCATCAAAGTGACGGAGCGCAAGCCGGGCGAACCGTCGGACTTCTCGAAGATCAAGGAGGATGTGCGTTTCTTTTGCGTTGACGAGATGCGGATGAGCCTCCTCAACGACCTTCGCAAGTCGGCCCAGATCGAAGTGATCCTGCCGTAACAGGTGACTGGTGGATGGAAAAGACAAAGCGCACCCGCTCTAGTCTTTTCCATTCACCCTTTACCATCCACCCGCCTCCGATGACTGGCCCGGCACCGCCGGAACTTTCGGAGCAACCCATTTCTCTTGTGCGCTTTCCCCATCATCCCCGCACCCGACGCATGGACATCCCCTGCCCATTGCGTTACCCTGAATGAGTTGCCGGGTTTACCCCAACAGCTTCCCATTGCCCACCCGCCCCGCGCTCTCCCCGAGGACGGAAATGCAGCTCGTGCAACGACTGATCCGACGCGGCGTTATCCCGGCGGCCGATCTCGCGCGCATTTCCGAAGCCCATTTCGCGGCCCCGGCCAAACCTCTCCATGAACTCCTCATCGAACGCGGCTTCGCCAAGGAGGACGACGTTCTCATCGCCCTGGCCGAAGAATTCGGTATGGAACTGGTCGATCTCACCCAAGTCACGGTCGAGCCGGAAACCCTTCAGGCCATGCCGCTCAAGCTCGTCCACCGCCGCAGCCTCATGCCGCTGTCGCGGAACAACGGCACGCTCGTCGTCGCCACCGGCGACCCCTACGACGTTTACGCGCTCGACGAATTGCAGATGCTGACCGGCTTGCAGATTCAGCCGGTGCTGGCCAGTCCGCGCGAGATCGCCCGCCTCATTAAGACGCACTTCGGCGTCGGCGGCGAAACCGTGTCCGCCATGATGCAGGACCGCTCCGACGAGGTGGAGCTTCTCGAAGGCCTCGACGCCGACGACAGTGAAGCGGCCAAGATGGCCCAGGAGGCTAGCGTCGTTAAGCTGGTCAACGAGATCCTGGTGGAAGCCGCCAACGAGCGCGCCAGCGACATCCACGTCGAACCGGAAGAAGGTTCCCTGCGCGTCCGCTATCGCATCGACGGTATTCTGCAAACGCAATCGCTGCACGCCGAGATCAACCGCTTTCAGGCCGCCATTCTCAGCCGCATCAAGATCATGGCCCGCCTCAACATCGCCGAGAAGCGCATGCCGCAGGACGGCCGAATCAAGATGCGCGTGCAGAGCCGCGAAGTGGACGTGCGCGTGTCGATCATCCCCATGATCCACGGCGAAGGCGTCGTCATGCGTCTGCTCGACAAGGGCCGCATGGTCTTTAACCTCGCCAACGTCGGCATGGCCGAGGATACCTACACCCTCTTCCGCAAGCTCATCGACATGCCGCACGGCATCGTCCTCGTGACGGGGCCGACCGGCTCCGGCAAAAGCACCACGCTTTACAGCGCCCTCAACGAGATCAAGGACGAAACGCGCAAGATCATCACCGTCGAAGACCCGGTCGAATACCAACAGCCCGGTATCAGTCAAATACAGGTTCACAGTAAGATCGGTCTGACGTTCGCGGCCGCGCTCCGCAGTATTTTGCGCCATGACCCGGACGTGATCCTGATCGGCGAAATGCGCGATATGGAGACGGCCGAGAGCGCCATCCAGGCGTCCCTGACCGGCCATATGGTCTTCAGCACGCTACACACCAACGACGCCCCCAGCGCCTTCACGCGCCTCATTGATATGGGAATCGAGCCTTTTTTGGTATCCAGCACGGTGGTGGGCGTTATGGCTCAGCGGTTGGTCCGTACCGTCTGCCCGGAGTGCAAAGAGGAGTACGAACCGCACGAGGTGCCGTCCGACTTCCCGCGCAACGGCGACGGCCCAGTGCGTCTATGGCGCGGGGTGGGCTGCCGGGCGTGCCGTCAAACGGGCTACCGCGGCCGTGTCGGCATCTACGAATTGATGGTGACGGGCGACAGCATCCGAGAGATGTGCGTCGAGCGCGTCAACGCTTCGCAAATCCGCAAGCAGGCGATGAAAGAAGGCATGATTACGCTGCGCCAGGACGGTTGGCGCAAGGTGCTACAGGGTAAGACGACGTTGGACGAAGTGGCGCGGGTGACGGCCGGCGATTTGGGTTAAAATGAATACGACGGTCGTTTAGCCGCGACCCGAAGGGGAGCGCGGAACCCGCGTGACGGTCACGCGCTCCCCTTCGGGTCGCGGCTAAACGACCGCTCTGCGCTGAACCTTTTTCGGAGCATCCCGTGGCGGAGTTCACTTTTGAAGCGATGACGACCACGGGCGTGCGCAGCAAGGGCAACCTCGTGGCCGGCAGCGAGCGCGAAGCCTTGGCCATGCTCGACGCCCGCGGCTTGTTCCCCGTGGGCATCGCGCCGGCCAAGTCGGTGCGCCGCGGCGGCGGCAAGCGCGTCAAAAGCCGCAATCTTACCGCTTTCTATGCGCAATTGGCCGACCTGCTTCATTCCGGCGTCCCCCTGCTGCGCTGTCTCGACCTTTTGGAACGTCTCAGCTCGCAAGCCGCGTTGTCGGAAGTATTGCGCGAGGTGCGCGCCCGCGTGGCCGACGGCATGGGTCTATCCGAAGCGATGGCCCAGCACCCGCGCGCCTTCGACGAGCTGGCCGTCACCATGATCCGCGCCGGTCAGGAAGGCGGTTTCCTCGAAGACGTGCTGCGCCACATCGCCGACTTCACCGAACAACAGGAAGACCTCAAGTCCAAAGTGATCGGCGCCCTTGCCTATCCGATCTTCTTGGCCGGCGCCGGCTTCGTCATCCTCAACGTGCTTGTGATCTTTTTCGTACCGCAATTCGAGCCGATGTATAAACGGTTGGCCGAAAAAGGCCAGCTGCCCTCGCTGACTGTCGGCCTGCTCGCTTTTAGCCATTTCATGCAGAGTTGGGGCTGGGCTGTCGCCGTCGCGGCCTTTGTCGCCTTCTACTTCTTCCGCCGCTGGGTCCGCACGCCAAGCGGGCGGATGATTATCGACGGCTTCCGGCTGCGCCTGCCGGTCGCCGGCAAAATCTATCTCTCCTTCGCCCTGTCGCGCTTCACGCGCATTCTCGGTACGCTGTTGCACAACGGCATTCCGATCCTCAACGCCTTGCGCATCAGCAAGGACTCGACCGGCAATAAGGTTCTTTCCGAGGCGTTGGAACGCTCCGCCGAGAACATCACGGCCGGCGAATCGTTGGCCGCGCCGCTGTCGGCTTGTAAACATTTCCCGCGCGACGTGGTGGAGATGATCGCCGTCGGCGAGGAAAGCAACAACCTCGACAAAGTGCTAATTGGCATCTCCACCAGCCTGGAGAAACGCACCACGCGCCAATTGGAGCTATTCGTCCGTCTGTTGGAACCCGTCATGTTGCTCGTCATGGCGGCGGTTGTGCTGGTCGTAATGGCTGGGCTTCTGCTGCCGGTGTTCAAGATGGGCAGCGTTGTGCAATAGCACTCAT
Organism: Planctomycetaceae bacterium UBA4732; assembly: GCA_002404095.1. Taxonomy (GTDB): domain Bacteria; phylum Planctomycetota; class Planctomycetia; order Gemmatales; family Gemmataceae; genus UBA4732. The sequence continues at coordinate 20,112 of DHJA01000219.1, read as the reverse complement.
CAACCTTTAATCGCCTTTGTGGTATAATTGTTTGGCAATGGGCAGGTAGTCCGCACACTACTGGAGGTTTTCCTATGCTTGCACTCACCCGGAAACGAAAGTCATCCCGCATCGCTTTTACCCTTGTCGAAATGCTCGTGGTCGTGGCCATTATCCTGGCCCTAGCCGCTATGGCCGTGCCAATCGCCATCAGCGTCTACGACGGCGCTCGGCGCGACATCGCCCAGTCCCAAATCAAGGGCACGCTTGTTCCTGCCGTCGAACGTTACCGGATGGACGCTGGCGATTTGCCAAGCAGCCTTCAAGATCTCGTCAGCAGTCCCAAGGCGGGACTAAAGGCGGATCAGCTATCGGATCCGTGGGGCGCTCCGTACCAGTTTTCCCCCCAAAGCAGCCACGGCAACGAGTACGACATCTGGTCGCAGGGTTCCGGCGGTAAGCCGGTCGGCAACTGGAAGGATTGATTCCCCAGACACTAGGACGTGAAGCCATGCGTGTGACGCGCCGTGGATACACCCTGTTTGAGATGGCGGTCGTGCTAGCCCTCATTGTACTCCTGGCATCGCTGTCCATTCCCTCTATCGAGAGCATGTATTCCGACAGTCGAATGCAGGCGGCGGTTGATCAGGTGCGCGGCGCCTGGGCGGGGATGCGTTCTCATGCCATCAGCGAAGGCCAACCGTACCGTTTCAGCGTTTCCGCAGGCGGCGGCGATTTCCGCGCGGCGCCTGATCGACCCGAATATTGGGGCGGCGGCGATCCGCCGGCGCCGGCCGACCCCAACAACCCGCCGCTGGTATTGCAAGATTCTCTGCCGCACGGCATCCGCTTCACTACGGCCGACGCCGGCGATCCCGGCCCGAGCGACGCATCCGCTGCTTCGACCGCTGGCGGTTCATGGTCCACGGTGGCAGTCTTCCTCCCGGACGGCACCGCGCAAAATGACTTGGAAATCGTCTTCCGATCGCGCGACGCCGGCGCGTCGCCGATCTCGCTCCGCCTTCGCGCTCTGACCGGGGGCGTGACCACCCAAAGAGCGCCGTCGGTAATCGCGCATTGACGACTTAGCGGATGCGCAAGGGTGAACATTGTATGACCTCTCCATTGGCTAACCCGACGCGCAAGCGAGGCGTTCGACCCGCCCTGACGCTCCTGGAAGTGGTGATCGCCCTGGCCATCTTCCTGCTGGCAATGTCGGTATTTAGTCAAATGTTGCTCCGCAATGGCGAGATCGCGCGCGACATTAAGCGCCAGAACTTGGCGACGCGGTTGTGCCAGTCCAAGTTGGCGGAGGTCGTCGCAGGCGTCGTGCCGCTGGCCTCGCAGGGTGACGGGTCATTCGACGAAGAGCCGGACTACACATGGTCGCTGACCGCCGACAACGGCAGCGTTGTCGGCCTTTGGAACGTCACGGTAAACGTGGCGCGACAGCAGACGGACTCGGGAAACCCTACCCAATGTTCCTTGACCCAGATGGTTCTCGATCCGTCCATCGTCGGCAGCACTCAGGACGCGCCTTCCGTTAGCGGCACGACCGCGGGTTCCGGCGATAGCACATCCTCCGGCGCGGCTACGCCTGCTGCCGCGGCTACGCCGGCCGCGACGCCGGCCGCGACGCCGGCCGCGAAGTCAACGCCGAGTCCGACTTCAGGTTCAACACCTGCAAAGGGGAAATAGCATGGACATTCGGCGCCAACGACGCGGCCGATCCGGCTTCACCCTGGTGGAATTAGTCCTCGCCACGACCATCGCCATGCTCCTTTTAGGAGCGCTTTATGTCGCGGTGGATATGCAATTGCGCTTCGCGCAGAACTCGCGCGACCTCGTTGAAGAAAGCACCTTGGCGCGAGCGATTCTTGCGCGGATCGACTCCGACGCCTCGCAGGTCGTCGGCCTGAGCGACCCCGGCCGCTTTCGCATCGCGGCTGGGGCCGACGCTCTATCTGACCCGACCGCGACCACTGCCGCCGCTGCAACGACCGCGCCGGCGACCGGGGCCGCGACCGCCGGCACGACCACCGGCACCGCGACTTCCGCCGCATCGACTTCGACAACGGAGAGCGGGACTAGCACGAACATCGTCCTACCCCTCGGCGTACAAGGCGACTCGGAGACGCTGCATTTGTATGTCAGCCGTGTGCCGCGTGAACTCTATTTGAACAACAACAGCGACTCGCCGCTGGTGGTCAGCGACCTGCGCCGCGTCAGTTACTGGCTGGTCGGCGGAGCGGACAGCCCGGTCGGCCTCGCTCGCCAGGAAATCGCGATCGTCACGTCCGACGACGCGCTTCAAAACCTGCCGCCAGGCATCGACAGTGAAGGTTCGTTTCTCATCGCCGAGGAAGTGCGCAGCCTGAGTTTCCAGTATTTCGACGGCACAAATTGGCAGGACAATTGGGACTCGACAACGCCAGGCGCCGATGGCGTCACGCCCATCGGTTCGCCGCGCGCCGTCGCGGTCACGGTTGGCGTCGCGCGACCGGGAGCGAACGGCAACGTAAAGGTCTATCGCCACGTGATTGCGATTTCGTCCGCGAACGGGACAACCCAGCAAGCGCAGGCCCAATCTAGCTCAGGAGGCGGCGCTACGCCGTAAAGCCATGCTCATGCGTTTGCGTACTAGGGTCGATGCACGCCGTCGCGGCGTCGTACTCATCGCGGTGCTGCTCATCGTTGTGGTGCTTTCGCTGGCGGCATTTCAGTACAGCGAGTGGATTACCGCCGAGTACCGCGCCACCGACGGCTATACACGATCCGTTCAGACGCGAGCGCTGGCCGATTCCGGCGTCCACTACACCGCCGCCCTGATCGGCAACGCCGACGCGATGACCAACACGCTCAACGGAAATCCGTTCGACAACGCCCAGGCATTTCAGACTGTGGTGGTACTCGACAACGGTTCGAGCCGCCCCGCCGTGTTTAGCATCCTGAGCTTGCGCGCCCCCGACGACCCCAACACCGCGACGCAAGCCTACCGCTTCGGCCTCGCCGATGAGGCCGGCAAAATCAACGTCAACGCCCTGATGCAGCTCGACAACGGCAAGGGCGACGCCGGCTTCGCGGTTTTGATGAAGCTGCCGAACATGACCGAGGACGTGGCCAACGCCATCCTCGACTGGATCAGCCCCGGCGAGACGCCGCGCTCCGACGGCGCCAAGGACGACTACTATTCCTCTCTGACTACTCCGTATCACTGCAAGAACGGCCCGTTGGACAGCATGGAAGAGTTGTTGTTGGTGCGCGGCGTCACGCCGCAATTGCTGTTCGGCAACGACCGTAATCACAATGGCGTCCTCGACGCCGACGAAGACGACGGCAGCGGTCAGGTGGATCGCGGCTGGTCAGCTTATCTGACCGTATACAGCCGCGAGCCGAACTCCGACGCCCAGGGTAACGCCCGCATTTACATCAACGACGCGGACGTGAACGGCATGGGCGAGAAGCTGACGACCGCTCTCGGTCAGGACTTGGCGAATTACATCATCGCCTATCGGTTGTACGGGCCGGCGTCCGCCGCGCCGCCGGTCGGTGCGATCACCGCGTCTAAAGGCGGGGCGGCGACTCCTATGGCTGCCCCAGCCCCAGCCCCGACGATGTCCTTTACGCCACTTTCCGGCTCCGACAATACTGCGGTTCAGGGGCAGCTTCGCACCGACCGAGGATCGGCGAAGAGCAAAAAGCCGCAGAAGATTAGCACGCTTTTCGATCTGGTGGGGAGCAAAGTGAGCGTTACCACGGGCAGCGGCCGAACCGCGAAAACCATCACGCTACCCAGTCCGCTCAACGACCCCGGCCAACTGAAAACATTGCTGCCTCTCCTGCTGGACAAGACGACAACGACGTTGAACTCCGACCTGGCGCCGCGGATTAACGTCAATACCGCATCGCAAACGGTGCTGGCGGCGCTGCCGGGGCTGGAGGACGGCGACGTTCAGAATATCGTCAACCTCCGGCCGGACCCGTCATCGACACAGGCGGTGGACCCGATCTTCCAGACGCCGGCCTGGCTGCTCACGGAGGCTAGTGTGCCGCTCGCCAAGGTGAAAGCCATCGAATCGTACATTACCGCCCGGACACAGGTTTATCGTTTCCAATCGCTGGGCTATTACCAAGGCGGTGGGCCGACGGCGCGGATTGAAGCGGTGGTGGACGGCAACAATGGCAGGCCGCGTATTGTTTATCGGCGCGACTTGGGAGAATTGGGATCGGGGTTTGATATGAATGGGCTAAAATGACGAAAGTATCGTGCATTTACGGACACCAACACAAAGGCGAGCGGGGGGCGTAAGCCCCCTGATTCTTCGTGTGGTCGCTGACGGGATGCGGAATCAGGGGGCTTACGCCCCCCGCTCACCCAAATAATAGTGCCTCTAAGCGTAAAGGGTTTCCATCGTGCCACGTTTTCTTGCCATCGACTGGGACCAAAACCAGCTTCACGTCGTCGCCGGCGTAGCCGGAGGCGGCAAGGTGAAGTTCGAGCGCGCCCTCGTTTGGCGAGAGGAAAAGTCGCCGAACCCGGCCGACGCCGAGGCGCTCGGCCGGCTCTTGCGTGAACGCCTCAAATCGGCTGGCGTCGCGCCGGCCCCCGTCCTCGCCTGCGTCGGACGCGACCGTGTCATTCTCAAAGACCTGCGCTTTCCCGCCGTGGGGATCGCCGAAGAAGCTGGCGTCGTCCGCTTCCAGGTCTTTAAAGAGTTGACGGATGCGCCCGAAGAGGTGGTCATTGATTACGTTACGGTAAGTGCGCCCGGCGCCGCCGAGCAGCAGGCGCTTGCCGTGGTCATCCGTCGTGAAATTTTTACCACCTATCAGAAGCTGTGCCAGTCCGCCGGCCTCAAGCTCGCCGCGCTGACGCCACGCTCGTTTGGCGTGGCGGCCAGCCTGCGGAAGACGTTAGCCGGAACCCCGGCGAGCGAAGACTCCGAAAGCGCCCTTGCGGTCGTCGTGGTCGGCGAGCGCTGGGCGGAGTTCAGCGTGTTGCGCGGCCAGAAGTTGCTGGTGGCGCGGTCGCTGGCCGTCGGCGCCGGACTCGCAGGCGAGGTCCGCCGCAATCTGACGGTGTACGCCGGACAGGCCGGCCGGGCGCCGCTTAACGCCCTCTACCTCGCCGGCGCCTCCGACGAACTGCGCGAACGACTTGGCGAGCTTGTCCAAATTCCTATTCACGAATTCGACCCTCTGGCCGGCGCCGCTGGTCTCGATGTGCCAACCGCCGGACGTGGGGCTTTCGCAGGCGCGGCCGGTTTGCTGTTCGCCCGCGCCGAGGCTCGCGGCCTGCCCATCAACTTCGTTCAAGTGCGTCAGCCCAGGGCGCCGCGCGATCCCAACAATCGGCGCTACGTCCTGGCGGCGGTCGTATTGGCCCTTGTCTTGCTTGGCGGAGTCCTCTGGTGTTCGCTCGTCTACACCAACGCCGCGCGACATTTGCGCGACGTTATAGGGCAGCGCGAGCAACTCGAAGCGAAGCTGGTTGACGACCGGAAAGAGGCCTCGCTTTACACGGCCTTGAACGATTGGGACAACGTCGTCTGGCTCGACGAGTTGTACGATCTAACGGAGCGCATAATCGACCCCAACGCGATCCGCATCACGTCGGTAGCCGCCGAACCAATCACGCGCAACGCCAAGTCCATTTACACCGCACGTATTAAGATCAAGGGATCCTTCGTCGGCGCCGACCACAAGGCGCTGGACCAGTTGATCGACGCTTTTATGAAAGACGGTTACTACAGCGTCGAGCCGCCCAATGTGACCGGCAAAGACTTTGTTCTGACCGTGAACGTCGAGCGCCGGCCGCCGACGGAATATCATCATACCCTCAAGCACGCCCCGGAGGCTCCCGCCGATAGTGCGGGCTTCGGATTCGGAGACGGCCAGCCATGAACTCTCGTGAACGCATTCTCGCATTGACCGTTGTTGCCGTCGCGATTCTGGTGGGCGGCGGCGTCCTGTTCAAGTTCCTCTTCTTGGACGCTCTGACCGCGCTCCGGGTGCAGACCGACGACGCAGAGCAGGATTTGGATAAGAAGCAGGCGGAATTGACGAAGGAATCTCAGGACCGCAAAACCATCCTGACCGGCGACCCGCGGCTGGCGCAGTGGCAGCGCCTCAGCCTGCCGGAAGACAATAGCCAGGAAAAGGAGCTTAAAAAGGGCCGACCGCTAGAGGAAATTCGCAAGCGGCATGAGGAAAACGTCGCGGAGCAATACGAGCGATTCCTTACCGAACTGTTGACGCGCAGCGGCTTCGCGCCCAGTACGATCAAAGTCACCCCAACGCCCGCGGATCGCAAAGGCGCCCCCAAGTTGAGCGACAAAAAAACGCCGGCCTATACCAAGCTGTCGTTCACGGTGACAGGGCAGGCCGCCCTCGACGGCGTGGTGCGGATGGTGCAGGATTTTTACCAGAAGCCATTGCTCCATGAGGTGCGCAGCTTGACGCTGGCGAAAGGACCGTCCAGCAAGGGCGATCTGGACGTCAACATGACGGTCGAAGCGCTCATGGTGACGGGCGCCGAAAAGCGCGACGACCTTCTGCCGGACAAAACCGTCGCCGCGCCGCACGTTTTGGCCGACCCCTCGCGCTCCTACACCGACATGCTGGCCAAGAATATCTTCACCGGCGTCGCCGTCACGGGTCGGCTTACCGAGGAACGCTCCCAAGTGCTGGGCGTGGTAAAACTGACGGCCCTTTGGAACAGCGGCCGGCGCTGGGAGGCGACGTACTACGACCAGGGCAAGGGCGGCGACGAAAAGCGTCTGACGGAACGCACGATCAACGAGTTCAGCGTCGCCGACAAATACGACAACGTGCTGGTTCAGGGCAAGGTGGTACGGCTTGATGGGGATGGTGCGGTGTTCCAGTCTGGCGATAAGTATTACCGCTGGACCTGCGGTCAGTACCTCAGCGCGGCCTTGGACGAACCGTTGAAGGACGACGAAATCAAAAAGCTGGGCCTGACTGCGACGACGGCCGTGACAGGGAATTAAGGTAGTGGTTTGCGACGAGCCGCGACCGTAAGGGAGCGGGGGGAACCTTCCCCGCTCCCTTACGGTCGCGGCTCGTAAATCCTTCTAAAAACAGCAGCGTCAATAACCGCCTTGAGGAGCGCCGGCTCCTGTTCAACGAAAATCGTCCGCACGTCCAGCAACAACTTGCCGCCTTGCAGCCGGCCCATCACCGCCGGCTCGCCCGTCCGCAGTCGCCGAGCTAACTCTTCTTCGCTCACGCCGTCGGCCTCCACTTCAACAATCCACGTTGGCATCGCCTGATCCGGGAGCGACCCGCCGCCGACGTAGGCCGCATCCTCGCGCGCCGCCGCCTTGAGGCCGGGCGTCGCTTGCAGTCGTGCCGCCAATGCCTGCGCCCGCTCACGCAGCTCTGAAAGTGGTGTGGACAACATGGCCAGCACTGGAACCTCGTGCAAGGCGCGCGACTCGTTCAGGTACAAGCGCAACGTCGCCTCCAGCGCGGCCAGCGTCATCTTGTCGAGACGGAAAGCCCGCATTAATGGATCTTTTTCTATCTTTTGTATCCACTCCTTGCCGCCCGCGATGATACCCGCTTGCGGGCCGCCGAGCAATTTGTCGCCGCTGAAAAGCGTCACGTCGGCGCCCGCCGCGATGCTCTCGCGCGGCAACGGCTCGCCGTTCAGGCCGAAACGCGCGAAATCGACCAACGCCCCGCTGCCAACGTCGTCGATGACCGGAACGTTATGCTTCTTGCCCAGCGCGACCAAATCGGCGAGGGAAACCGACTTCGTGAATCCGGAAACGCGGTAATTGCTGGTGTGGACGCGCAATAAAGCGCCGGTGTTGGGCCCGAGCGCGTTTTCGTAATCGGCGAGGCGGGTGATGTTGGTCGTGCCGACTTCACGCAACACGGCGCCGCTGACCGCCATGATCTCTGGAATGCGAAAACTGCCGCCGATCTCGATCAGCTGACCGCGCGAGACGATCACTTCCTTGCCCTGGCATAAGGCGCGCAGGACGATCACCGTGGCGGCGGCGCAGTTGTTGACGGCGGTGGCCGACTCCGCCCCCGTCAGCCGGCATATCCAGTCGCGCACGGCGTCCTGCCGCGCCGAGCGTTTGCCCGTTTCCAGGTCGAGTTCCAGGTTGAGATAACCTCTCGCGGCTTCGTAAGCCGCGCGTGCCGCTTCGTCCGCCATCGGTGCGCGGCCGAGGTTGGTATGCAGGACGACGCCGGTGGCGTTGATGACGAGACGCAGCTTCGGCAGGTGGTCGCGTTCCAGATGAATAGCGACCCGAGCGGCGACGGCCTCCGCGCCGGCTTGTTCCTCGACCGCCGCACCTTCACGGAGGCGTTCCCGCAGGCCATCGAGTTCAGCGCGGATGGCCTCGACAATTCGTTCGTGCGCATGCACGGTCGCCGCCTCGCGTAGAGGCGGCGCGGCCAATACGTCTGTCACAGATGGTAAATGTCGAAAATTGTTTTGGAACATCATAGCGCGGGTTAAACGCAGGCCGGCAGTCGAAGGTCGCCTTCTCTGCGCGTCACGCCTACAAGGTCCAGATATTCACACAAGGGAACGGCAAATTTACGAGTCGTATCCAGTAAATCACGAATCTCGGCGACCGTCAATCCGCCGGCTTGCTTCGTCAGCCGTTCCTTCACCAGCCGGCGCATGTCGGCGTCGGCGTCGGCGTGGAGATAGAGGTCGTCGGTCACGCGCACCAGGAATCCTTCCGCCGCGCAAACCTCGAACAAATCCTTGAGGCTGGCCGCATTGCCGCCGGCCGCGCCGGCGAAGCTTCCCGGCTCCGGCGGTTGGAAACGAGCCTCCTGATAGGCCGCGACGAGTTTGTCTTTTAGCTTTCGCTGATTCGCGTTGAGCTTTGGCTTGAAGTCGGCGCGGGCGATGCGGCGCAGGTCGCCGACGACTTGCTTGCGGGCCAGCAGCCGGTCCACCGCGGCGTGTACCAACGCCTCGTCGCCGACGTAATCGAACTGCGATTCGACTTTACGGCGGTCGTGGAGTGTCATGAGGGGAAATTGCGCATGCAGCACCGCTAAAGCAGTTAAAACGCGATTCTCTAACTCTTTTACGCTGTCTTGATGCAATAGCACGCGCTTCGCCCCGCCGCCGACGACCTCCGCCAACAGTTCCTCGTCTTTCAATTGAGCGGTGAGCGGGGCGGCCGCGTCCGGTCCAATGCCGGTCCCTCTTACAAGATCGGCGGTAGTAAAGCCGGCGAAACCGCTGAACCATGCGACCGTTAAGGCGCGCTCGCGAGCATCGCCCGACCATAGGCGTTCGACCCGCTCCAATGTCTCCAGGCGCCCGCGTCGTATCTTACGAGCGACCGGCTGCAACACCTGGCCGCCGCCCAACGTGTGGGCCGCCGACGATTCGCGGACCACGAACGGCTGCCCCCACGTCGCGGTCGCCGGTTCGTCGAGGAACAGCTGGGCCAACCCCCATTTCCCAGGCGGAATTATGTCGCAATCCAACAAGGCGACCGTCCCCATGATTTCCGACGTGCCGAGGTGGAAGCGCACAGGCAGGCGATGTTTAATCGGCCGTTTCCTGTCAGCGAGGCAGTGCAGCCGCACGGTCAGCACGCGCGAAGGAATGAGATAACCGGGCGTCGCCACTTCCTGGCCGCGCAATACCTCTTCATGACGGACGCCGGCAAGGTTGATGGCGGCGCGCTGGCCGCGGCGAACCTCCTCCACCACTTGATCGTGGTTTTGCAGCGAACGGACCCGGACGCGCTCCGTGCGAGGCAGCCATTCCAGCTCGTCGCCGACGTGCAGAGTGCCGGACATTACCGACCCGGTAACAATCGTTCCGTGGCCCTGCACGATGAAAGCGCGGTCGATGGCCAAACGGAACCATTCCTCGCCTCCGCGCTCCTCGACGCGCCGGCAAGCGTCAGCGATGGCCGCCTTTAGCTCAGGAATCCCGGCGCCACTGTGCGCGGACGTTGGAATAATCGGGGCGTCTTCAAGGAACGTACCTCTTACCAGCTCGCGTATTTCCAGTTCCGCGACCTCGCGCGTGACCACGTCCACGAGATCGGTCTTGGTCAACGCGATCACGCCATGACGTAGGCCGAGCAGGCGGAGGATTTCGAGGTGTTCGCGCGTCTGCGGCATGACCGAATCGTCGGCGGCAACGACGAGCAGGGCGAGATCGACGCCGGACGCTCCGGCGAGCATGTTTTTGATGAAGCGCTCATGGCCAGGCACGTCCACAACGCCAAGATGGTACGGCGGCAGGTCTAGGCTGGCGAAGCCGATGTCGATGGTGATGCCGCGCGCTTTCTCCTCGGGCAGGCGGTCGCAATCGACCCCGGTGAGCGCTTGAACGAGCGAGGTCTTGCCGTGGTCGATGTGGCCGGCGGTGCCGAGGATCAGGTCGCGTACCATGCGAGGTTCCTTGCGCTGGGTCGGAATCTCATTGTAGCAGCGAAGGACGAGGGCCTACCTAGTAGCTTCGGCTAGTTCCGCGAGCCGAATCGGACGCCGCTCGCGGTTCGACCGATAAATCGCCGTGAACATCTCCACCACAACGCGCCCGTCACGGCCGGCCGTTAACGGCTGCCGCCCCTCTAATACGGCTTGTAGAAAATCGCGATCCTGCAAGGCGTGATAATGAGTTACAGGGTCGATGCGTCCAAAGCGTTCACGGTCTTCAGCCTGCCAGCCGGGCAGCAGCGATTCTTCGCCGGGGACCGTCCACAAATCGTTGACCGGCGGCTCGGCGATGCCGGTCATGCCGGCGATGAACGTCGAGCCGCCGTCTGTTTGCGCTCCGACCGACGCGCCGTTCGACCCGTGGACGTGGACCTTGGTGTAGACGCCGGGTTTCTGCGACACGCTCGTTACGATGCTGCCCAGGCCGCCGTTCTTGAAGCGGAGGACTGCGACGGCCGTATCGTCCACCTCGACGGTCGGATGATTGAGGTTGGCCCAGTAGCCGCTGATTTCCTCAATCGGCCCCATAAGCCATTGCAAAAGGTCCAATTGATGCGGCGATTGGTTGACTAGCACGCCGCCGCCCTCCGTAGACCAGCGGCCGCGCCATGGGTCGGAGCGGTAGTAGGCTTCGTCGCGCCAACTCAACATGAGAAACATGCCGAGAGCGGGTCGGCCGATCTTACCGGCGTCGATGGCGGCCCGCATACGCAGCACCGGCTCGTAGAAGCGACGCTGGCTGACGACGCCGAGCTTGACGCTGGCTTTGTCCGCGGCCGCAAGCATGGCGTCGCAGTCTTTCAGGCTGGCCGCCAACGGCTTTTCGACGAGGATGTGAACTCCTGCCTCCGCCGCCTGGATGGCGGGTTCCGCGTGCAGCGGATGCGGCGTACAGAGGATGACCGCTTCCGGGACGGCGTCCTTCAACAGAGCGCCGAGGTCCGTGAAAGGGCGGACGCCGTACTGCTCCGCGAAGGCTTGCGACCGCTCCGGGTCGCTGTCGCAGACGGCGACGAAGTCGGCTTCCGGGACGCTTCGCAGGGCGTCGGCGTGAATCCGTCCCACTTTGCCGCAGCCGATGATGGCCGTTCGCACTTGTCGCATTTAACCCTCCGGAAAATACTTATTGCTCATCTTGCGCAGGAACGCCAACGACTCCGCCATTTCGTCCATACCGTTCATGCCGTCCTCTATGCTCACCCAACCCTTGTAATTATGATCCGCCAGAATGCGGAATATGGCGTCGTAGTCATTCAGACCTTTGCCCGTGACGCCGTGACAAAGATTCGCCGAATAGCCGAGTGTGCCGTCGCTCTGTCGCAGTTCGTCCAAGGAAGTTCCCGCCGCGAGATAGCGGTCGCTGGCGTGCATACTTACGACGCGGTCGGCCACGGCGCGAAGCAATTCAACGGGGTCGTCGCCCGCCACGATGGCGTTACTCGGATCGTATTGCACTCCGAAATGGCTCTTGTCGGAGATGGCGTTGACGATCTGTAAGAAGAGATCCTTTTTCTGGGCGAATTCCGGGTATTTCCAGAAGCTATCCTTGTAATGATTCTCCATGCCTAGCACCACTTCGCATTCGCGGGCGACAGGCAACAGCTTTTCGATTGCCTCGACCACCCAGGCCACACCATGTTCACGGCTCACCTCGGGATAGCGCTGGCCGCTGAGGACGCGGCAAACCGACTTCGGCCCGCCGAGCCGCCGGCAGACGTGGATCATCTCGACCGCACGGTCCAAGGCGCGTTTACGGCCGTCGGCGGCGGGATTGGTGAAATCCGGCGAACAGCACAGCATGGGCATGACGAAGCCGGCGCCGTGAATGGCCGCGCCGACGCGATCGAGGTAGGCGGGTTGGAGACTCGTGAAGAAACCGTCGAACATTTCCAGGCCGTCGGCGTCAAGCGACTGAGCTTGCTCGATCCATTCGAATACCGACATGGTGCGAGCGCCGGCGATTTGGTCGAGGTAACATTTCGGGAAAGCGGAGATTCTTAGAGGCATGGATCAACCCAGTGGGATTTGAGGTCAGTCGCCACGGCTGGGTTATCTTAATAGTTTGTCCTCAAGTATACGACACTCTCTTTCCCAAGGAGCATCCGCATGATTCGCAAATTGTCGTTCGCGGCCGCGTTGGTCCTCGCAGGATTGTTGACCGGCGCCGCCGTCGCCGTGGACCCGGTCAAGGCGGTCGCGGTCGCCGACAAAATCGCCGCGCCTTACGCTCACACGGTTATCTTCCATCTGAAAAAAGACTCTCCGGCCGACACCGTGGAGAAGATCATCCAAGGCTGCCACACGTTGGAGGCGATCCCGACCGTGCGCGCCCTCAAGGTCGGCCGTCCCGCGTCCGCCGACGATTCAACGCCCAAAGTCGCCTTGCAAGACTACGATGTGGGCCTCGTCGTCCTCTTTGCTGACGCCGCCGGACTAAGGACGTATCTCACCCACGAGACGCATCTCAAGTTCGTCAAAGACTACGGACAGTACTTCGAGAAGGTAGAGGTTTACGACTTTAGCGATCAGAAAAAGTGACTGGATACTAACCCGAAGCGCAAGCGAGGGATGCGGTCGAAAACCTCGCTCGCGTTTCGGGTTAGTGGCGGCGTCATTTCTTCTTCATCACCAGCCGATACCGCAATCCCGTAGCCGACGGCTTCTCGCCGGGGATACGGCTAATCAGCGTCGCGGCGTCGCCGTCGCGCTGGTACTCGAAAGGCTTTCCCGTGCCCGGATCGTCGGGGATAGGCACGATTGTCACCTCGCTCAACTTATCCGGCAACGTGCCGGCATGGGCGGCCGCGTGCATCCGCAGTGCCTCGATCACACGCAGGGCGGCGATCTTGCGGTCCAGCCGCGCTTGCGATCGCTGAATCTTGCTGATAGATGGCAGCAGTGCCTCGGCGAAGCGATTCCTCTCCGTATCGGGTGCGGCCTTGCGACGAGCCTCCTCCTCGGCGAAGACGCGCCTGGCCTCCGGGTACGGCAGGTAGGTCGCCTTGAAGGTGTCGTCGCGGAACTCGTTGTACGAAGCGACCAGGTAGAGCAGCAGCACTTGAGCGGGGGGCATGGCCTCGACCTTATCCGCCGCCAGCTTTTGGTGTTCGGTCACATATTTGCGGGCCGCGGGCAAGTCGGGCGACTTCGAGGCTGAGTCCCCCGCTGCCGTCCCAGCCAGCGGCTCCAGCCAGCGTCCTTCGGGCAACCTTTGTTCCTCCCCGGCGATACGCTGGTACTCCGCCCGCACCTTCACTAGCACGGCGTCCCATTGTTCGGGCGAGCGTGTTCGATCCAAGTCGGCCAAATCGGGAAATTGCATATCCAAGAAACGATACTCCATGTCCAAGGCGTCGCGCATGTCGATCAACGGCCGGGGCAATGCGGTCAGCGACCAGTAGAGGTTCGGCGCATCCGGTTGTTGTACGAAGTCGAACAGACAGTCCGTAAACTGGTTGGCGCAGGAGATGCCAACCAAGCTGTTGATGAGGAACGGACCATTGCCGACGTGTTGACTGTAGGCGAAGCCCGTCTCCAGCCAGTGCGCCGTCGCTGCGTAGTCGCCTTCGGCCAGTTCCACCCGCACCTTGAGTACCATCATCGGCACATAGCCGCGCATCGTCTGCACGTCGGGAAGGAGGATGTCTCTCACACTTCCTTGGTCAAGAGTGTAGTTCCAGTCCGCCGTTTTCCGCCTCGCTCCCAACTCGAATTGACGGAGGAAATTCTTGTAGCGATTGAGGAACTCCTTGGCCTCCTTGAGCGGAATCTTGTCGATCGGCATCGTGTTCCACTTTACCGGCGTATCGGTCCAATAGCGCCGGGCCGCGTCGCTTTGCTCGAAGTTGAGCCGCAGGTAAATCGGCACGGCGTTGCCGTCCTTGCGTTCCGAGGCCAGCGGGAAGAGACGGTATTTGAGCGCCGGCCGCGGTTCCAGCTGCGGCGACAAGGTGAGTGAGCGGTCGAGGAACCACTTGTCTTCCGCGGGCGGTTTCGCTTGCGGTTTCGCGCCGTCCGCGGCAGTCTGTGTTAGCCCACACAATACAAGTCCGGATAGGGGCAGAATCACGAAAAGCGTAGGCGCGAACCATCGGCGCAGCCAGTTCATTGGCAAACTCCTTGAGGTAAAGAATGAGTAAACGAGAGAAGCACGAATCACGGCTCAAGTATGTCGGGGTGCGAGCCTACATTCCAGATGGGCCGGTTGGGCGTCGGCGGACCCTCCGCTGGCTCGGTCTTTGCCGTCGCCAGCCAGGAATCGAGGTTGCCCGCCAGCGCCCGGCGCGCGGCGAGGTAACTGTCGGCGGCAGGAGGCTCCGTCGAGGGCGCCTCATACGGCTCCGGCATTGGAGATGGCGCGGTCACTACGGGCGGCTTCGGATCGTGGAGCCGCGCGGTCAATTCCAACCGCGCGGCCCGCTCCTGCGACAGCCCGACGCCGAGGGTCGCCGTCAGCAGTGCCAGGCATCCTGAGACGATTGGCCAAGCAATGCGACCCCAGCCCGGCCGCACCGAGGCGCGGCCGGCGGCGAAGAGTACGCCGTCGGCGTCGAGACCCGCGGTGGACGGCCGCCACTCGGACAGCCGCCTTTCCAGATCGCTCATGTCGTCGGAAGGGGAGGGTTGCGCGTCCATTGGCCGTCCATCCTTTCTCGTAATTCGGTTAATCCCGCTTGATAACGGCGGTGCGCCGTCGGTAGCGAACAGCCAACAAGCCGAGCAATCTCATCAAACGTCAGGCCGCCCCATATCCGGGCCACGATCACTTCGCGTAATTCCAATTCAAGGACGGCGAGGCGCCGAACGGCTTCCTGGGCGTCGAGTTGGTCATCGACCACGGCGAACCAGGCTTCCGGGGCGCCGGTCACGCCTTCGCGCCGGCGCCGGCGAACGGCTGCCCGGTGGGCGGTGAGCGCCGTGTTGCGGACCACGCGGTACAGCCAGGGCAACACTCGCGCCGGCGGCGGCGACTGCCGTGCCAGCTTGACGAAGGCGTCGTGGACGAGATCTTCGCCGTTGCCGGGCCACTGCCGCGCGTACAGGAGAAGCGCGGGCGCGTGTTGCCGGTAAAGCCGTCCCAAGGCGTCCGGTTCGATTGACGGCATTGCGGGTTCTCGTCGGCGTTCCACCAATCATGACGCCACGGCGACGCGGATTTCTCACGAGGTTGATGGGCGAACGGCCGGCGTAAGCCGGCTGGTACGTCACCAAGTCGCCGATAGCATCTTGTACCAGCCGGCTTACGCCGGCCGTTCGCCCATAAGGTTAGGAAAACCTCTATAATTATCTCATACGGAAGATCAAGCCTTCGTAGGGCACCGTTCGCAAGGTGACATTATGAGCGACGCAGACAAGCCCGCCGCGCCTCCGGCCCCGCTCGGACCACCGCAACGCGAGAAGCCGCCGCGTGAAAAGCCGCAACGCTTTCGCGTCGGCGGCGACCAAAAGCCGCCGTCGCTGGAGCATGAACAAAGCTACGGCTATGGCAAAAGCATCGACGCCTTTGACGACGACATGGAAAAGCAGCTTCAGGAAGCGATGGGCGGCCTTTCCGACAAGGATCTATACGGCGACCCGGCCGAGCATGGCGGGCGCGGCGCTCAGTCTGGCCAGGAGGGGCCGAAGAAGGGCAAGGTCTTCCGTATCCACGGTCCCGATGTGTTCATCGAATTGCCGGGCGGGCGTACCCAGGGTCTGTTGCCGATGCTGCAATTCCCGGACGGCGTGCCCGAAATTGGCACGGAGGTGGACGTCCACATTGAGGGCTTTGACAACGCCAACGGTCTGCTATTGCTGTCACGGCAAGGCGCGGCCGTCCATGCCAGCTGGGACACGGTGGCCGTCGGCACGACGGTCGAGGCCCGCGTCACGGAGGTCAACAAGGGCGGCGTGACGGTGGACGTGAACGGCATCCGCGGCTTCATGCCCATCAGCCAAATCGACCTCTACCGCGTTGAGGACGCCGCGCAGTTTATTAATCAGAAACTACTCTGCATGGTCACGGAAGTCGAACCGGCGGAGCGAAATCTCGTGGTCAGCCGGCGCGCCTTGCTGGAGAAGGAACGCGAAGTGAACCGCGAGAAACTATGGGCGGAATTGAAGGAAGGGCAAATCCTTGAAGGAATCGTGCGGTCGGTTCGAGACTTCGGCGCCTTTGTGGACCTGGGCGGCGTGGACGGATTGATTCACGTCAGCGAACTGAGTTGGGAGCGCGTGAAGGATGTGGCTTCCGTCGTTCAGCCGGGCCAAAAGGTCAAAGTGGTGGTGCTGAAACTGGACCGCGAACAACGCAAAGTCGGCCTCGGATTGAAGCAGCTGACGGCCAGTCCGTGGGACGGCATCGACGAGAAGTACCATCACGGCCAAGTCTTAACGGGCAAGGTGACGCGCTTGATGGACTTTGGCGCGTTCGTGGAACTGGAGCCGGGCGTCGAGGGATTGATTCATGTTTCCGAACTGGCGCCGCAGCGCGTGCGCCGCGTCATCGACGTAGTGCAGACCGACCAGCAAGTGCAGGTGATGGTGTTGAGCGTGGACCCGGCGCAGCGGCGGATATCACTGTCGCTGAAGGCGGCCCTGCCGAAGGAACCGGAGTCGGCCGACGACGAATCAGAAGAGGATGAAACGCCAGGTGAGCCGCCGAGGCCGCGCACAACGCCGTTGCGCGGCGGGATAGGACAAAAATGATTCACCACAAAGACACAAAGAACACAAAGGAATTACAAGGAAAAGAATAGTTTAAGAAGTTCTTTGTCTTTCTTTGTGTTCTTTGTGCCTTTGTGGTAAAATTGGAATGGATTTATGCCCCAGATTTGCCCAAAATGTCACCGCGCTAATCCGGCCGACGCCCTCTACTGTTACGAGGACGGCTTCTCCCTCGGCGGCCGCGTCGGCGCGTCCGGTCCTGTTGATCCGGGCGCGCAGTCTTTCCCCCATCCGTTCGTTTTTCCTGACGGCGCCCTCTGCCGTAACTTCGATCAGCTCGCTCTCGCCTGCTACCACGAAGGGGCCATCGCGGTTGAGTTGATTCGCAACGGCGATCTTGCCAACTTCCTCGCCGGCCTCGGTCGCTCCGACTTGGCCAAGGCCGTCCGCGAGGCCGCGCGGCAAGAGGATAAGGACCGTACTCTGGATCAGGTTCTCGGCCAACTGCCGGCAAAAACCATCGAGCCGGCCAGGCTGCACGTCGAAACGCTTCACGTCAACATGGGTCAGTTGACCGTCGGCAAAGATCATCGCTGGGAGCTGCGCCTGGAAAATCAGGGCATGCGCATGCTGTCGGGTACTATCGCCTGCGACGATTGCGTCTGGCTGGCGCTCGGCGACGGCGGCGGTTCGCCGCGCAAGGTGTTTCAATTCCTGACGGGTACGGTTATCCCCGTTCACGTTCGCGGCAAGCTGCTGCGGTCGGCCGCGAAGCCGATGATCGGCCGGCTGACCATCGAGACCAACGGCGGCGCCGCCACCGTCGTCGTCACGGCCGAGGTTCCGGTCAAGCCGTTCGCCGAAGGCGTCCTGGCCGGAGCGATCACGCCGCGAGAGATCGCCCAGAAAGCCAGGACCGCGCCCAAGGCCGCGGCCGCACTGTTCGAGAGCGGCGGCGTCGCGCGCTGGTACATCCAGAACGGTTGGACGTACCCGGTGCAAGGGCCGTCCGCCTCCGGCATCGGGGCCGTGCAGCAATACTTTGAAGCGCTGGGCCTTACCACGCCGCCCAAGGTGGAAGTGCGCGAATCGTCGCTATTCTTCGAGGGTAAGCCGGGCGCCGGCGTCTTTCACACGCTCGACGTGGAAGCCGTCGAAAAACGGCCGGTATTCGCCTCCGCCGTTAGCGATCAACAATGGCTTAAAGTCAGCAAGATCGACCTCGACGGCCGCACCGCCCATGTCCGGCTGGCCGTCGATCCGGTTCCGGATCGTCCCGGCGAAAGCCTTGAGGCCAAGCTGACTGTGCGCGCCAATGGCAACCAGCGCTTCGTGGTTCCGATAGCGTTGCGCATACTCGGCAAGCCGCGGACGGCCGCTTACAATACCCCCACCGTTTATCCGACATTCCAGGTCGTGGAAACCACGCCCGTGGTCGCACTGCCGGCGCTCCCGCCCGCGCTTGAGACGGCGAAGCCGTGGACTCCGCCGCGCATCGCCACGTGGCAGAACGGCGCTCCGTCCCGGAAACCGGCGATCATGGACGTTGTGCCGCTGGATGACGAGGATCAACGCCCTTCGGCCGGCCCAAGCAAGTCCCGGATGCGGGCGATAATTCTACCTCTTTTACCTGTCGCTTTTATCCTGCTCGGGCTTTTTGTAACGCTGGTCCGCGACATGGCGGTTCGCGTCTTCGCCGGCGGCGCGGAGGCGGCGGGGTTAGTCGCCGGCCCGTCAGGGCCGCCGTTGATTGACGTTCAGTTTCACGATCACGGCGAAAACGTGACGGTCGGCACCGTGGGCATGAAACCCGCCGACGGCGCCGCGGACGACGGCGTACCGGCGATCTGGGAACCAAGCATGCGCTTCGGCCTGACAATGACGGGCGAGGCTGACCCGTTATGGCGCGGCGCCGTGAAGCGACTGACGTTTTCCGAGAAAGGGCTGACGAACAATACGTGCATCAAGCTGGACAATGACGAGCTGTTATTCGGAGAGACGGGCACTCGAACGCAAGCGGGCGAGCGAATCGACGCCTTTCGCGGAAGATGGAAGGAACTCGAAGGCGATCTTGGGAACGCCGCCGCGGGCGCGCCGCGCCGAGGCAAGCGCTCGGTATGGTCCTACTCCGATGAGCAAATCGACGTGACGCAGACCGTGGAACTCGTGCCGGGGCCGCAATCGGGCCGGCTCGACACCTGCATCGTGCGTTACCGCATTGACAACCGGGATTTGCGGCCGCACACGGTCGGTCTACGCTTTCTGCTGGATACTTTTATCGGCGCCAATGACGGCGTACCGTTCCTCATCCCTGGCCGGAACCAATTATGTGACACCCACCTGGACGTTCAGGGCAACCTCGTGCCGCTCTACATCCAGGCGTGTGAATCCGACGACCTGGCCCATCCGGGAACCATTGCCCGCATCCAGTTCGTCCTTGGCAGCGCATTGGCGCCGCCCGACCGGGTGACGCTTGGGGCGTGGCCGAACGCGGACTTGGCCCACAAGATGAGAGATCGCCGGTGCCGGCAGCAAGAGACGTTGTGGGAAGTGCCGGTGTATGACATCTCGCTTTTACACGATTCCGCCGTGGTAATGTATTGGAATCCGAAACAGGTGCTGCCGGGCGCAAGCAGGGAAATGGCGTTTACCTACGGCCTCGGCGACGTGGCGGCCGGCGAGGGCGGCGGCAAACTCGGTCTGAGCGTCGGCGGTTCGTTCACGCCGGGCGGCGAGCTGAGCGTCACGGCCTATGTGAACAACCCAGCGCCCGGTCAGACAGTGACTTTGACGCTTCCCGACGGCTTTCAGCTTGCCGACGGCAACAGCCTGACAAGGCCGGCGCCCGCGTTGGATTTCACCTCCGCGAGCCGGCAGAGTCCGGTGACATGGACGGTCAAGGCGGGTCGGCCCGGCGACTACACGATCAAGGCGGAGTCCAGCAACGGGGCCGTACAGTCTAAGAAAGTGACGATCAAGAGCAGAAGTCCTTTCGGCGACAACTAAGAGCCTGTGCGAAAAATC
>DHJA01000140.1:7891-12134 GCA_002404095.1 Planctomycetaceae bacterium UBA4732 | reverse complement strand
TTTAATGAAGCCGTTCACGGACGGCGGCGTTCGCCGTCCGTAAATTCCGGATTGTCTCATTGGAGCATGGCGCTCTTTGTTTTCCGCGATCCGGCGCGGCACGGACCCGCGCGACGGACAAGTGCGCCGGCATCACCTTCATGAGACAGTGATCCAGAAAGCGGTGCGTGAGGCGGCGCGCCAAGCCAAACTGACCAAACCTGTGACGCCGCATACGTTCCGCCATGCTTTTGCTACCCACCTGTTGGAAGACGGTTACGACATCCGAACGGTCCAGGAGTTGCTGGGCCATGCCAGCGTTGAAACGACCATGATCTATACGCATGTACTAAATCGGGGCGGAAGGGGTGTGCGCAGCCCGTTGGATCGTTGCTGAGCGTGGCCGGGATAGGCGGCGAAGCGTCGCCGCCTATCCTCGCAATGCGAAATGCTGACAATCGACGGAGTTTATTGATAACATAGAAGTTAGGAAAAAGAGTGGGAACGGGCGTTCCCACGATAGGCGGCAAAGCCTCGCTGCGTTGGGGGGTGCTTCGCTGTCTAATCATTGTTCGGCGGCGAAATGGGGAGGTGCCGGATGTTCGCAGCTCTGGAGTACTGGGACTTCTTCTGGATTGCGCTGATTGTCATTCTTTTCGCCGGCGGCTCTGCGGCTTACTCTTTCTACAAGCCATCCGATGCTGCACGGCTCCGTCGGGTCGAAGCGAAGCTGGACCTCATCCTCAAACACTTGGGGCTGGAGTACAACGACCCGGCAACACCGGGCGGCTTGTCCGAAAAGGTGAAAGCCCTGGCCGACGACCCCGCACGGAAGATCCCGGCCATCAAGTTGCACCGGGAACAAACCGGGCTGGGGCTCAGGGAAGCCAAAGATGCAGTAGAGGCATACATTGCTGGGCGCGGTTGAGTGGTCATCGCCGAACCATCGGCTGCAGCCGACCGGGGCCGCCATTCTGGTTTTCCAGGGTTGAGAAGCCCTGGCAGGCGGCCCCGGCGGCTGAGCTTTGCCGTTCGGCGGCAGTCGTACCAGCGCAAAATGCAGACCGCGCCACTCATTCGATCGGGGACTCATCCATGCCACAATACGAATACAAAGTGCTTTACGGCTCCCCCACTCGGCCGCAGCACCACCTGTTTCGGCGTCACCTCGAAGACGGCCACAACCTTCGCACCCAACACGGCAGCGGCAACCTCGGCACAACCGTTACCCTGAGACAGACGTGGAGACGTGGCCGGGGGAGCCGTTTTCTCTTGACTTGGGGAACCTTATAGAGGTTAGGCCACCGCCGCCACCCTCGTCCTAGCCCTCAAACGTCCTCTTTGACCCACGGCAACGAAGTCTTCCACGAGTCCGTGCCGCGGGCGTAGGACACGAACGCCTGTGTGACTCGTTCCAAAGACAACTCGTCGGGGCAGCGGTAGTGGCGGTCGGTGTCGCCGTCCTGATACTCTAGCGTGAATCCCTCCCCCGCAGGGCCGGACGTCTGGATGTAGGTCATCTCGTCCCGGCTCAGAATGGCGAACCCCCGCACCGCTGCCAACGACGATGTGATGGCATCCCCGTCCGGGTTGATCACGGCCGGGGCGTTTTCAAGTTCGAGTTTCATGATGATTCAGTTCCCCGTGGGCTAACGGCCATGTCCGGCTAAAGGCTTTGACCGCTTCAAGACGACAAATTGGCATCCGAGCTGCGCAGTCGTGAAGTGGGGCTATCCTGGGGCACGAGTCGCGTCGTGGTCCCTTCGTGTTTCCCTCACACCTGGGAGCGCTCTCACTTGGGCAGATCGAACTTCTTGACATCCACCTTCTCATCCAAAGTGAGCTTCTCGTAGGTTTCGACCACTGTCGTCTGCTGCCCCCCTGTCCGGGATGTGACCAGGCGCTTGATCGGAAGCCCCGTCTTCGGGTCGAGCCAGATGACCACCGAGAGCGGCTCGTCTTGTCCCTTGACGGTGAGCTGATACTCCAGCCGTTGCGTTTCACGCTCGCCGACTTTCTCCTTGTCCCCGAGCGTAAAGCTGGAGACGCGAAACCGATCTTTTGCGTCGTCGGTCTTTACATCCGGCAGGGGCGCCTGTGGTAAGAAGACGCCAGGGCGCGCTACCCAGATCAGGATGTCAGCGTTGAGGTTTTTGGGCGCGTCCTCGAACTTGGGCTGGGGCATTCCATTGTCCTGGTAGCTCAAGCGGACGCCGTCGGAAACTGTCAGAAGTCGCATTGGCCGGCCATTAGTGGCTTCATTGATTGCCAGGCGCGCCTTCTTTCCTTCGGCAAGGAACAGAGAGCCTTCGTAGGATAGGGTGCCCACCTTGACACGGAAATGGCATTGCAACGTCTTCGCCCTCGCCAACTTCTCCTCACATGGCGCGGAACAACTTCTCTGCTTCACTCTTGGCCCCATCTTGATGCGCGCCGGCTGCAAACGACGAACCAGCCGTCAGTGCCAAGAGCGCACACATCCTCAAAACTACATTCGTCTTCATGAGTGTCCTCCGTTCGGAACGAGGTGCATCAAACGGCCTAACTTGTTATTTGTCTGCGCCCTGTGCAAGCATAACCGACAGACTTTGCGCCCGGCGCAAACCATCAACTTTGGACGCTCCAGGTCCACGTCCTCCACCAGCCAAAAGCCACATACCTTATAAAAGCGGCGGGATCGACGCCCTGATCTCGTCCAGCACCGCACGACTGCCGTGACGGTCGCACCAGCTATTGACGTAGTCCCAGTCGATGGCGTCGCCCTGGACGGCGATCACGTCGCGCGCGTCTTCGCGATCCTTCATCCTTCGCCCCTGCACCGCCCAACGGAGCTTGGTTACAATCACATCCTCGGCGGTGGCGACGCTGACCTCTCGGCCAAGCATCTTCTTGCGACAGCGCCGGTGGAATCGTTCTTGATCGTATGGATCGTCGCCCAAATGGAAAAGTTCCACTTTGAAAGGGATGTCGGGCAACTCAAGTACGTGACGCATCGTGAAGGTGACGGTCTCGAAAGACATTTGCGGATCAAAGCGGAATGGCGGCCCGAGCAGGTCGGCGAGTTGAAAGATCGTTTGGGGGCCGAATTGAAGGACAAAGTCGGCATCCTGGGTCGAGCGCGGAACGCCGTAGAGGTTGCTCGAGAAGGAACCGACCACCATATATGGCGTCCCAAGCGCCTCCAGGGCGCCGATGACGGCAAGGGTAGCGTCGTCTCCGCTCATTCGCCATTTCCCAAACGCCGCGTTAACGCCAACCGCTGGCGTAGGATCGCCTCGACTTCGACTTCCGTGGCGTCGGGTCGCTCGGATCGGATCCCGTCCTTCATGATCCGGCACGCGCGATCAAAAAGTTGCGGCCCCGCCAGGAACTTTTGGTCCAGGGGGGTGCGCCGCGCCCGCAAAACGCGCTCGCGGTAAATAGCGTCGATCAGTTCTTGGGTTGGTTCCATAACTCCTCATTCTGTCGGCGCCGGTTCGTCCTGTCAATCCGCCGGATGCGTCGCATCAGTGAACAGCGGCGCCAAGTCGATAGTGCGCAGCTCCCCGCCCGAAGACGGCATCTTTCCGAACGCCAGGTGCAGCCGAAGGTTCGCCGGGTCGAAGATCATGGTCTGAAGCGTTAGTTCTCCCTGATTGACCGCGTGTAGATACTTATGCAAATCTTCTACGCCGAGCTTGTCCCTCGCGCCGCGGGCCTTGTCCAGAATATCCAGCCGCTCGTCCGAGTGGAACAGGTCAGCCGCCTTCTGAGGCTTGACCGGGTGTGCGTCTTTACTTGGGTGACTTTTCCGTTGGGTGCCATGCTTTCGCGGCCTCTGTCCGCACCTTCCGCCCGCTCAAGCCGCCGCGAAAGCATGAGTCCCGCTCGGGGACTCATGCTTTCGCGGGGTTGGGACGGGACGAAGTTTCTTGACCGGCCCGCGAAAACATGGCACCCAACGCCGTTAACAAGTACAGGGGCGGTTTTGTGTCAAGGTCTTTGCCATCAATGACTTTCGATGATTTTCTGCCTCAGCTGCGGAGAAGGCCGGGCCGAGCGTCCGACCTAGGTAGCGCAGCTGAAAGAGCCGTTTCCCGACAGAAGGGGTGTTGTCACGCACACCCTTCAGGAAAAACGGCTCATGACCAAGACGATTCGTTCGTTCCAAGAGGCGTTGTCCCAGTTTCTCACACCCCAGCTCTGGAAGCAAGTCCTTCAGGCCTGGCGGCCGACGCAGACGGCTTCGCGTGGGACGCTGCAACCCTTGTTCTGGGTCTTGTTG
>DHJA01000140.1:5988-7673 GCA_002404095.1 Planctomycetaceae bacterium UBA4732 | reverse complement strand
TTGCGAGGGCAGTTGGCCCAGCGTTTTGTGGACGCTTTGCGGATCGGCAAAGGGGGTTACGTTCCCTTGGGCTGCGACGGCAGTCGTCTGGAATGTCCCCGCTCCAGGCAATTGCAGGCCCGCCTGGGCGAGGCGGGCAAAACGGATTCGCCGCCCATGATGGTTCTTTCGGCGCTGGTCCTGTTGCCCCTGGGTTTGCTGTGGTCGTGGCGGCTGGGCAAAGGCACGGCCAGCGAACACGACCCTTTGCGCTCCTTGTTGGGAACTTTGCCCCAGCGGGCCCTCATCGTCGCCGACGCCTTTTATCAGGGATACGATTTGTACGCAGCCCTCCTGGCCGCCGGGGCGTCGTTCCTGGTGCGGCTGTCGTCGCGCTCGCGTCTGTACACCGCTCCGAACGTGCCCTTGGACCGTCTTCGCCAGACGTTGGTTTATTACTGGCCCGAGAAAGCGCAGAGCCAAGGACGGCCGCCGTTGCACCTCCGCGTGGTGCGCGTCCGCGGCAATAAGGCCAATGTGTGGTTGCTGACCAACGTACTCGATCCACGCGAACTCAATCACCGGCAAATCGCTCAACTGGTTCGCTGGCGTTGGCGCAGCGAAGGCTTGTTCCGCTATTACAAGCGGATGTTGGGCAAGGTCAAGCTGCAAAGCCGCACCGTGAAGTTGGTGCATCGCGAGGCCGAGGGGCTTCGCTGATCGCCTTGCAGTTGTTGTTGGCCCTGGCGACGCGGACGCAATCGCATCATGGTCAAGTGGTGATCCTGAGTAATAGGGAAAACCCTCGTCGCATCCTGTTGCGTATTCGCGGCGGCATAACGGCCCAACTGCGAACGCTCGGGCCGCGTCAATTCGCGGCCTACCAGGCAATGCTGGAGCGCGTCCGCTCGGAACACCGATGGCGCACCCGTTCCAAAGTTCGCCAAGTGTGGCCCAGACGCAAAGACCATAAGCCTCCAAAACCTCCGCTCCTCCGCACGATGGAAGAGGACTTTAAGATGAAAATCGCCAAAGGGTTACAATCGCAAACCAACTGAAGTTTTTGCCGGCGTTGCATGGCACCCCCCCCTGTAATTCATGTAGCGTGGGAACGAGGGCAATTTTTCCACCCAAGTATCAGACGCACACCCGGCTTGACCTCCTCGGTACAAAAAGGATTGGTACAAGTGTAGACGCCGCGTACACTGAGCCGCGACCCGTCGCTTTCGGTGGAGGCGAATTGGCCGATGGCGTGTACCGTATGGCCGGACCCGCTGCGTCACGCCGAGGGATTGCGCGTGTAAATCGGCATCGAAAACCGTGCGATGCTGTTCTCGCCGGACGAATGGCCGGGCGGCAAGAACCTGGCCGTGTCGATGGGTTCCCCGGCTAACGACACAGCTCAACTGCCGCAGCGGCTAGTGAGACGTTGAATTCCGCGAAGCGGTGATGCCGCCACGGTCAGGTGCAGCGGCTGATTCGGCGTCTTCTGCCGCCACGCGGGAGGCCAGTTGCTGGAGGTGCCAGCGGATCGCACCTACTAACTCATCGTCCTCCGCCTCCCAAACCGCGCCCGAGACCGCGCCGCGGGCCACCGTTGTCATGTTGGCGATTAGTTGACCTAACCGCATCGACGGCAGAACCCGGCGCGGTTCGATTAGAGACTCGATCAGTTCGTCGTGGACTGAGAGCCTGTGCGAAAAGGG